>JAUPUU010000446.1 GCA_030917395.1 Cyanobacteriota bacterium erpe_2018_sw_21hr_WHONDRS-SW48-000092_B_bin.40
GAAAGAGCGAATGGCCGCCACATTGCATGATGGCCGCGCAAAAGTGTATGACTCACTCAAACACAAGCAATGAGAAGTTCCTCCCATGTCAAAAACCAATAAAATAATTGTTTTGACGAATGTCGAACGCGCATTGACAGTTACTTGCCTTGCCATCGGCATACCTATTCTCATTGTTGTTGTTGATGCATATTTAAAGGGCCGATGATATGTCAGCTCAAAGACCAGACAAGGCAGGCGATCAGTTGAAGACCTGCAGCAAATGCGGTAAACGTGTCGCCGTCGAGTCTAAGATAGGCTCACTTACTGGATATTTTTTTCAGAGCTTCTATTGTCGCTGTAAGAGCGGTCAAGCGCTCAAAGTCGGCAATGCGGTAGATAGTAATGATTTTTGCCGCAAATGTGGACTCGCCTTTGGTCATGACGGCCAGGAAGGTTCGATTAGTGGGTTTCTCTTTCAGGACATTCGCTGCAAGTGCGAAGTAGAAGCGGGCCTTGATGACAACAGTATGTCGAAGAGGTTTAGGCTTTTGCAGCAATCGGCGTTAGATGAAGACGGCTCTGCTAGCGTGTTTGAACGAGCACGTCTTGATGCGGACGGTAAGACTCACCTGATCGGATTGAAAACAGGCGCCATTGTAGGTGGCAACTATCGCATTATTAGGCCCATCGGTCGGGGCGGGATGGGGGAAGTCTATCTGGCTCTTCATCAGCGCCTAGACAAACGTTGTGCCCTTAAGGTAATTCCACCTGAACAAGTGACGAAGGAGGCTTGGCAGCGCTTTAAGCAGGAAGCCCAAGTGATTTCCAAACTCAATCATCAGAACATCGTGCAAGTTACCGACCTGGGTATTCACGCTGAGTGTTTGCCTTACTATGCTATGGAATTCGTCTCTGGTCAGAGTCTTGCTGACATATTGTCTGAGCGAACGAGAATGAAATTGGAGAGTGTGATTGAGGTCTTTCTTCAGGTTTGCGATGGTGTTGAGTATGCCAATCGAAGTGGTGTCATTCACCGCGATCTCAAGCCGGGCAACATAATGCTGACCACTGATGTGAGTGATCGTGTGGTAGTAAAGATTCTCGATTTCGGTTTGGCGAAACTTTCACAGCGTGACCGGTTCAAGCAAAGCCTTACCCTTGCCGGTGATGTTTTTGGTAGTCCATTTTATATGAGCCCTGAGCAGTGTTCTGGAGAGGCGGTGGATGGTCGCTCTGATATTTATTCGGTAGGTTGCACCATGTTTGAGTGCCTGACCGGACAGCCCCCGTTTGTTGGAAATTCGGTTGCGGTGATTGTTGGTGGTCATCTAGAAGCGCCGGCACCGTCGCTTGCCGGTGTCGTTGGGCCGGGAGTATTTCCAGATTCTATTGAAATTGTGGTGGCAAAACTATTGCGGAAGAATCCTGTTGAACGATATCAACGGATGGCCGAGGTGCGAGCTGATTTAGAGAAGGTGCAGCGCGGTGAAGAGGTCTTGCCAGTTTATTTAAACAGAGTCAGTTCTACAGCGAAGTCGTTAGAGCCAGTATCTGATAGTGTCACCGCATCTAGTGATAGTACTGGAACGAGAAAAAATATATTGGTTGCTATTGTTTCTCTCGTTTCTCTAGTTGTTTTAGCTGCTGTTGTGCTGACTTTGCAGAAAGCGAATGTAGCTTCTGATAAGGCCGAGTCGGAGAAAGCGCAAAGAGAGGCAGAGTCCCGTTCCCAGTCCCAGAACATGGTAGCCGCGAATACTCGCACTGATTCCGCTAAGTTAGTCGATGGCTATCGCATGAAGCTTAAGTGGGGCGCCGGAGACGAACCATACGACGGCCTATTTACTGAAAACCACGCCACTATCACTAACGACACAGTGACCTATTGTTTCGGTCCGCCTCATTTTGGTAGCATGATTGGCCGCAATCTAGAGCACAAGACTTATGCGAAGGTGCGGATGAAAGACTGGGCAGTTGAAATTCTGCGTAGTAACCCAATCAAAATTGATAAAGTGGAAGCCGGTGACGAGGCGGCTATCTGCGGAATTAAATGTCGCCATTATCTTTTAAGTGGACACTTGCTTACCGAGCCCGGCGCAAAAGTAATTGGCGACTATTGGGCAACCAAAGAAATTAAGGTTAATCCGGAGGTCGCTGCTGATGTCTGTTGCTTTGCCAGCGCTCCGGTCGGCTATGGTTTGCCGGTGCGATATTCATATAAGGTTTTTCGATCAGGCAAGAACCTCGAGGCATCGATTCCTCGTGTTCAAACTATCAGTCTTTGTGATCTGGTGGAAGCAAGCCCTTGCAAGGTAAATCAGGAGCAGTTTAATGAGTCTCTTGTAGGCTTTTCACCGGTCAAGGGCAATCTAGACCTTTATACTCAAGACCTTGTTGATGGCATGAATAACTCTGACTAAGACTCTTGCCAGACGATCTCACACTCGTCGTAGTTGATGGTTGGAATGGCAATTTCTTGCATCATCCCAGGCTCTCTTTCTATGAACCAATCATCAAGGTAGCTTTCTTCAAACGGTAGCTC
>JAUPUU010000447.1 GCA_030917395.1 Cyanobacteriota bacterium erpe_2018_sw_21hr_WHONDRS-SW48-000092_B_bin.40
AAGACATTACGGTCACTACCTCTATGGGTAAAGTCTTCATCCCTAGTGGTGCTATGGTGTTTGTGATGAGCAGTGGTGGCGACGTTGCTATCTATGATTTGCACCAGACTAGGCAGGATGCAGTGCAGGTGGTAGTGGACAAAAAACTTGTCACTCTGGATCCGGGTAGACTTTTGGTTCTGACAAATCAACAGACAAGAGACTTCGAGAGAGTGGCTAGCCGTTGTCGTTGTATTGGTTACCGCAATCCTAAAGAAGAAGATATCAACGCCGATATCAAGGCGTTTGGTATGGACTTCTCTCTTCCATCTATTATTTCAAATGTTGTGCCATTGAGGCAGATGATGGAGGCTACAAGCGGGCCAGATAAAATTGCCATGGACAAAATTCTTAAGAATTCAGCCTTGCTAATGGATCTGACAGCCAGTGCTGGACCATTTAAAGATGGTAACTAACGACCTTTAAGCCTGGTTTTGCTATTATCTTCTGAGTCTGCCACGGTAAAGTGACAATCGCTATTTTTTTTGAAACGCTAATTCTTTTGGAGAAGTTATGTCTGATACCCCTGAAGTTGTTGCAATTTGTCTTTGTGAGAGAGTCTTGCAAGATATTTTCAGACGAGACGCAGTTACTCTTGTCAATGTGCACAATTTGATTAGTTCGCACGCTTTTCCCACACTCGTTCCAATAGTTTATGTGTTTGCACAGCTGAGGGGATTACAGCAGGGATTCACTTATAAGTTCAAAATTCTTAGCCCTAAGGGCGAAGAGATTACTTCTTCTACAGAAGGCCAAGTTGAGCCGTTGCCAAATAGTGCTACCTTGCACAAGCTAATCAGTGCTTTCTCTGGCCTTGTGTTCCCTGCAGAAGGAACTTATACAGTGGTTCTGGAGATAGATAAGGTACAAGTTAGCAGCATGCCTATCACGGTTGAGTTAGTGCCGGCTGTTCAACCTGCCAGCTTCTAGAGTCTAACTCCGATAAAAATCTTCTTTACGGATTCCGCAATAGTGTTTCTTTAATCGATCGCTTCATTTCACGGAAGCCATCAGAGATATTCTCTGAGAGTTCTTCTGAACGTTGGCGCGCTTGGGTTAGCTTTAGTTCCGAATTTTGCAGATACTTGTCATCCGGCTTGCCTTTTGATTTGGCATAGGTCGATTCAACCTGCCGCATTTGTGACATCGCCCTTTGCAAATTGTGGGTGGTTTCTTTACTCTGTCTCAGTGCTTCCAGTAAAAAGAACCCCGCTGAGCCCTGACCATGGCCCAGGTTAAGTAGCAAAAGCTCTTCTCTACTAAATTTTCTATCGAAAGGCAGCTCTTCTGCGCTACCACAGCTTTGCCATAGCGGCTGAGCTATGCAGGCCGTGCATACTAATGTGGCGACAAGGGAAGCCTTAATACAAGCTTTCAAAGACACTTTGATGGTAATTGATTTTTCCACAGCAAAGAAACCTCATTTCGTCATCCCTAGAGTCTACAAGACTTGAGCACATCCTGATATTCTCAATGTTGCTTGGAGGAAATAGTGTCTGACAATCGCGCGCGAATTTTTATAAAGCCTTTGCTTATTTGTTGCTGGATTGGCACTGCATTGGTGACGCTAAATCCAAGTCCGATCTTTGCTCAGTCTGATCCAGCCTCCTCGCAAGAGCAGAATTCTGCGCCCGCTCGGCCCGATTCGCTTACTCAGACTAATTTGCCTATGCAAGCTACTTCTCCTATCTATGATGACTCTGTACTGAAGCCAAGCGCCGATGTTACCTTTGAAATGAGTGCACCTGTTTCTGATTTGCCAACTAGGGCCCTCGATTTTAAGGATGCGGCTCAGAATCTTAATCTTGATACTTCCTCTTCTAGTCAGTTACTGCTGTCGGGCATGGAGAATGCTCAATCGGATCGGCTTGATAGCGCTATTAAACAATTCGAAGAAGTAATTCGTCGGGAGCCGCAAAATGTCTCAGCTCACAATAATTTAGCTGTTTGTCTTAAACGGCAGGGCAACAATAAAGCAGCCCTTGAAGAATTTAAAAAAGCAATAGAAAACAATCCCAGCCGCTGTGAATTGTTTAACAACCTGGCCCATTCTTATATCTCTGCTGGTCAATACGATTTGGCGGTGGAGGCACTGTACCGCGCTCTTAGGCTCAATCCAGATTTCGCCGAAGCTCACCGCAACCTCGGTCATGTCTTGGCTTTGAAAGGTGATAACGATGCTGCGGTAACCGCCTTCCAAGAGGCTCTGCGCGACAACCCGCAGTTGCAAGAAGTGCATATTGACATGGGCGATTCATTGAGAGCCTTGCATCGCTATGAGCAAGCTTTGCTTGAGTACAAGACCGCCCAAAAGGCTTTACAAGGTAAAAAGGGGCTAATGCCGCGCGATATAGAATTGCGGCTTGCTAAGTGCTATGAAGGTCTCGGTGAGTTTACTCAAGCACATAAAATACTTTCAAGCTTGCTTGAGTCCGATCCCAATGACACTGATGCTCTCAACTGCCTTGGTGTTGTGCTCTGGAAGATGAACCATTTACCCGAGGCTGTTTTCGTTCTAGAGCGGGCCCTAAAGGTCGACCCGAGTTATCCGCAAGCGCGTAACAATTTGGGTATTGTGCTCTATCAACTTAAACGTTATGACGAAGCCGTTGACGTCTGGCGTCAGGCTATTGGTCTTAAACCTGACTATCCTGAGGCACATTACAATATGGGCGTGGCACTATACCAATCAGGTTTGCTACAACAGTCAACTGAAGCGTATAAAGAGTGTCTGAAATATGCTCCACTTGACGCAAATGCGCACAATAATTTAGGTCTGGCTCTTTGGCGCAGTGGTCAAAAGAATGACGCCATCGCCGAGTGGAGAAAGGCCATCGACTGTGACGCCAATATGGCTGAAGCTTTTACGAATCTAGGCAGAGCTCTTCACACTGCAGCTAAGTAGGACAATCAGTAAGGTGAAGGCTGTTCAATTAGGCTAAAAGCGGTTCAATAAGACTGAAAATGGAAATCAAGTAAATGGAAAGACTATCGGACAATTTTAGTTACGCTGAGACTGTGCACACGATTCAAGAAGCGGCGGTCAATATTTTTTGCCGCATTATCTTTGACTGGGCCGTGCATGGATTGGCAGTAGCTCTCTTATTGCTTACTTTTGGTCTGATTTTGCTGGTGAGAAAAAACAGGCTCTCTAAACCCTTCTTTGCAGTAGCTAAAAAGCTCGGCATATTCTGCTCAATCGTTGCCGCCCCTGGTCTTATAACCCTCGTGACTACCGGTAGTTTGCCTCCAGTTGGGGTCTACAATGTCAATTCACTTGGTTTTCTTTGTTTGTGGAGCTTGATCTGCGCTCATATGCTGGGCGAAGAAACCAACTATCAATGGTTTGTTAAGTCTGCTCCTAAGGAACAACCCAAAGACTAATGGCGATTAGTTAAGAGTTGATCTAGACTAGTTTTGGCAGTATGGTCGCAGGAAGCATTCTTCAGGAGTAGGTGCCAATGAAACTACCGAAGCTCGCTTGGTCTGCATCAACCCGGTTGCTAGCTCTGCCGTTGCTTGTGTTGGCCGTCTTGCCGCAGGTTTTCTCCCCATTATTGGCCCAGAGCAGCAGCGCTAGTAGTTATGGCGCCTCTAGTGCATTTGGCTCTGGAGGCGTTCCTTCTAGCGTGCCCGCTAGCCCAATCGGTGGCTATCCTAGCTATTCTAATTATCCTAATGGCGCCTATCAAAATAATGGCTATCAGTATGGCGGTTATCAGCAAAGCGTGAATCAGCCCACAGTCTTGCAGACTGGCAACTATATGATTGGTGGGGGGTATCGCTATGGTCCAAATGGAGCCTTTCTCAATCCTTATGGTCAGCCGATTGTTCTCAATCCGTTAGTGCCTTATATTTGGCCAGCCAGTCGCCCTCAATTTACCGGAGGGGCAGCGTTTACCTGCAGAATTGGCAATTTTAACTGTAATTTCTGGAAAGGAAACTCTGGCTATTACTATCCTTTCCTCTCTAATAGCTTCCTTTATGCACCCATTATTTTCATCGATCCTTCAGCTTCTACACCGCAGGCGAAATTGCCTCCTCCAGCAATTCAGCTAACCGATACATTGAAGTATCTCGAAGATTCTATGAAAGATAAAAAGGTCGCTGAGATTCATTACAAGCATTTGAAGCAGCGGGCAATCGATCTTCAGCGTAAAGAGCGCAGTATGAGAATCGCTCAAGGTGGAGAGCTAGATGCCGATAGTGAAGCCGAAATTCGTCGAGATCTTGATGGCTTGGCCAAAGAGATGAGCGAGCACGTCAAAGACCGTTAGCCGTATCTAGAAATAGGACCAGAACTAGAGTTGTGAAAGATCAAAGCGTTTTCCAAAGGCTGTGCAAATTATCTGCTTGAGCTCATCTTGGACAGCGCTCAGTGCTTTGCTTGCGTCGATTACTTGCCACCGTTCCGGCTCTTTCTTGACCAATTCTAAGTAGCCTTTGCGCACTCTGTGGTGAAATTCAATGGCTTCTCGCTCCATGCGGTCGTGCCCGCCTGGATGCAGTCGACCTAAGCCCTTCTCGCTCTCTAAGTCAAAGAGAATTGTTAGCTCTGGTTTTAAGCCTTGGGTAGACATTCCATTGAGTTGGCTAATCAGTTCTAAATCGAGGTTTCTGCCATATCCCTGGTAGGCTACCGTTGAATCGGTGTAACGGTCACAAATGACTAGTTTTCCAGCTTTGAGCGCTGGGATAATTAGCTCGTCCACGTGTTGAGCACGGTCTGCTGAGTAGAGCAACAGTTCTGCCATCGGACTGACTGGGTTTCCCGGAGTAAGAAGTACTCGCCGGATCTGCTTTCCAAGCGGAGTGCCACCCGGGTCGCGTGTGATCAGATGCGGTATGCCAATGGCATCAAGTTTGGTGGAAAGCAGCTTGACTTGTGTCGTTTTACCCGCGCCCTCTGGACCTTCAAGAGTAAGGAAGGTACCGGGATATCCATGAGCCATGCGCTTGAGGTCTCCAATCGAAACTAAGGTTGAAATAGTTAATATTGTTGCACAAATGATATGATTGCCACCCTGTTGGGACCTTATTCTGATCAGTGGCACGCCCTAATCTAGGTGCTGCTTTGCTTTGTACGCGCAATATTTATATTTGAGAGGATAAACTCATGGCTCAAACCTTAACGGCTCCGAAAGTCAAAGTAGATCGTAAGTGGCAACTATTTATTGATGGAAAGTTTGTCGACGGAGCTAGTGAGCGCACTCTCGTAAACCCCGCCAATGGCAAACCGTTGACCACGGTAGCCGAGGCTTCGAAAACGCAGGTTGAGGAAGCTATCCGTGCCGCTAGAAAAGCTTTTGACCATGGCCCGTGGCCGAGAATGACAGCTTTAGAACGTAGTCAGTTCCTCAATAAAATTGCCGACGCTATCGATGCTCATGCCGAAGAATTGGCTGAGTTAGAGACTCTCAACGGTGGCAAACCCTTGCGTGAGACTACCTACGATATAGCTGATGCGGCCTATTGCTTCCGCTACTATGCTGGCTTGATAACTAAACCCAGTGGCCAATCAATCGATGTTCCAGCACCTTCAGTTACTACTGTGGTGCGAGAGCCAATCGGTGTTTGCGGTCAAATTGTTCCGTGGAACTATCCGCTTTTGATGGCGGCTTGGAAGCTTGCTCCAGCTCTAGCTGCTGGCAACACCTGTGTGCTCAAGCCCTCAGAATTCACACCTTTGACGGCCATTCGCCTGGCTGAATTGCTGCACGATTTGAAGTTGCCGGAAGGCGTGGTCAACATAGTTCTAGGTGATGGCCCAACGGTGGGTCAACCAATTGCTGAAAGCACAATTGTAGATAAAATTGCCTTCACTGGTAGTGTCAATACCGGCAAGCGAGTAGCCACCTCTGCTCTCACTAATTTGAAAAAGGTAACTTTAGAGCTAGGTGGAAAATCACCAATGGTGGTGTTCCCCGATTTTGATCTAGATATCGCCGTTGATTATGCCTTGTTTGCCATCTATTGCAACGCTGGTCAGGTTTGTTCTGCTGGCTCACGGATGATAGTTGAGCAATCAATCTATGATCAGTTTGTAAAGAAAATGGCTGCTAGAGCTAAGAAAATTAGAGTGGGCCCTGGCCTGGAAGCGGAGACTGAAATGGGGCCACTTGTTAGTGAGTCTCAGTTGAAACGGGTTCTTGAATATATTGAGATCGGCAAAAAGGAAGGTGCCAAACTTGTTACTGGAGGGGATCAACCCAAAGGTGAAAAGTACGGCAGTGGCTACTATGTCAATCCAACTATTTTCTCCGATGTTAAACCTGATATGCGAGTGGTGCAGGAGGAAATCTTTGGACCAGTGGTAGTGGTGCAAAAGTTCAGCACTGAAGAGGAAGCTATTGAATTAGCAAATAATTCAGTGTTTGGCTTAGCTGGTGCCGTCTTCACCAACGACATAACTCGAGCCCACCGAGTAGTTAAGCAATTGAGAGCCGGAATTACCTGGGTTAATGCCTATCACAATACCTACACCGAGTGCCCATGGGGCGGTTATAAACAAAGTGGCTGGGGCCGCGAGCTAGGAACATTCGGTCTTGAAGCCTATACCGAAGTTAAGCAGATAAATATCAATCTTGATCCTCAAGCTGTTGGCTGGTTCGAAGCTTAGTTCTATTTTTAGCTAAATCAAGCTTTAGTAGCGAGTCTGAAAAAGGCTCGCTACTTTTGTAATTTGGCTCAGGCTTTGGATCTACAATCTAGTTATTGCCACCATTGCAGCAAGTGGTGGTGACTCATAGTTCAATATATCTTTGTATGTGATGCTCGGTGCTCGCAAGAAGGCAAGCAGCAGCTTCTCTTCACTCCATCGTCTGCGATCGAAGTGACACCATATTGCCGCTAGATAGATCTGCAAATATTTTCGACTTATGCCGCCCCTAATTGATAGAGTTGAGTCGATTGTTCTGCCAACTAGTGACATTGCCGCTAGCGGATTTGTTTTTAGTTCGGTCTCGTTGTTGTTGCTGTTGGTGTCTGCGCAGCTGCGTCTACTAAAGCGACCTCCTGCATGGGCCTGGATCAGTCCCTCGATTTCGAGAATCACAAGAGCACTGGCTACAGCACTAACTGGTAGAGTCGTGCTTTGACAAATCTGATCTTGAGTTATAGGTTCTGAGGTTATAAGTTCGAATATTTCTTTCTCACTTTCGCTTAGGTGCTCAGTGGTTGTTGCCTTTGGCCGGTGCTCTGATCGCCCTTGTTTCGTCTTAGTTTCAGATTTTGCCTTCTTCTCTTCTATCTCGGTTGATGGATGAACTTTGGGAAGAGTCAGAAGGCTGCGTCTACAGAATATTGAAATAAATTCTGCTGACGGCACAGGAAAAGATCTATCTATTGCTTCCAAGTGCCGCTCGTTCTCTAGTACGAGGCCAATGGTGCGCACAATGTTCAAGGCTGTGGAGATGGCTGTGCCCGCCAACGCAGCTAGTTTGTTCGATGTAACCACTGCTCCGTGGCCCATGAGGAAAATTGCCCCCAACCAGGCCTTGAGTCGTTCAGCTCTTTTAAAAGGGGTTTTTGCTGTGAACCAAATTTCTTTCTTGCAGTTCTTGCAAATGAGTGTGCGCGATTTCTTTGATTGATACTTCTTTTTCACAGTTACGCCACAATGGCAATGGATTGCGCTGTTCGTTAGCAAGGTTTGCCGAACAAAGTTCAAAGCTGTTGCGTCATCAGGAATACGCTCCTCAAAGATTGGCCAGAGCTTTTTTATTAGTTCTAAATTTGCTTCCCTTTCCTCTCCGCTGAATTGCATAGGAACCTCATCAAGATGCTCGTATTTTTCTATACGGATTTTGGAGGGAGAAAGTTCAATATAAGAAGGCACGATCGCCGTATAAAACTTGGCCGATATCGGTCAAATTTCGCCTAAAACAATTTGACCGATATCGGCTAAATTGCATTTATCGAGAGTGAGAATTCAAAGTCAAATCAGCCGAAGGCTGCCAAGTGATTAGAGTTTGCTCACACGACTTGCGTTACGGAACACCTTGGCATGCTGGGTTGTCTGTTAGAATACAGGCCGATGGTGCGGTGAAAATGTCGTTGTCAATTTCAAGCGAGTCTCCGGCGGCCAACTGCCGAATGAATAGGTTTTTAGTGAAGTTCAAACTTCTCCCTAAAATTGAAAACACCTCCCTTGTGGCAGCAATGATGGCCTGCTCTATCGCTCTGTCGCCTGCTTTACCCGTCTGCGCCCAAGGTTCTGACGACAATACGAGCGCTACTCCATCTCACTTTACTGTTGGTGGTGCGTCAAGCTCGAACAGCTCTCAAGCCTCAGCTTCATCACTGGCCAGCGACATCGTTGTAGACGACGTTAAGATTGAGGGCAATCGCTTAGTTTCTACAGAAGAGATTAACAGTGTCGTTAAGACCAGAAAGGGCGATAAATACGACCGTGACGTCGTTATGCAAGATCTTAAAGCCATTCATGGAATGGGCTATTTTGATGAGCAAAGTCTCCAAGTCAATCCAGAAATGACTAGCAGTGGCGTCTTACTCAAGATTCGTGTGACTGAGAATGCGCCAATTACACAGTTTTCAATTCGTGGAAATGATGCAATTTCTACCGAAGAGATCACTAAGTTATTTAGCGATCAGCTCGGCAAACCTCAGAATCTTAACGCTCTTTCTTCAGCTATCGATAAGGTTGAGCAGGGCTATCACGAACGAGGTTTTGTCTTAGCTCGCGTCACCGACGTCAAAGATGATCCTGATGGTTCTGTGGAACTGGTAATAAACGAAGGTACTATCGATAATATTGAGATTGTTGGTAATAAGAAAACCAAAGATTTCATTATCCGAAACGGTATAAAAACCAAGGCTGGGGCTGTTTATAACGAGAAACAGCTCACCAATGACCTGAAGAAAATGTATGCCAATGGCTATTTCCAGGACATTAGACGTTCTCTAGTGCCATCGGCCACCAATCCCGATAAGTACACTCTTAAAGTTGAAGTTGACGAGAAGCGAACCGGATCTGTAGGTCTTGGTGGTGGTGTCGATTCTGTCGCTGGACCATTTGGCTCCTTGAACTTTTCCGATGGCAACTTTAGAGGCCGGGGTCAGGTTCTTTCTTTTAGTTCACAGGTTGGCTCTGGAACATTCAATAGTGTTACTAATTCGATTAACAACGCTGGCAACACCTTCCTGCCCACCGGACGCACCTATAACATTGAAGCAAACTGGGTTGAACCAAGCTTACGTGGCTCCAATGTGTCTATGGCCGTTTCTGGCTTTGGCCGGAATATGGGTAGTATGTTTATCGACCAAGCCATGCAACGTACTGTTGGTGTGAGCACGACTTTTTCTAAGCCTTTGGCTCGAGGGTGGAATGCCAATCTAGGCCTTACAGGAGAGAATACTTTTCTCAAGAACGTCGCCGGTGTTGCTGCTAATCAAGATATTTTGACTTCTATGGCCAATCGCGCTTTGGTTACGGGCATGGCTAGCACCGACGCTCAAGCGGCAGCTATGGCTGGGCAATCACGAGAGCAGCAGTTGCGTGGTGGCACCTTCTTTACCGTCAATCCATCTCTTACTCGTGACACCAGAGATAGTGCAATGGACGCTACCACTGGATCATTTCTAAAAGCTTCAATTAGTCCTTCCGCCGGTATCG
>JAUPUU010000448.1 GCA_030917395.1 Cyanobacteriota bacterium erpe_2018_sw_21hr_WHONDRS-SW48-000092_B_bin.40
AATATTCGGGAAAGATGCAATGCTAGACACAAAATCGATCAGTGTTCGAAGTCGAGAGCTGTCAAGGCAGATAAGATCGGCAAGAGCATCTAGCTGGTCTAAAATGACAATAACCGGTTCTTTGCGGCTGATAGCCTTTATTGAATTAGAAAGATCAAAGTTTGCGTTGATGCGGTTGTTTAGAGCTTCGATTGACGAGATGTTTTGGTCCAGCTGATCTGCTTTTATTGCGAGGATTTGGCGGCCCGATTCATGATAATCTCGTGCTAATACAGCCATTAGTGCTGATTTACCGGCACCTGGCGGACCTAGTATAAGTTGAACACTTGAATGCTTGGCCTCGATATTGTTTTTGATTGATGTTAAAACTGGTGATTCAAGACGAGTTTTTCCATCTAAAGTAGTGTCCCATTTTAGAAGAGTTGAGGAAAACCTAAGAAATGCCGCTTTAGATGTGAGAATACTTGTTTCATCCATCTCTAAGTCGCTTGTCGGCTCAATGCGTGGCAGCTCGTAGTTAGGTATTGTGGAACCAAGTGTTTGACGAAGAGTTCTTTCAATTTCGTCGCGGGTAACTCTCTTCGCTGAAATTATTGATTCTGTTTTTGTGTCCTGAAGTTTTTCGAATGAGAAATTATTGTAGATTCGTTTTTCATTCAATGCTGCAGCTGTCTGTAACTTATAGACCAACTGGTCTGCCATCTCGGTCAGTTGTTCGGCAGTGCAGTTCTTTGCAAACGTTAATTGGGAGCTAATTTTTTCTGCTATAGCGATCGTAAATTCTTCAAAGCTTGGCATAGTTTCAGTGGTTACGTTATTTAGAACATTTGTGAGTTCTTCAATGGTGTAAACCCTGGGTGCTAGTTGGTGATTTACTCGGTTGAGATAGCCGTTAACTATTCCTTTCCTTAAGTTGCTGTCTTCGGACTTTGAGGTCTTAATCAAGTAGGGAAGGCTAGAATAGTCTGTTGTATATCGAAAACCGTGATTGCTAAGAATTACGAAGCCGTGAAATGCGTCTGGAAAATCGCGATTCAAGTTCATGAAATTGCAAATTGTTTTGACTAGTTCTTTGTCAGTCGCTAGCAGTGGCGGTGAACTAAGCTGTCTGGTTTTGACCTGAACCCCTACAAATTTACCGTTTTTGAGTTTTAGGAGAATATCCTGATGGAGTTCGCAGAATAGGTCCTGAATTTCGGAATGAGGCTCAAACATCGATAGCGCAAGCATTGCCGCGCATTGAGACTGATACTTAAAACGACGTTGAACATCGTCGCCATTATCGTGCTCACTGCGTCTATTCTCTGGCTTTTGACTCAAAGGCCTATCCTAATATTGGTTACGCTGAGTTGTAGCTCTCAAGGCGAAGTTTGTAGTCGCTTGAGCTAATTTCCAAATCATAGTCGATTGACTAATGTAGAGCGCAAGTTAAAATAGCTTGGCTGTTGTAAATTTAAAGGGAGTTTGAGAGTAATGAAAGCTTTTTTCTCATACTCACACGTAGATGAAGTGCTCCGCGAATCCCTTGAGCGGCATTTGACGCCATTGAAACGCGAAGCGGATCTTGATCTGTGGTACGACCGAAAGATGACGGCCGGTTCAGACTTGAATAGTGTAATCAGCGAGAACCTGCTAAGGGCTGATATTGTACTGTTCCTCATCTCATCTGATTTCTTGCACTCACATTATTGCTACAACATTGAGTTTCTGAGCACTTTAGAACGGCATCTCCGAAATGAGGTTAGAATCATTCCGATAATAGGAAGGACTTGTGATTGGCAGAGTACGCCGATTAGCAAACTCCTTGTTACGCCGCAGGATGGCAAGCCAATTGACCTTTGGCCGAATTTTGATGCGGCTTGTTTTGATGTGATCAAACAAGTCCGAATGGTAATTAACGAGCTCAAGTTACCCAAAAAGACAATGGTCGCATTGCCTAAAGCGCTAACGAGTGTTGTAAGCGAACCATTCCGTCTGCCAATGCCCGTAACGGAATTCGATAGAAGAGTATCTTTGCATAAAGCGTTTCAAGATTGTCAAAATTACTTCAGGTCAAATATCGAACTGGTTGAGTCACAGAACACTAATTGCAAGACGATGTACCGAGAGCTTAGTTCGACAACATTCAGCGTGGCGACCTATTTCGGCGGCTCCGAAAAAGCCTCGTGTAAGTTAAGACTAGACGATTCAAGGGTTGTGTTTTCTTACGACTCTCAGGCCGCTGATAATGTATTCAATGAGTCAGTGACGGTAAAGAGTGATAAGACTGGAATTTATTTCGAACCGCTCGTGGCAAGGGCACTTTCTGAACAGAGGCTGGCTCAGGAGGAGGTGCCTGAGTATTTCTGGTCGTTGTATTGGACAACAGTTATTAGATAGTTTTGGCCTATATTATCTGGGCAGTAGTTGAGTCAGAGTAATATGGTAGGTGTGACCTGTTCATACTGCTCTCTAATAGGCTCGAGGCTGAAAGTTTATTTTTACTAACCGAGCGGAAGATATAAAATAGCCTTCCTTGAATCTGTCTAGCAGTTTGGTTCTTATGACGAATGAAATGAACGCGCGCTTTCTTGCATGCTTTCTCACTATTGCTCTACTTCAACCTCTCCCGGTGCCAGCGCTGAGTGCGAGTCAATTTTCCTGTGGCGACAATGTTCTTGCCGTGCTCGAAGACCCAGACCTAGAAGTAAAGGAGCAGGTTGAGATTTCAAACGACCGACCTGTGCCGACGGATGTGCAGCTACATTTGACGAGTGAGCAGCTAATAGCCGTTGTGGAATTGAATATCTTGGGAAAGACTTATCCTGCCAAGGACGATACTGCTCGCTTGAGTCAAATTGAGTCTGCGGTATTTAGTGACTTTTATCAGGCCTATGACAAGGAAGTAGAAACCCGACTCTCTCGAATTTTTTTCGAAGCACCACCACCCGATAAGCTGGTATCGAGTGTCGATGAAAAAGCAATTCAGGAGCCAGAATGGTTCAAAAAATCTGCAACACTGGGCTGGGTAAATAGTATTGTTCAGAGAACTGCGCTTCTTGAATTGTTGCTCTACAACAAGATAAGCTCCGAGAATGATCTGTTCAAGAGAATTGAAACCCTCGAGAAGGACGGCCTAGGCAAGGGTGCAAAGCCAGAGGGAAATTTGAATGATCGAGTTAATCGCTTGATGGAAGCGCTTCAGCCGCCCGATGAACTCATTGATAAGGTCGTTAATGCAAGTAAGAGTAAGTTTGATTGGTTCTTGAGGCCGGAACCTATTGCTCTGTCTAGCTCGATTCAGAAGGTTGCCAGGCATGAACCAAATAGATTTAGAGAGATGGGCAAACAAGCTGGATCTGGCATTGGTAGAGTATTGACTTCGCCAACACTCTGGAAATTGCTCATAGCGGCTGGCCTCTTGTATGGTGCTGTTGAGCTAGCTAGACGGGGTGCTTTGCCAGTCTATAGCTCTCCTTATCGGTACCCAGGCTACCCGTATTCGGGCGGCTATGGCGGCGCCTGCACGGGTCTAGTAAATTGCCCCATATGTACCAATTGCTCAGCTTGCATGCATTGCAACAGTGGTGGTGCGCCATGCGGGGTGTACTACAATCGACGATGATATTGCTGGCGTGTGCTGCTTGGAAATTAGCTGGTTGATGGTCGCGTCTCTGATTATTTGCGCTTGTGTTTTTCTGGAGCTGGCATTACGGAATTAATTTCGGCGTCTATATCGCTTGCACCTTGCGGTAGCAGAGCGGCTAAGCCATTGTCTATCAGATATTTTTTGAAAAGTGGCCGCAGCAGTCGCCCGTCTGCCGTGAAAGTCGTTGGGTCGGCTATAAAATAGTTGCTTCTGATGCAATTCACTTCATTGTGTGCTGACGATACTGGGTTGCCGTTCCAGTCGAATACTCTGTGCCAGGCCTTTTTTTGCATGAGTGTAGTTGATTGATTCGAGTATATGCTAACAGCCTGTTCCTGCTCGGTCGAAATAATCTTCTTTGTTGCTTTATCAACCACAAAAGCAATGTATCTCGAGCTCTTTCTGAATGTGTTGTTGTCGATCGTCCCAGGGGCTGTATATGTCACAAAGCAGTACGCATCTTGACTATCATATTCTGTGTGGGTCCAATAGTTGTGATCGACGAAGTCCCAGATTTGGCCTGTTCTGTCCTTTTCTAAGCCCATAGAAAAAGCAGCTTTCATGGTGTACTCAAAACCACTGATTGTGTTTTTACCAGTAGTCTCGTCTTTGTACGAAGTTGTTTGGGCCTTTAAGGTTTTCCACGAACCAGCTGCCCAGGATGGAATTTTGTACCACTGATTTTGTTCTGGCACCTTTTGTATTTTCTGTTCAATCGAAGTTTGATTGAATTGATTGCCAGGCGCTAACGTTTCATCAAGCGACGGTACTTTGTCGTCAAGCTGAACACCAGCCTGAAGAGTTATGCTCGTTTGAGCCCAAGCCATTGGTGGCTGCAACAGAGAGAAGTGGTTGATTAAAAGTAGCAACGAACTAAGCTTGGCTAATAGTCTCATTTCACTTCTTCTTCTTCTTCTTTGTCTTGGCCGTCAAGTTTTTTAGGT
>JAUPUU010000056.1 GCA_030917395.1 Cyanobacteriota bacterium erpe_2018_sw_21hr_WHONDRS-SW48-000092_B_bin.40
ATAAAACTGTTGCCTCCGGCCAAGAATTGATCTGATTGAGAACTACTGGCCGATTGTGGTGCCCTTACCTACGGCCCCGGAAGCCTCAGCACCGACCCCGAGAATTTAGAGCCAAAGAAAGTAAGATTGTTATCGGGATACATATACGACCAAATTAGCGAGCCCTGCACGTTTCCGAAGCCTTCAGATCCACCAATGTTCTTAACTGTGTACTGTTGGCCAGAACCTAGTCTTGAATAGAAAGGATGACTCTGCGAGTAGAACGGTTGGTGGGTGCTAGAGGTTGCTACTTCCACTTTGCCCAGTGAGCCTAAGTGTGTGCCTTTGATTTTGTTTACGCCTTGTTCGTAGGCACCGAGGCTAGCTACGAAGACTTTTTTGAATGGCATCAAGCTCGACACGTTGCCTTCTAAGTTGCCGGCCATTTGCGAACCTGAATAGATAGTGTCATCAAAGTAGGCCACAGCCTTGCCTTTGGCTTGGCCGCTAGCAATCATTTTGTTGAGGCGTTGGCTTGAGACGAAATTGTCTGACGACATGCCATTGGCTTTGCCAAAGAGATAGCTTACTAGGTGTGTACTGCCGCCGGGGTCTTTGTCTGAGACCACGAGTAAATCACTCATGCCTAGGCCACTTTCTCGTAAAGCCGTTGAAAGCTTAGTGTGCAAATCCACAGCCTTTCTCACCATTACAGGGAAGGAGTTATGCACAGCCCCTTCAGCCAACATGCGAGCAGCCAGTTCGCGCTCTTCACCGACATAGCCAGAGAGAAAACTAGCAATTTGTTCTTTCGATGCTTTGGGCACATTGTATTGCGTGTGCAGGGCATCGATATCGCTCATTTTGGCTAGGTCACCGGCAGCGGTGGCGTTGGGTATGGTCAGATTCTGTGATGGCCTGATTACATGAACATTGGGTCCAATCGCTTCGGCGGCGGCGTCAAAGCTCTCTCTCATGGTCATTTTAGCCACATTAGAATCAATTGAGCCAATAAAGAGCCCGCCGGAATGCTTAGCTTTGATTGCTTTTGCTTCGGTCAATAGTGCCGATAGCTTCTCTGCTACTGCTTGGGGGCCTTTGGCGATATCAACTACGTTGATGGCGCGCTCGAACGAACCCACATCGACAACATAAACTTTCGGCACTTTCTTCAATGCTTCAAGGGTAGCAGGCGCCAGGGTAGTGCTAGAAAGATCATCGAAAAGTACAACTTTGTTCGGTATATTGCCTTTCTGCACTTGCTCTACTAGATTGTCTATGTTGTTCATACTCATGCTCATGCTGTTACTCTTGCGATACAAGTAACCAAGCAAGTTGGCTGACGAATCGGCTGAGAGTGTATAGACATTGTCTGGGCTTGATGAGCCCACTTGGTCTGCTATATCACTTTTGAGTGCCTGAAAACGTGCTTTGAGAATACTATCCGAAGACGTTCCGGCTGATTCGTGCAGCAGTGCTACCGCTAGTTCGCGATCTGCTGCGGGCACTCCTTCTAGTATCGTTTCTAGATTGCCTTTGCTCAAGCTTTCGGGGTTGAATTTGCCGTAGATGTCGTCTACTAACTCGTTCAATTGCTGACGCTTAGCTGGGTCGGTCATGTCTTTGAAGTAGTCGGCAGCCTTTTGTTTGTAAGCAGCTTCAACTTCGGGACTTGACGATTTGAGTGCTTCGGCTGGTTCTAAACCTCTGGTCTTTACCTGGCTTACGGCCATTGAAGTTTTGAGGTCTTTCTCAAAACCTTGACTGAACTTTTGTTCAAAAGCGTCGGCTGCAGTTTGGCCGCCTTCAGCGGTCTTTAGTTTGACTACTTCTTGATAGTTGGGGTCTGCTGCCACGCGGGCTAATGGGTCTTTGACAGCGCTAGGATTTGCCCCCAAGAATTCGTCGGTGGCTTGTACGACTTTGACTTTCCCGCTCAACTTTAAGCTTGCGTCAGTTGTAAGCAAGTCTACGTTTTGAACAGTGGTTAAGGCATCATCAAAGCCTTTGGGCAGAACGCTTTCACCAGTGAGGGGATCAACCTTTTTGATATTGAGGCCGGTCTTCTCGTATAAGTTGATCGCTTGAGAAACTGCCTCATATGGTTTGTCGACCGCTAGCTGAGCCAGTTTGTTAGCATCTGTGTCGAGAATCTTGGCAGCATCAGCCAAACCAACGGTTCCCGAAGAAGGAACGTCGACGCCATTTATGGTGTTCTTGATGTTGGTTACTGCACCGGGGCGATAAGAGCGGAAGCCATTACTTACCCCGTCAACCGCACCGCCCAGTATTGTTCCACCAAGAAAGCCTACGACTGAGCCTTTGAGGCTGGCCATTGCTAAATCACCTGCGGTGATAGGGCGACCCTGCTCAACGGCATTGATGGCCTCACGACCAGGGCTTTCAATCGCGCCAAATATGCCACCAGAAGTGCCTGACTTGGCGGCTGCACTAATCAGCTTGGTGCCAATTGTGGCTCCTTGAGTTTCAATCTTGGCGCTCAGTAAATCACCGGTGACACTCATGCCAAATTTTTTGCCGAGGGCCCGGCTCAGCTGCGCGCCACCGAGTTCACCGATGGGAACAGTTAGGCCCATGAGGGAGCCTATGGCTAGGTCGTGCCCCAAATTGGCGTACTTGCCGTCAGCCTGCATCAGACCAGCTTTAGAGAGGCCGCCGATTAGTGCGCCTTTGGATGTAGCGCGCAACATGGTCTCGGTCATACCGAGTTTGCCAGATCTCATTGAGGCTGCTACAGCCAGTGCTACGCCAATGTCAGTTATGGCGTCGACGCCGTTGTGTTGAGATTGGTCAAATGACCTTGCTGCTTGCGAGCCCTTTAGCGCGGCGACGGCGCTATCATTGCCCGGTTTTGAGCCGTTTTGATTTGGAGCATTGGCTGCATCTTGCGCTATTTTCGCTGCTTTAGGGTCAAACTCTTGACCAGTCAAGTCTTTATAGACAGTGGCAAACTTGTTTGTGTCTTTGGCTTCGGCTGCTTGTTTAAGCTGATCGAGCTTTATTTTTTCCGCCGCTAATTTTTGCTCAGTTGCCGTTGAACCCAGGTCGCTGTCGAAAAGCCCCGACCACATGCGTTTGGGATCGTACCAGGCGCGCCCTTCTCCGCTGGCGCCAATATTATTTTTTGCAGCGTCAAAAGTCTTGCCGATGAAACCCTGGTCTTTTTCGTTGAGATCAAAGGCTTTTTGGGCGAGATGATGCTGCTGACTCAAGCCATCATGGATTTTCCCCAAGTCAGGGCCTTTATCTTTTTCTGGAGCTACAGGAGTCGTGGGTGGTAGCGTTGGCGTGTCTTTGCCTGGCTCGGCTTTCGGTTTATCAGCTGGATCTTTGCCCGGGTCTTTGCCTTCAGGCGTTTTACCATTTGGTTCTCTTTCAGCTGGGGCTTTGCCTGGCGCGTCTTTGTTGGGATCGTTGGGAACGTATCTTTCGTCAGGTTTTTGAGCATCGGGCTTCTGGGCATCTGGTTTTGGGAGCTTGCTGGCCTCTTCGGCCTCTTTTGCTTCCTTAAGCCGCTTTTGCAGTTCACGGGCGCGCTCTTCTTCTGTGGCAGTGGGTAGACGCTCACCTACCCTCAAAACTTCGCGGCCACCGTTAATCTTCTTGATACGGTGGGCTTCTTTATTTACCTGATCATCATTTTGCTCTGGATGCATGCGCTTCCAGACCTGAAAATAGCCTTCGCCTAGCTCAAGAGGTAGGGTACTGGTCTCTTCTTTGATTTTTTGCCTTAGCCGTTCTTCGAGGCTGGCTTCGGGTTTTGCCTCAGGTTTAGTCTCAGCTTTGCTTTCTGGTTTCGCTTCAGGCTTGGACTCAGCTTTCCCTTGCGAGCTGTCATAGAGAGCAAACTGCTGTTGGGCGCGCACATTGTTCCAACTTTTTGGCAGGTCTTTGTCTGAAATTTCAGTTTTGCCATCAAGATGCGCCTGTGGATAATTATTCAGGGCCATGACGCGATTTAGTTCATGGTAGATGTTGTTTTTGGTTGTGGGCTCGCCGCTGATTTGGCTGCGGTCAGACAGTGACTTTTTTGCCAGGTCGAACAGTGTTGTCTCTAGTTTGGCAGTCTTGGGCAAGGCCAGCAGCTGCTCGCTACTGAGGTGCAACTGAGATTCAGGAGCGGCTTTCCCCTCCTTCTCTTTGCTCTCGTTTTTAGGCGCGTCTGACACAGATTATCTCCTGTCACTCTATATACACAGAAATGAGTCTTTCTCGACACCTTACCGTTGCAAATCCAAGTTATCTCTTCGGGTGTGACATTTCCATAAGGTTTGTCTTTTGCCCTTATGTTTTCTATGGAACTAATTGTCGTACTGAAAAATGACAGAGTTGTGGCAAACGAGAAGCAAATATGAATTGCTCTCTAAGGTTTAGAGAAAGCCAGAGAACATAAGTTTTTACCTTGGTTGCTATTTAGATTTTGCTTCTTCTTGTTTGCTAACTTCGGGCTCTTTGATAGTAGCAGTAACGCTTGTTGTAGCAGGCTTTAGTACTTTGCGTAGATAGCGGTCATTCGTTTCCCATGGTTTTGGTGAATAGCCCGTCAGTTTCTTCAGACTGGCCTTTGCTCTTATTGTTCGGTCTTCATCCTGAAAACATCCCAGTCCAATGCCTATCCCGTTAATAGATGCACCTTTCTCATCACCAACTTCATTCCGTGCCACCATTAACCAGTTTCTAACGCAGAGATTGAAGATATAGGGGTCTTTGTCTACTTGGTGGGCAAGCTTCTCTTGCAGTGCTTCGGCGTAGAGGCATCTTACATCGGGGTCATCTGGATCAAGCTCTACTGCTTTGCGCAAAAGGACAATTGCTTTTTTATAGTTATGGTGTCTCATTGATTGCTTAGCCGATAACATCAGGGTGCGCGCATTGACTTCGGAGAAGCCGAGTTCAGAATTCAAAAGGTTATTCGTCTCCGATACTTCTGATGTTGTCACTTTTTCGTCTTCATGTTTTGTCTCTCCCCCAAGAGCTGTAAGCTCTGCGGATGTAGTCGCAATAGTGAGAGCGATTAAAATGCAGGAGTACTTTGTTACAGGCTTTTGAATAGACATATTGTTTTTTACTATATCGAGAGAGAAATCATCGTTGTTTTAGTAATTTTTGAAAATACAAGCACTGGCTTGTGTTTGAAACCTTGTGCTCATAGCTCGATCTTTCTCCTGGTCTGCCAAGCAAAGAGAAGATGGTCCTCTATTCAGCGATGGCGTTTTTTCTGTTAAGTCGAGCAGAGCGTTTATGCGAGCAAATGATCGGGATATTTCACGCAATTCATTCTCTATTGTTTCTGGTGCTCTATTTCTTTTATAGCCAAGGCTTGGGATTTGGACGACCGTTTCTTCTACGAAAAGCTGGGTCATATTGTTGAGCGTACACTGAAATGTCGGCCTCGGAGATGCCGAGAATGGTCTCTTCTTGCTGCCAGTAACCATCCTCGTGAGCTCTGCAAATCTGCTCGTATCTAACTAACAGTTCTTGCGTAATCAAAGAGGCGGTGACTTTTTTCTCTTTCAGCATTTTTTCATGGAATAATTGCAATTCATCGAACGTCAGGCGACCATCCGGCTTATTGCTAGCTGGTTCCGGTAGATCGATATCATCCCAGTTCTCTTGCAAGAATGGCATTACGGTCTCTGTCACAAACTTGTGCTCATCGCTGTAAGCATACATAGTTAACTCTCCTATTTTGAATTGAGTCGAACAGCAGAATTGGTATAAACTGTTTGAAAATTGCATATCTAATAGTTCACATATCTAGATATCCAGATATATGAAAGTATTTCACATGATCCTTTCAAAAAGCTTTTGCCGCTCATCACCTAAGCTTGAACTTTTGTACTTATGCTTTCTGTGGAACTAATTGTCGTAGTGAAAAAATGACAGAGTTGTGGCAGACCGAGAACTAGTTTGTTCAGATTACCCGCAAATGGGGAAGCGATTGTTGCAGTGCCTCATCGCTGAATAGCTCTTCGATCTGGTCTGGGGGTCTTAGTTCTTTGAGGCTTTTAAATCTTTTTAGGGTATCAATTGTTGTCGGTGTGAGATTGCCGCAACGGTCAATATACAGAGTGGTGAGATTGGGCAGAGAGGATAGTTTTAGCAAGTCGGCGTCCTTAATGGCCGATTCCTTTAGTGAGAGAATCTGTAGATTGGTCATTTGTGAAATGAGGGCATAGTCAGCGGTGCTTAATTTGACGTTGCTGAGATTGAGTTCAGTGAGGTTGTTGCTCTTCACCAGGGCAGTCAGTACTGGAGTGGCTTCAGATAGCATGCCGACTTGCAATGATTTTAGTTTGGGGAGTATTTTGCATTTTGCCAGGGTGGCACTCGTGATCTTGGTGTTGCCTATGTCTAGCGAACCTAGAGCCTGGAATTTTTCTAGCAAGGGTATGTCTTTATCGCTTAGCCTAGTACCTCTCAGCTCGAGGCCATGCAGCTGCGGTTGCTTTGTTAGGGCTTGGAGTAGCTTAACTGGAAGTACTTGTGAATCGTGGAGGTTGACAGTGCCAATTTCGTTTGGTCTGAAGTAGTTTAGTAGTTCGGGATAGCTCAGCAACTCTTGTTCGGCCGTGAGGCTAATAGGTCTGCCATAGATTGTAGTTACAGTTCCTCTTGCTGGGACCGTTGTCCACTGTATCGAGCCGGGTTTGTTAAAGCCGATGGTGCCGAGGCTAAAGTCTGTCGGGAAATTGAAGAGGTTAACTTTTTCGCCAGCAATTATTTTCACTGTCGAATAGGGCTCAGTTCTTTGTCTAATAAACTCTTTTATTAGCACTGTTTTGGCGATCGGCAGATCTGAATCTTTGTTTGTGATTTGCTCTATCAACTCTATGTTAGCTATTGTATGGCTGGTGTTTGCGATGTTGAAGGCCTGCTTCTCTATCGTGGAGGCTTTGTTGTTGAACGCTTCTTTATTCTCAGTCTGCTTCAATTGATCTAGTGGCGCTGCCGAATCCAGATTTACTAGGCCTCTGTTGGCTTGCTTGGGAGAGCTAGGTTCTTTGTTCTCAGCTGCGCCTGTCGTCATTAATGTTGTCGCTACCGCCACTATTAGCGGTGCGGTTACTGCAGCGCTAATTATTGCCACTGTCTTTTGAGTGGGTCTTCTAGTAGTGGTTTCTGGATACGATAGATTGTAACTTTGAACGTCTTGGCCTTCTCTAACGCGGATTAGGTCGGCGGAAAGTTCTTTAGCTGATTGGTAGCGCTCGGCCGGTTCTTTTGCCAGGCATCTGGCGATGACCCGGTCGATTGCTGGCGGCAATTCAAGCTCAGGCATAATTTCAGTAAGTCTTGGCGGTTCTTGCTCTTGGTGTAATAGAGCGGTTTCGATAGAGTTGTTTCCTTCGAAGGGAACAAGTGCGCTCAGTGACTCAAAGAGTGAACAGCCAATTGAATAAATGTCTGAGCGACCATCGACGGTTTCGCCGCTACACTGTTCTGGACTCATGTAATAGGGGCTGCCGAATATGTCTCCGGCGGCCGTGAGAGTTTGCGCTTTTTTGCCATCGGAGCCGACAAACTTAGATATGCCAAAATCTAAGATTTTTACCGCTGTCGACCCGGTAGTAGCACGACTAGTAGCACCATTAGTAGTGCTGATCATGATGTTTGCCGGTTTGATGTCGCGATGAATTATGCCGTGACTGTGGGCGTAAGCCAGTCCATCTAGAACTTCCAAGAAGATCTCTATGGCTTGCCGCAGCTTGATTGGACCGTCTTCAACCAGTATTGTCTCAAGGGTACGACCGCTAAGATAATCCATCGAATAAAACGGTACTGTTTTGGCGTGTATGCCAAGATCGTAGACGTTAACGAAAGTGCGGTGGTTGAGTGAAGCCATTGTTTTAGCTTCGGCCTTAAAACGCAGCCAGTTTTGCTCGTTGACCAGATCTGGTGCTAAGGCTTTTAAAGCAAACTGTTTGTTCAGTGCAGTGTGCTTGACCAAGTAAACTACACCCATTCCTCCGGAGCCAATTTGCTTGTTGACAAGGAAAGTTCCTGCGATTATCTCTCCCGGACGAAATGCCGTTTGTGAGGTATCGCCCAGGGTATTTAAGCGGCTAATGGTAAATTGGCGCCGTTGAGCCTGTCTCGTGGCCGTAGGTGTGCGAGTTTCGCTATTGGTATTGCTGTGTGTTTGGGTGGAAGGGCGGGGGCATTTACAGCGTAGCTCTTGGAATAGAAACGAAGTAAATGAACCAGCGCCTTCCCTGCCGGGGCGAGCTTTACCGCAACTCTTGCAGATAGAGCTTTGCGGCTCTTCTCGGTTTCTGCCTTTTGCTTGAAGCACTCTGCACTGACAGTAGTTGTGCTGAAAAAAGAAAGAGGTAAGTGAACCGGCTCTAGTGGTCGATTGCGATTTGCCACATTTTTTGCAAAGGCTTGGAGACAATGTTTTTCACTCTCAATAATTGCTTTTGCCGTTAATAGAGTCTCCATGGTTGTAATTTTAGCACTCGCTGGTTGGTGACCTACCAGCCGATGCCTTCACTGCTCTTTCAGATCTCTATATATTCAAATACTTGCATGGGTTGGTTTGGCGTGCTAATCTGAGGTTATCTTCGGCTGCCAGCTGGCCTGTTTGGTTGTTGGGGTATCTATTGGCTTACTTAATGGTTAGTTGGAGTGGTGGAACTTATGAGAGCGGAAGGGCTTAGTGGGGTGGTTGAGTCACAACAATCATTTCATTCCGGTCAGTCTGTTGACCTAGAGCATTCTGGCGGTGCTCATGGAGTTTCGCCTCTAAAGCGCCTCTGGGATATGCTTATTGAAGATAAGCGCGATTTGTTTGTGCTCTTCACTTACACTCTTATCACCGGTTTTATCTCTTTGGCTGTCCCTCTTGCTGCCCAGGCCCTGGTCAATACCATTGCTGCTGGTATTTTTCTTCAGCCACTTATTGTTCTCTCTCTTCTGGTACTGGCGGGTCTAGTCTTTAGCAGTATCCTGCGAATAATGAAATTGAGCCTGGTGGAGAACTTAGAGCAGAGAATTTTCGCCCGAATAACGCTATTACTGAGCGAGCGTATACCCGAAATCAAGGCCGCAGCTTTGACTGATGAGTATATGCCAGAGTTGATCAATCGTTTCTTCGATGTTGTAAATGTTCAAAAGGCCTGGGGCAAGCTTTTGCTTGAGATGCCAACGGCATTGCTTCAGGTGTTTGTTGGTCTTTTGCTCATGGCTTTCTATAGTCCTTTCTTGTTGGCGTTTGACCTGATAATCATCATATTTGTTACCTTCGCTACTGCTGTTCTTGGAATCGGCGGTCTTAGAACAAGTATTGCTGAGTCTGTGTTGAAATACAGGTTGGCTGAATGGCTGGAAGATATGGGGCGCTGTCAAACCAGTCTTAAGACAAATGGGACATCGCAGTATCTCAATCAGCGTACTGATAACTTGGTGATGAAGTACCTTGGCGCGCGGCGAGCCCACTTTGCTGTCCTTTTTCGCCAAGCCCTGGGTACGTATTTGTTTCAAGCTCTTGCCAGCGCTGGTATATTGGCCGTTGGTGGTTGGCTTGTGATTAACCGGCAGTTGACTTTAGGCCAGCTGGTAGCTGCCGAGATTGTAGTTTTGACAGTACTGGCGGCCCTAGAAAAGTTGATTCGCAATTGTGATACTTTCTATGACCTACTAACCGGTTTGCATAAGGTTGGCCACCTTACCGATCTGCCTCTGGAAAGAAGTAATGGCATTGAATTGCCATTCAATAATTGCGGCTTGAGTGTGGCCTGTCGTGGAGTTAGATTTTCTTACAATCAAGGTCGGGAGATTTTGTCAGGAATAGATTTGCGTTTGCAGGCTGGTGAACGAGCTAGTCTTGTTGGCGCGAGCGGTGCAGGTAAATCTACCATCGCTTCGATTTTGTGCGGTTTGCATGAAGCTTCTAACGGCACGATTGAGATGGCTGGTTTGGATATTCGCGATATCGAGTTAAAGAGCCTAAGGCGCAGTGTCGGTTTAGTCGGAGATACAAACGAAATCTTTGAGGGAACAATCGAAGATAATGTCAGCTTGGGTAGGTCTTTTGTCACTCATCAAGATGTGCGCTGGGCGCTTGAGCTTGCTCAGTTTTCTGACGATCTTGTAAATGCTCCCTATGGTCTTAGCACTATGCTTGTCAGTGGTGGCCGAAACTTGTCGCGCGGTCAAGTACAGCGCTTGCTAATTGCTAGAGCTGTGGCTGAACGTCCCCGGCTGCTAATATTAGACGAAGCTTTTACCGGTATAGATGAGAAGACTAAGCTGAAAATCATTGATGCTCTTTTTGCTCCCGAAAATTTGTGGACTGTTCTTGACATTTCACACGATGCAGAAGTTGTTATGCGTTCAAGCAAAGTTTACGTTTTGTCTAATGGTGTTATCGTTGAATCAGCTTCACCGGCTGATTTAGCCTGGCGAAATGAAAGTGAGTTTTCAACACTGTTTCCAGATCTGGCTAAACAGATTCGCGCATTTGAACGACGTAAAACTGCGCGTGACGGAGGAGGCAACTAGTGGACAAAACAGAAGCTGACGCAGCAGAAACAGTTGTACCGGTTAAAGCCTCGTCTGAGGGGCCGTCGAGTTCAGCTCTTGCCGTTTCCCTCGACGCACCATCGTCTGCAGATCTTACTGCTCGGGTTATTTCAGCTCCGGCTCCTTCTTTTCAAGCCTTGCCAGCTCAAGCCTTACCTGCTCAAGCTTTGCCTCGTCAGCCGCAGCAGTATCGTTCACTTAAGGCTGTAGAATCTTCGCGTGGTTATGTAGTTCTTGCTGTTGTTCTTATTCTTTTTCTTCTTGGACTCGCTTGTATCTTGATTTTTGTGCCGTGGCAACAATCTATCACCGGTATTGGCAAGATTATGATTCTCTCGCCGATGGATAGACCTCAGAGCATTGAAGCGCAGATACCAGCTCGTCTGAAGAGCTGGCATGTGCGTGATGGACAGGCTGTGAAGAAAGGACAGTTGATTGCTGAGCTGCTTGATTTAGATTCCAAGTTTCTAGATCCTCAGCAAATAAAGCAACTTGAGGCCCAGAAGCAAGCCTTGATTGGCCGGCGCAAAGCCGCTCAAAATCGTGCACAGGCACTGCAAAGGCAAGTTGCTAGTCTCAAGCTCTCTCAGGGTGCCGCCATTCCATCAACTAAAGAGCGTTCGGCACAGGCACACGACCGCATTGATGCGGCTAAACAAGCAATCGAGGCGGCAAAGCAAAATTCGGTAACTACCGAATTGAATTTACAGCGCCTGAAAGAGCTGTTTGACAAAGGTGTGCGCTCGAGACGTGATCTTGAGTTGGCTCAGCTCGACCATACACGCGCTGTTACAGAGGTGCAAAGAGCAATTGCGGCTTTAGATATTGCTTATCGTGATAAAACTGTGGCCGTTCTTGATCAAGATAAAGTAGCCGCCGATACCGAAGCTGCAATGAGTTCTATTGCTGCCGCGATTGCCTCTGCTGCAGAGACGGTTGAAACAACATCAGCCGATATTTGTAAGTTAGATATCGATCTTCAGAATCTTCGCAGACGTATGGAGCAACGCAAAGTTTATGCTCCCTGCGATGGAAAGATTGTCCGACTTATGTGTGTGGGAGCTGGTGAAACCGTTGATTCTGGAACCGTTCTAGCCGTACTCGCTCCCCAGACAGAAGATTTAGCGGCTGAGCTAACTATCAGCGATAACGATGCTCCCCTAGTCTCTGTTGGTCGCCCCGTGCGCTTACAGTTTGCTGGTTGGCCGGCTCTGCAGTTTGCTGGTTGGCCGTCCATTGCTGTCGGTACTTTCGGTGGCAAAGTGGCTGTAATTGATGCCAGTGATGATGGTAAGAGCTGCTATCGCGTAATCGTAAAACCAGACCTTGATTTGATCGCAAGTGGCCGTGACGAACCGTGGCCCTCTTCAAAATTTCTGCGTCCTGGTGCTGAGGCTAGTGGTTGGATTATGCTCGACACTGTTCCTCTTGGTTTTGAGTTGTGGCGGCAGTTCAATTCCTTCCCGCCTACTGTAAAGCCTGAGGAACTGGGATTGCACAAAGGTTCTGATGTTGGTAAGTCCGAAACAAAACGCAAGTCAAAGTAAACGATAAGAAGAGAAAGGTTCTGCATTGAGCCATATTGCTAGCAAAGATCAATTTGATACTGGAAGAGGGACGGTTTTACTTTCTCTTGCTCTTGTTTTGTTTCTGTCTTCTCATAACCTGCAACCTGCTTCGGCCTTAGATAAAGTGCCTTCTAATCAAGTTCAGCCTCTATCTCAAGTTCAGGCTCAACCAAAAAAACTTGCTAGTACTTCTGCTGCTGCTAGTAACGATGATAGTGCCCTCCCTCTGCGTTTAATGCGCTTGGGTACTAACTTATCGGAAAATGGTTTTTCATTTGAGTCATTTATCAGGAGTGTAGATAAAAACTATCCGAAGCTCTTGAGTGCCGATGCTGAGCGACAGATTGCCGGGGCAAAGCGCCTAGAGAAGGCCGGTGCTTTTGACCCGGTGCTTACAGGTGTGCATGAATACCAGCGCGTTCAAGATATTGTTAATCCTGGCAAGGCAAAGGAAGCTGTTCATAATGAAAGTCGAGTAGATTTGCTCACTAGATCTGGTATCAAGGTTTTTACTCAGTTTCGTTTGAACCCGAACGATACAAAAACTCCATTCATTCCAAGCGGTCGGGCTGGTGAATATTCTGCTGGGTTTAGTGTGCCTTTGATGCGCGGTCTGAGAATAAATGAAAAGTCAGCGGCCGAGCAACAAGCAAAATTGGGTGAACCCTTAGCCGCGCAGGTTTATGGTGGTACGCGCCTAGAAGTTTTGCTTAAGGCTGCAGCCACTTACTTTGACTGGGTTGGGGCAAAGGCGCGCGTTGACATTGCTAATAACTTGCTCAAAATTGCTGAGGCTCGTGTAGACCAGATAAAATTACGGGTGCAAAGTGGCGATTCACCGGCATTAGATGTGACTGAGTCAGAGCAGGAGATTCAGCGAAGACAAGCAACCCTGGTAAAAACACAGAGAGAGTTCCAGAAAGCTACTTTGCTTTTGTCAGTATTTTTCTGGGATGAGAATGGCAATCCTAAAGCATTGCCACCAATTTCGGAGGTCCCCACACTTGGGCCAGAACCAAGTCAAATGCTCGAATCGGTTTGGTTCGAGGGTCGAAAACAAGCGGCTGAGCGTCGACCTGAGCTAAAGAAGATTGAACTAGAGCGGCAGCAAACAAAAATTGCATTGCGCTTGGCGCAGAATATGATTCTGCCTGCAATGGATGCTTATTTCGCTCAAGGAGCCGATACTGGGTTGCAAGGTATAGGTTCTGTTATGAGAGGGGGCATGACCTACTCTGCTCCTCTTCGTCAGCGTACCGCTCGCGGTCAGTTGCAGGCTGCTCAGCTTAAGCTCCGCAAGCTTAGTCTTGACGAGAAAGCAGAGAAGCAGCGTATTCAAGCTGAAGTTGACGATACGGTATCTGCTATCAATACTTCAGTTGAACGTTTTGAGGCAACGGCCCTAGAGGTGAAGAAGGCTAAGGAGGTCGAAGTGGGTGAGCGTTTGCGCTTCTCCGCTGGTGACAGCACCTTGTTTCTGGTGAATCAAAGAGAGCGTACGACTGCTGAAGCGCAAATGCGCTTGGTGGAGACTCATGTCGAATACCTGCAAGCTTTGGCGGCCTTTAAGACCGTGACTTGTAGTATTTAGCGTCATTATTTAGTAGTTTGACTTGTTTAAGGATTTCTATATATGCTAATGTTTGCAGAGGTTTGTCGGTATTAATGCTTCGCGGTAGAGAGACGGAGCACTAACTTGTAGGGCGGAGCGCAAATGCCAGATAGAGCTGTTGTATGTGCAGAGTTAGCAAAGCTTTTCGGAGTGTTGTCTCATCCGGTGCGTATTCGTATTCTTGAAGAGTTGAAGGCCGAAGACCGCACTGTCGGCAACTTAAAAGATATTCTTGGCATTAATCACGCTGCGGTGTCGCAACAACTTGCGGTTTTGCGCAGTCATCATCTCGTAGTTGAGCGTCGGGAAGGCCGCAACGTTTTTTATCACCTGCGCAATGCCGAATTGGCCAAGTGGATCATGGGTGGCACTGGCTTTATTTTGCCGGATGCCGGAGAAGTAGAAAAGATGATGTCGGCAGTACAAACAGTCTTAACTGTCTGGGGCTCTGAATCAAAGGTCAAGCCCAGCGCTAATGCTAATGGCACAAGTCAGAAGGCTAAGACGACCAAGAAGGCCGCTTCTAAAGCTAAGTAGTTAAGAACTGTATTTTTCTCGCTAGCGGCTTTGCTAGCCCAGTACTGCTTGGATTTAGCCTGTTTGTCTAGCTATATGCTCTTTGCCAACCGCCAGTGAGCGGTTGTTTTGATTTGACAAAAACAGTCGCTTTTTTATATACTCGCAAAAAATCACGTATTCATATATGCAAGTATCTGCAAATGACGAAATGTCCTTGAAAGGTTTGCCAGATAACTTAGAAGAGTTGTGGAGTCAATAATTTATGGAAGAAAGAGTCTTTGTCCTTAATCAATTTTGTACTTTGCTATTACCGGCTCTAGCGCTTTTAGTCAGCTTCTTGCTTGGCAGCGAAATTCTCAAGCTGCGTGCATTGCTTTTCTCTCAACTCTGCTCTTTGGCTTTTGCTACCTGCGCTTTCATTGCCGCATGTGCGAGGCCATTTGATTGGCGCATTTCTTGGCTCGCTAATATCTTAGACTTGAGGTTCGATTTCTTCTCCTCGTGCTTGCTTCTTGTAATCGCTTTTATCGCTAGTGTAGTTCTCTTCTATAGTGAACGTTACTTGGTGGGTGATAAGAACCGTTTGAGTTTTATTCGACATTTGCTGGCTTTGTCCACCGTGTCTGGTCTTCTTGTGATTTCAGACAATCTAGTTTTTTCTCTATTGTGCTGGAATGGCATCTCAATGATATTGTGGCGGCTGCTGGCTATGCGCCAAGAGGCAGCGGGTGCGGCCAA
>JAUPUU010000057.1 GCA_030917395.1 Cyanobacteriota bacterium erpe_2018_sw_21hr_WHONDRS-SW48-000092_B_bin.40
GATATAGCGCTGCAAGCAAAATATTTTCTTGCAGCAATTGCATTTCGTATTGATCATCCGAAATATCTTGCACCATGTAGACTGACAGCTCGTCAGACAGTCTGTGGGCAATGCGATCGAAAATTCCAGAAGTACTAGAAAGTACATTGCTCGCCTGAGTCAAACAACTAGACTCAGAAGCGCGCGCTAAGACTTGACGCAATGGTGTACCAAGAATGAAAGAGTTGACGATGATATGGCCATAACAGAAACCAGCAAAAGCATTGTCAGCTGAGCGAACGGCACTGGCAGCTGCGATCTCCAAACACTGCCTGGCAACAACCAAACCATCGGTCCAAAACGAAATCATTCCCGTTAGAAACTGCAATCGCGCCAAATAACCGTCAAGACCTCGCTTCTCTGCTAAATCGCAACTCAGCGAGGCAAAAGCACGAGCTTCATCATAGCGGCCAAAAAGGCGAGGCAAAGTAGAACCAAATTGGGCGTAACCTAAGCATGAGCAATCACAATTACCAAACTTGAGGCTGCTAGCAACTATGCGACAGCCACCAAAAAAGAACAAATTACGATCAACAATCATACTAGCGGTATTGAGAGTCTGAAAAAGGTCAACGATAGCTAAGCCAAGAGGATCCATCATCAATGGTAAGTCAATCAAATCTTCTATCGTTCTTGAACCAATAGCTTCCCAGACAGCGTTATATTCGACATCGACCTGCGCCCTATCAGGCCTAGCTGGGACTTCAACACCAAGTAAATTTAAGCCCTTCAAACAATGTTCGACGGCGCTGTCATAAGCAGAATTGCAAATGCAAATTTCAGCCAACATGCGATAAACATTAGCTCTCTCGATGGCACTCTCGGTAAAGGGTAAGAGTTCGGCAAATTTCGCTTCAGCCAGGGCAAATTCAGCCATCAACCAATAGCACTGGGCGTGGGCAAAACGCAAGTTAAAGAGCAACAGGTGGTTCTGATTCCAATTGGGGTCAGCTAAACCACTCAAGCCGGCGGCGAAATACTGCAAAGCAGAAGAATAGGCAGTATTTTTCAGGGCCTTGCGTCCCGCCAAAAGATTCAGTTGCGCCAAGCGCACACGCTCTTCGGCACTGGCTACCAGACTAGCACCAAGGTTATATTGATTGACGACCTCAAAAATAGACTGTTCTAGCTCTTCGTTTGAAAACTTAGAAAAGAGCAGGCGAGCAATACGTAAATGCTCCACCGCTTTCTGCTTCTCGCCTATTAAGGCGTAGGATGCCTGCTGCACCCGGTCATGCAAAAATCGATAAGAGTCTTTCTGGTGCAACAAAAGGCCAGCCCTAGTTACCTCAAGTAAGGCTTCTTCCATCTCAGCTGGCTTCTGTCCGAAAACTCTAGCTAACGTATCTAAGTCACCATAGTTTCCCAAACAAGAGGCGACTTTCATCAAGTCGGCAGCCACCGCCGGTAGTTTTCGCAGTCTAGTAACGAGCAGATCTACAACGTTATCGGCATACTGTAAAGCTTCTAGTTTGCTCAGCTCCCAGGTCCATGTTCCGCTGCTCGAACTAAAGCCAATCAAATTCTCTTGGTGCAGTGCTTGTAAGAACTGAATGGCAAAAAAAGGATTGCCACCGGTTTTCTCAAAAACTAGGGCCGTTAGAGCTTTAGAGTCGATACTATTGACACTAACCCGCAAGGTATCTGCCACTAACTCATTGAGTGAATCAATGCTAAGAGGCTTCAAGGCAATACTGTTGATTTTAATATCTGCGTTGGTAACGAAGATATCAGCCAACATCTGGGTGAGTAAATGATCCTCACCGACTTCATTGTCACGATAAGAGCCAATTAGAAGCAAACTAAGACCTTCGCCATCGAGAACCAGGCTTTTGATCATCTGCAAAGTGTCAGCGTCTGCCCATTGCAAATCATCAAGAAAGAGCACCAGGGGATGCTCTGGTCTGGCAAAGACTTTTATAAACTGCCTAAATATCGTCTTGAATCTTTTAGATTCATCGCTACCAAGTTCAAGGGGTGAGTGTTGCTTGCCAATCAGAAGCTCAAGTTGCGGAATCAGACGAACAATAAAACCAAGACCAGAACCAAGTTCCTCTTGCAGTCTTTCGGTCCAGTAGGTAATCTGCTCTTCACTCTCAGTGAGAATATATTGCACCAATTCTTGAAAGGCCTGAGCAATTGTGGCGAAAGGAATGAAAGGAACATCACCCTTGAGCTGATCAGATTTGCCACCAAGACAAAAGCCCCACTCGCGAGCAAGTGGGTCATACAAAGAGCGCACCAGGGCTGTTTTACCAACTCCTGAATAGCCGCTAACAAGAAGCAATTGAGTACGATTTGATTTGAGCATATGCTCAAAGGCCTGTTTCAAAACTAGCAATTCTTGCTCACGACCATAGAGTTTTTCAGGCATAGACAAAGTCTTCGGTCTATCCATAGAGCAAAGAACAAAATCGTCATTGGCACAGTCTTGCTCTTGCATTGCAGCAAGATCGAAAACTAAACCAGCGGCAGTCTGGTAGCGATCATCGGGAGCCTTGGCCAAGAGCTTCATTACTAAATCAGAAATAAGCAGAGGCACATTAGCATTAAGATCACGGGGCGGAATTGGCTCCTGTGAAAGATGGGCATGGACCAACTCAAGGGCATCCTCAGATTGAAAAGGAACATGGCCAGTGAGCATTTCATAGAAAATTACACCAAGCGAGTAAAGATCACTTCTAAAATCAACAGCACAATTCATTCGTCCAGTTTGCTCCGGTGCCATATAGCGTAGGGCACCACGAAGACGAGCGGGGCGAATCAACTCAACCTTTGACTTTTCAATCAAGGTCAACTCACAAGCTTTGCCAAAGTCAACTATTGTCAAACCGGCAAAACCAGAATTAGTAGCGATATTGCCAGGACAAAGTTCACAGTGAACTATGCCCTGTTCGTGGATTAGTTGCACAGCTTTCACCAGACGCACCGCTGCCACCATAAATGACTTCATGGCAATCGGTCCGGCAGCTTCAGAAAGAAGCTGCGCCAATGTTTTCGACCCCGCATCTTCCATCACTAAAGCAGTAAAACCACCTTCGCTTTGCAGGTCAAGAACGTTCATGACTCCATCAAGCTTGTGTCCCCATAAAAGCTTGTGCACCCGGCGCAGGCGCTCTATATCACTGTCTCTCGGCTTCTCAGCCAGGGTTAACTTAAGAGTGACAAAAGCAGCATTTTTACTGGAGTAGGCGCGGTAAACAGCATAGCGATTGCCCTGACAAAGCAAAGTAGGCTCGCTAAAATCGACAAAAGCAGTCAGCGCAGAGGTTAGCGGATTTAATTCCTTACTGCACATTAATCATCCAGTTTAATCAGGGATAATGCTATATTCCTCAGGCGAAATACAGTCTAACCAGCTTTAGCAGTCTGCACCTTAGCTTGCCGATAGTGTTGACCTTGATATTGATTATGATGGTGGCGCTCAAAGAATTTCCAGATTTCTACACTGGCAATATGTTCTTTGTGCATCGGCCCTAGAATCAAGCGGGAATACCAAGACTCAGCTCTTTGGGCCGGCCAAGTATGACCGCCTCCATGAATCTTTAAAAGTGAAACCTCAAAACCATTTTGAGTATTCGATGATTGAATCAATTGCGCCGAGGTGGCCTTTCTAGCCGCTAGCACACTGTCAGGAAAATGCAGGCGAGTGTCAACTGAATTGATACCATTATGAGCTTGCCAGTATTCAAAAGTATCGGCCACCGACATCCAGCGATCGAGATCTCCATCCCACTTGTTTAACTTGTCGGCAGTGCCACTAATCATCATCATAGCCACGGGTTGCTTATGTTCCACAGCTGAAGCCCAACTGCGATCGAGATTAGAACAGACTGGGGCAAAGGCAGCAATTTTAGAGGAGAGTGAAAGACTACAGGCAAACAGATGCAAAATATCAGCGCCATTAGAATAGCCGGTGGCGTAAACCCTGGCAGCATCCACAGCTTTGCTATCCACGAGTGAGTCGATTAAAAGCTCAATGAAGTGACAGTCTTTGTTATAAAATCCCCGCGGCACATTGAACTGCCAAAAGAACGCCATATCAGGATAAGCAATCAAAAAACTATTTTGATCAGCAACCTGATTTAACTCACAGACCTCTATCATGAGGCGGCTCGGCATAAGGAAACCATGCATGGCAATAACTAACGGCAATTTTTGCTCGCTGCTGCCGTTGCCGGCATGTGTACTAGGTCGATAGAGCCAATACGAGCGCTTCTCGCCGGCCACTGTTAGGTGGTGACGAGTCAATTGACCAGTTGATTTACTGTTTTCGCTCATAGAAACGCCATTGCTCAAGCTTGTGTCTTACGATTGCCAGGATATCACGAGGCATCAAAGAGCGCAGCAGACTGACAGTAACTCCGAGCTTTTGACCACTACGGTAGACACAAAAGTAATTCTTTTCCCAATGGTTCGGTTGAAATTTGCCCTTGAAGTATTCCAA
>JAUPUU010000449.1 GCA_030917395.1 Cyanobacteriota bacterium erpe_2018_sw_21hr_WHONDRS-SW48-000092_B_bin.40
CCTTCAAGGCGCATATCACTCAACAACGTTTGCTTGCCTCAAATTATTGCCTTGGGCTACCCCAATGTATTTGTTATCGAAGAAATCTGGCACAAAGATTTTGATGAGATATCCAAACTAAAACAGAGCAACCTCTGGGAAAAGAGTGAGCCAGCTAAATAGCTCTTTGTCGTTGTATGGAGAAATTATTCCATAGCAAGACTATTGCGACACTTAATGAAGTCGGGCTGGAATCGCTCATAATACTGCTTTTCACCAGTGTAGCTCAGAGCATAAACATACTTTTTACCAAGAGCCATCGAAAACCACTGCCTTAGTTCTTTGTTCTGTCCAACCACAGTAATTTCTACTTCAGATGAAGGTAGGGCACCAAGAGTAGCTTTCTTAGTATCTGTGGCACTGGCTTTGAGACCTTTGTTCTCATACTCAGATTTCACAGTAGAAACAAAAGAACTAAATTCGCTATCAATATCAGCTTGCCCAGCATCATTGCGACTTAGGTAAGTAATCTCAATTACAGCCATGCCGTCGCCATCTTTCTTCAGGGCTCGCACTCGCCCACCAGCCATTTCACGACCACTGTTAGGTCTTGGGGCATTAAGTTCACTGACCTCCCAGCCGGAAGGGAGCTGCACAAGAAAAGGCCTGCCACCAGCCGCTATCTGATTACCAGCCGGCGCCGGAGAAATTAAAGGAGTGGTCGGGCCTTCAGCTGAAGCCGATGACACAAAAAGTTGCAGGACCAGTAGCACTAGTAAAAACTGACTGCGACGCAAATTCATGGCAAACCTCTTTATACGCTTCAAGTTGTCACAAGCCTATTTGTGATACGGCCTCTGACGTACGATTAGCCAGAGAGTGCCAAATTAATTGCAGATATTACCTTGAGGTTGCGAAACACCAGGCCGAAAAACAGCCCAAAAGCCAGGCAGACTAACCTTGACAAGATTCGAAAAGCTGGCCAAATGGCACATAAATCTGGTACAACCTAATTGTCTTCCAAGGAAAGCGCTTGAAATTCTGCCCTAAATGCGATGCCCGTTTTGAAACGCTCTGGTCAAAGTGCCCCGTCGATGGTCACGAATTAGAGCACGAGCAAGCCGACCCAATGATCGGCCAGGTTTTTGCCGACCAATATGAAATTATCTCAGTGCTCGGAGCCGGGGGCATGAGCGTAGTTTATAAAGCTCGCCACAGACTTATGGATCGTATTGTCGCCATCAAGCTTTTGCACGATGATTCAGACAAAGTAGCAATTGAGCGCTTCAAACACGAAGCCAAAGCCTCTAGCTCTCTTAAGCACCAGAACATTATCAGCATTTACGACTTTGGTATTGTCGGCGCCCAGGCCTACCTTGTGATGGACTGCCTGGATGGCAAAAATCTCAGTGAAGTGCTTGAAGAAGTAGGCCATCTCGCCCTCGACCGAGCCGTTAATATTTTTCGACAGACCTGCCTGGGCCTAGAGCATGCCCACAAAAATGGCATTTTGCACCGCGACCTGAAGCCTAGCAATCTGGTTTTGATTAAGGGTGAAGACGGTTCTGAGTTAGTCAAAATAGTCGACTTCGGCATTGCTAAAGTACTGCCGCATGCTGCCAAAGAACAAACCAGACTGACACAAACCGGCGATATATTTGGCAGCCCGCTCTACATGAGCCCTGAGCAGTGCCAGGCCAAGCCCATGGACAATCGCTCTGATATTTATTCACTCGGTTGCCTCATGTATGAATCTCTCACCGGAGTGGCACCACTTAGGGGTGAAACTGCCTATGACACCATGACCATGCATGTCAGCCAGACACCGCGCTCATTTAGCCAGGTGGTGCCAGAACTAAATATCAATAAAAGTTTAGAGGCACTGGTCTTCCGTTGCTTAGAAAAGCAGCCAGAAGACCGCTATCAATCAGTTTCGGATGTGCTGCAAGACTTACCAACGATTCAGCCTCAATCAGGCTCGGTCAAAGTCAAATCGGTGCAACACCCAACTAAACAGCGTCTAGAAATCAAATATTTACGCTACGCCTTCTGGAGTCTATTTGTTGTAGTCGCAGCCATAATTGCTTATATGTCATGCGACAACGGACCAGAGCCAGATCACGGTACAGTGCTCTTAAAGACAATTTGGAACTGTCAGACCACCATTGCCCAAACCCTCACCGATAATCATATGTATGATCAAGCCCGTTGGGTTTTGGTCTCGGCAGAAGATACGGCACGCAAAAAGTTTTCCAATCGTGGTCGCTTAATGACAGCCTTGCGCATGGAGCGAACCCTCTATTCAAAAGCAAAAATGTTTGATGAGCTGCAAGTGGTCAACGAAAAAATTGCCAAGCTCAATAGCCTGGTTTTGCTAGAAGCTTACGATACTCTGCTAAAGGAGCTAGACGATCTTGCTCAACCAGGCAGTGAATCGCAAACAGGCCTAAAGAGAATTCTTGCACCAATTACTTTTACTACAATTGACCATGTCAATCGCGGCCTCGCTGGCGCCGCCATGGATAAACATACAGAGACTCTTCTTACCAGGGCCCGGGCTGTTTACAGAAACTTGCTTGGCGACAATAGCCCACAAGTGGCTGGTATCGACATGCTTCTAGCCGAATGCTACTGCCGCCAACAGCGGCTACCGATGGTGCGGCCGCTTTTGGCTGAAGCTCTTTCTATCTACGAAAAGGTAGTTAGCGATCCTACAAATAAGAGCAACAACCACAAGATTGCCAGAAAAAGGGTTTTAGCTCTCATTAAACTTGGTCAGCTCGATCGTGATGAAAACCGATACCCAGAGGCCGAGAAAGAACTAAAAGAAGCAATGCAATTGGCAGAGCAGTCGTTCACCGACGACAAAACGCTGCTCTACCAAGCTCTCAATAGCTATGCTTGTTATTTGGCACAAACCGGCAAAGAGCAAGAATCCAAAGCAATTTTTGCCAGAGCCGACGCTATTTCAACAGCACAACTAATGAAAGAATAAAAAATTAGAATTATTGGCACCGCCAGCAGTATTGCTAGACGTGCAAAAGCTGCCATCACAGACTGATAAGAGAAATCGAGATAACGGCCTAGATGCAATACCTGTTTAGGTCTTGCAGTGAATCTGCACAGGCGTTGATCGCAAGCTCTATGTATTATCTATTTCTGCTTCATTGCTTTACTGATGGAGGCAAAATGACAAATTATGCTGATCAGGATAGAGAACGAAACCAGAGAGAACAAGAACTAAGAGAACAAAAGTGGTTCGCAATGAGAATGAACATCAAAACCCAAGCTGGCATGCTGCGCCAATATCAGATGGAAGAGCGTGAACGGGGTTATAAGATCCAAACCCTTGAATTTAAGTCGCCCCAATATTTATTGAAAAATTTCATCAGCGGCAATTCACCAATCAGAGTGGTGCATGTACCTGGCAAAAAGCTGCGCCACATGCAAGGCCGCAACAGCATCAACACAGCACTTGAGAACCTCGTTTTTCTTACAAAGAGTGTCTTCTTGTTTAGTGCCCGCTTGGCTGAGCGTGGTTTCGCTATGATCATGTCCCCGCCGCAAGCAAGATTAGCTGGGCTCTATAGTGCCAGCTTGGCTGCTC
>JAUPUU010000450.1 GCA_030917395.1 Cyanobacteriota bacterium erpe_2018_sw_21hr_WHONDRS-SW48-000092_B_bin.40
AGCCATACTATTTGAAAACTAACAGCGTCATGCAGACCAAGCCAACGCAGCGGATACATACCGGTGAAGAAACTGAGGGCAATGGCATAGTAGCCGGCTCCAAAAGTAAAGCCAGTAAATACTGATTGCCAGGGGGAATTGCAGGCTCTAATTAGTATCAGAAGTGGTATCAAGCCAAACCAGGCGAGGTAGGCCTGATCAAACCCTGGAGTAGCGAGGGCCAGAATCGCCCCCATCAAAAAGCCTATTGGTAGCTTTAGTGAGAGTCGCTGTGAGTCAAGCCACCCCGCTTTGGGGGTAACGCTCACAGGGCTGACCTGAATTTCAGAGCTGAAGCTATAACTGTTCATTTATACCGATAACTGTGCCTTGCAATGTTACACTTTGGAAGGTCAAAATTGCTAATTTAGGTTGCATTTATTGAATACTCGGCTTGAGAGTGCAAAGAGAGTGCCAAGGCGGATCATGGGCGTCGATCCAGGTACTGCTACGGTTGGCTTCGGTATAGTCGATTGGATCGCTGGTGATAGCTTTCGGTATATATCATCGGGGGTGATATCGACTCCGAAAACCATGGCCCCAGCCAACCGCTTGAAAATGATCCGCGAAGATTTAATTAGCTTGATTGAAGAATTTAAGCCAGAGGAATGTGGCGTTGAAGCTATTTTCTTCTTCAAAAATGCCAAGACTGTAATTCCAGTAGCACAAGCTCGTGGTGTCATTCTTGAGGCCTTGGCTACCTTTGGTATGTTGGCTGGTGAATATACCCCAATGCAGGTGAAGCTGCATGTAACCGGCTATGGCAAGGCCGAAAAACCTGAAGTGCAGTGGGCTGTGGCAAAGCTTTTAGGATTGCCAGAAATTGTTAAACCTGATGATGCTTCTGATGCACTGGCAATCGCTCTTACCCATGCCCGTTTGACTTGCCACCTTAGCCCCCGCCTAGAGCGGGTATAGGCGAAAATCGAATAACTAGCTTGACGGCCGCATAGAGCAAGATCATGGTAAGCATATAAACTTCCTTGGCACCAATTTTTCCTTTGTACTGCACTTTTTCTGGCAGTCCTAGGGGCGTTGCGGCAATAGCGGCGATTGAGCCAAAGTAAATTGCGCCGGCTAGTGTGGCTTCTAAGTTCGGTAGGCTTATTACTGGCATATAATCCATGGCCGTTAGCACTGCGCCAAAGACCACTGCTATCTTGAAGAATTCTTTTTCGCTGATGACAAAGAAGCGCAAGGCTATTAGCCAAGCCAGCGCCAGTGCTGCCATGACCCGAAAAGTCATAATGAATTGCCAAGCCACTGAAGCTTCTGACGGTCCGAAGTAAATCCAGCTGGGTGACCAGAGTGTGTGCACGGGAAAACTTAAGTGCCCCAGATAGTCAAGGGTTTGCACGATCATGCCACAGGCCACAAATAAAGCTACAAATTCAAGTTTCTGCCAGATTGACAATGATGTCGCTGAAGGCTGGCTTTCGGCCAAGACTGTAGCTGGTTTTTCGCGCGCTCGAGTCTTGATTAGATAGTTGACTATGAAAACTGAGTAAATAAGTGCTTTGAAGTTAGGCGGTTGTGAAAGAGCGCAAAGCAGCGGAATAAGGGCACTGGCAGCTAGCAACTGGCGAGATTTTCCCTCTTCAGTCTTGTTGTCACTGTCATTATTTTTATTGTCTTCAGCGCTCACTTAATTTTCGCCTGCTTTTCCGATTGATGACTTAGAGCTGGTGAAATTAATCCAGGCTGTGCCTTCGTGGCCGAAATTGAAGAGTTGGGGGTAAAGAATTTCGGCCATTATTTCGAGCGAGTCGATCAGACGCGGACCGGGTCGATTGAAATACTGATTGCCATCGGCCACATAAACGCGTTTGTTGCGCACGGCTTTGAGGGCACTGTAGTGAGGCTGTTGCTCAATCAAGTGCATCTCTTCCAGAGTGCGTTTGTTATCGAAACCGCACGGTGTCACGAGAATTATATCTGGCTCTTTCTCTATCAATTCTTCCCAGGTCATCCAGGGAGAATGCTTGCCAGCCTGGCCAAATAAGTTAGTGGCGCCAGCCAGTTCTACTAACTCAGGCATCCAATTTCCTGCTGCCATTAGTGGTTCTATCCACTCGATCACTGCCACTGAAACTTTGGTCATGCCTCTGGCTAACGCTTCGTTTGCTTTTGCTTCAATGGCATCAACTCTGCTTTGGCAGTTCTTTATAAGTTGTTGTGCTCGATCTTCTACGTGCAGAGCCTTGCCGATTTTTTCTATATCGTTATAAAAGTCTGCCATGCTATTTGGTTCAAGTGAAACAATTTGCGGCTTACTGCTGACCATTTGACACAGAGCTGCTTCAACATCACGGAGGCTAACAGCGCAAACTTCGCACTGCGCCTGGGTGATAATATGGCTTGGCTGAAGGCTTTCGAGAATATCGGCGTCAACCTTGTACACCGAAAGCGATTCCTGCAAAATTGCTTTGACACGCTGATCTATTTCGTAGCTAGATCCGTCTACCTGAAATTTAGGTGAGGTGCATATTGGTAGAGATTTTATAGATTGAGGGAAGTCGCATTCGTGCGAGCGCCCCACCATATATTCTCCTAAGCCAAGAGCATGAACGATCTCGGTGGAGCTAGCAATCAGTGAAACTATTCTTGGTTGGAGGGCAGTCATTTTTCTCGCGAAATTAAGTCAGAAGTAATTGCCGCTAGGTTGCCGCAGCCGCTCAGAGCCATGGCTAGGTCAAACTCAGATTTGAGCAGATTCAGCACTGCTTCCACCCCACTTTGGCCAGAGAGGGCTAGGCCCCATAGTACAGGCCTTCCTATCATTACAGCTTTGGCTCCCATTGCCAATGCTTTTAGTATGTCAGTTCCTCTTCTGATGCCACCATCGAGCAGAACTTCTACTAAAGTATTGCTGTTGGAGCTATTGGCCTTTTCTATTGCGGCGATGATGCCTGGCAAAGCCTCTATTGTAGAGATCGTTGTATCGAGCTGGCGGCCCCCATGGTTGGAGACAATTATTCCCTTTGCTCCGGCGGCAACGGCTTTTATGGCGTCATCGCCGCGCAAAACGCCTTTCACTAATACTGGCAGTTTTGTTAGGGAGATAATCCATTCAAGATCTTTCCAGGTCAGACTGGTGTCGTAGAGCGAGGCGATATAACTAGCTAGGTCAGAGTCTTGATTGTTGTTGTTGCTGTCGTTCTTGTTATTTTTGATGTTGCCTAGAGCAAACTTTTCTAGGTTGGCTGCTCTAAGGCCTGGCGGCAGTGTAAAGTGATTGCGAATGTCTCTTTCTCGTCGTCCTAGTACGGGCGAATCGACTGTGACAACAAGGGCTTTGTAATTGTTGGCCTCGGCTCTAGCTACTAGATCTTTCGTAATGGCTCGATCTTTGTAAACGTATAATTGATACCACAGGTGGTTGCCAGCTTTGGCTACTTCTTCGATGTCGTGATTTGATAACGTGCTTAAGGTCATGATTGTGTTCAATTTCTTAGCCGCTGCTGCAGTTGCCAGTTCTCCCTGGCTGTGAGCCAGCGCTTGAAAGGCTGTTGGGGCAATAACAATAGGCATATCAATTTCTTGGCCAGCGAGAGATAGCGACATATCTCTTTTGCTGATATCAACTAACATACGTGGCCAAATTGAAATCTCGGCAAAAGCCTGGCAATTGCGCTTCATTGTGAGTTCGTCGGCGGCCCCGCCACGATAATAGTCGAAGTGTGATGGGGCCAGTGTGGTCTTGTCCAGCGATTTTTCAACTAGTTCTTCGAGCTCGGCCAGATTTATTAAAGTGTTTTTGCTAATCATTGATTCTCATTCTGGGATTCTCCTTCTACCCCTTTGTTGCCCGGTTTAGGAAGGTCTTAAACTGTCATTTTGCCGCCTGATAATGGTATCGCTGGCGGTATCAATACTCGGTTGTGTATAGTAGAGGTCAAGAGAAGATTCTTCTTAGACTCTTGGAAAGTTGATTTTGCCGCCTTCCAGGGCTTTGCCCTGAGTTCCTGACATGGTATATTTCATCATCTAAATATTGGGCGTCTCTTCCTGGAGCGTTGCAACTTTGTTGGTAATTCGCTGGTAATTCGTTTGGTATCTTGCTGGTAATTTAATGGCTCGTTACTTTGTTGCCATAATCTCTGCGCTCTTGGCCTTTGCCTTGATTCAACTGCTAGTAATTGCAGTAATTGAGTGGGCCCACATTATGCCCCGAGCCGGCCTTAGCGCTGGAATAGATATTTACCATCTTTTTGTTGCTTTCCTTGATTGGGCTGCTTGTATAGCCTGCGTTACCGTCGGTGTGGCTCTTGCTCCCGGTCGCAAATTATCAATTGCCGTTGGTCTTTCCTTGGCTGTGGCCCTATGGCACCTAGCTCAAATATTCGTGGTTTTTTCCTTCGCACAAGCTATTGGCACCGGTATTGTTCCGCTCTCGATTGTCTACTATGGCGGTTTAATCGTCACTGGCGCGCTTTGTTGCTTGCTTTACGAGCGAGTTTCGGGCTCTAGTGAGCTTGAGCGTCGCCGTGCCTTAGCTGCAATAGCTGGCCCTTCTGTTTATAAGCAGGCTTTGAGTACGGTTGAAAGTGAGACGGTGCCCTTGGAGAGTGGCTTCTTCGACTTCGACCTGATTTTGCTTGAAGATGAATTGCTTAAAATAAGGCCTGATCGCGATGCTTATATTTCAGCGCTGCGCCTTGGTATGGCCATTGAACGTGACTGCGGCTATGTTAACTGTCGTGCTCGAAGCTCAAGCTTTGCTGAGTTGATGCTTGACGTTAGTATGCGTTTATCTGCTACCGCTGTCGGCCAGGAGCAGTCAGTCTGGGTGAGCTTGGCTAATGGTTTTCGCTTGTACAAATTCGAAGAGAGCGATATCCGCAGGGAGCGAATAGCTGCCCTGCTCAAATTACTTGATAACGAAATTGTCGTCAGTGCCAGTGAAAAACGTGAAAGCGCGGAATCTGTTTTAGTTTAAGTGCCAGACTTTGCTTCGACTTGGTCGAGCAGATCAATAAACTGGTTTCTAAAGGTAGCTATTATTCTTCTGACTTCGCTTTGAGTAGTTTCGCAAACCACTCCGCCGCCATTTTTAGTCATGAAAGCTGTTAGTTCTGGCACTTCCACTAGAGAAGTCGCTTCTTGCTGGTTGTGGTTAGCAATCTCTTCAATCCAGGCAATGGGTGAACTGAGGAAGATGTGGTCGCGCTTGGCATAAGGGTGTCTCAGTTCCATTAGTTGCCCCTCTGCCGTCATCAATCTAAGGGTGCCCGGCACTACGCGGTAACTAGGGAGGTTATGATCAGTAGTTTGATAGAACTCAATGGCATTACTGTAGCCCTGCAATTCTGAAGCTAGCCACAAGAGCTTTTCATCTGCGATTTTGCCACGCAAATGAGGCAATGCCTGTGGCAGTGCTTGGTTGAAAGCTATTTGTCCAGCCAGTAATTTGGCTTTGAGATCCTGAAACACGGTTACCTCGCAATTTGACCCTTAAGTCTAACCCGATTTTCATCAATGGACATCTTGGGATGCCATTTGAGATGCCATTTCGGTTTTTAGAAGGCTTTTATGGGTTCCATTAGTAAATTTATAAAACATTCCCCTCATTAGAGTTGTTCCACAACATCTTGAAAATATGCGCCCTCCCCAAAAAAATCCGAAGAAGACGCTTTGTACTTGCTAAGTTTCTTGGATCATGAGAGCTAAGAAAGGGCAAGAACCCCTCTGAAACTGCCATAATTTGCCAAGATTACCGAAGAAAAGTACTAATCTGATGACAACTTGTAATGGCGCCGGTACAACCGCAAAACCTGATAGGTCTGAAACTGGTCAAGAAGGCCAATATACAGACTTGAGCGACATCATCCGGCCAGTGGGTCATGAGATGGCCCTGGTTGAGGAATGGCTAGTTACCAATTTGATTGATGACAGCCCCTTTGTCGGTGACTTACTGGCTCAGATTTTCCAAGCTGGTGGAAAACGAATCAGACCATTAATTTCTTTGCTCGGTTCTAAAGCTAGCTTGACTGATAGCAAGGACGATGTTGCTCATAGTGAGATGTCTCGCTTGCACATTATTTTGGCTGTTCTAACTGAACTTATCCATTCAGCTAGCCTTGTGCACGACGACGTCATTGATGCTGCTTCTACTCGGCGTGGTCAAGAGACCGTCAACAAGCGCTTCAATGACAAATTGGCTGTGCTTTTAGGCGATTTACTTTTTGCTCAAGCCTCTATTTGTCTTGCTCGCATCATGAACCCTGTGGTGGTTGGAATCTATGGCCAGGTTTTGGGTGATCTTTGTTCTGGCGAAATAGGACAGATGCGGCAGCAATTTGTCTGTCGAGTTGATTGGGACGCCTATATTCTCAAATCAATCAACAAGACGGCCTCATTGATTGCGGCTGGTGCTCATAGTGGAGCCATCTTGAACGCTCGGCCAGACAATGTAGTGGCCGGCCTAAAAGATTATGGTGTCAATTTAGGAGTATGTTTCCAGATAGTTGATGACTTGCTTGATGTTACTGGTTCGGCTCAGCAGACCGGTAAACCTGTAGGTAATGACTTGCGCAATGGGCTACTGACCGCACCAGCGCTTTATGTTTTAGAGCGTAACGACACCTCTTCTCAGCGCCTGGTTGAGCTGATTAATAAGAGAGCTGTGCAAACTGATGAGGGCGTAGAGGAGGCTTTGGCCATTATTCGCAAGAGTGGTGGGGTTGAGCAGGCTCAAGCGCTAGCATTGTCTTATGGCGCCAAAGCCAAGAGTAGCTTGTCTGTTCTGCCTGACAGTGAGAGCAAGCAGGCTCTAATAGCGATGGTTGACTATGTATTGGTGAGAAGTAATTGATCTTGATTTGGTAATACCCATGAGTGCACAAACTAAAAACCGCCTTCTACCTGAAAATTTCTATCCTCTGAGTTTGTCTCTGAGAGGCAAAGAAGTAATTGTTTTTGGTGGTGATTTAGCCGCTTTTAGTGAACTATTGCGTCTATTGGAGGCGGGTGCCGCAGTCACTGTTGTCTCTTCTGCTTTTGTCTGCGAAATTCAAGAGTTGCACATCACCTACGGCAATCGGCTTGAATTGGTGCGAGTGAGCGAAGTTAAGTATCTAGAAAAGTGTGAAGACCTAGCTAGATTTTCTTTGGTTTTCGCTTTGAGCACAAATCAGTTGGCGAATGAGAAAGCAGCAGCTATAGCCGCTTCTAGTAAGGTGCCGTTTTATTTTGTAGCTGGTTCGGGTTGCACTTTTGTTCCGGTCACTGTATTTAAGCGTGGTCATGTCAAAATTTCGGTTTCATCCGATGGTATCTGCCCACCGCTAGAGACAGCGCTGATGCAGCGTATCGAAGAAGTTCTGGTGAACGAATTTGATCGTTATAGCGTTTTTCTTGACTCGGTGCGGGAGCAGTTGAACACTGAGTCTGTTGCTGATGGCTTGAAGACCTGGTCTGAGCTAAATGCCTCTGAATCTCTGGCATCAGCATTGTCACGCCGTAACTTCGAAGAAGCAATCAGCATAATTCAACAGTTGCAGAAAAATTCTGAGCTTAGTGCTGACATTAGTGAAGAGGCGAATTGATGGTGGCCCTTGTAAGCGAAGATGATAAAAGCAAAGAAGTTGAACCGGAGGTTGCTTCCTCTCTCGTGGTGACACCTAATAAAGTGAAAGATGGCAAGCGCGATAACACTAAAGATCAGCTCTCACCTTTTGCCTCAGTAAAGCTTTCGGTCTCTTTAATGTGCTTGATGGCTCTGACAATTCTTATTGGCGCCGGGGTTCCGCAAGAATCTCAAGGCGGTCAAGAGAAAGTCTTCGAAGTCTTTGGCAATCAGGTTGCCGAATGGTTGGTTCGACTTGGTATCAGCGATATTTATCACTCGCCCTGGTTTCTTGCTCTGACAGCCACTCTTACTTTAAACATGATTGTGGTCAGTTTTCAGAGAGTTTTTCCTAAACTGAAATTGCTCAAGAATTCACTGCCCTTTTTCCGCGGTCAAGATATTCTCAAACTGCCTGTGCACTACTGTCTTAACGTGGCAAAGGCCGAAGAGCAAACCGCTTTAATTGCCGATCTCTCAGTGCGCTTGACCAAAATGGGTTACAAGGTCAAGGCTGAGGGTTCTAAGCTCAAGGGCGAATATGGTCTGGTTGGGCGCTTGGCGCCATCGGTCACCCACGTGGGATTGCTCACTTTGTTGCTGGGCATCACTATTACTTCGTGGACGGGCTTTACTGGTTTTCAGCCAGTACTGCTCGATGAGAAATTGAATTTTAGCGATTCTCAACACAGCAAGCTCTGGATTGGCTCTTTGCCGAAATGGCAGGTGCGAGTAGATGGCACCAGGCGTGAAAACTATCCCGGTGGGCAAGCGAAGCAGTGGTTTAGTAATCTCAGTGTGGTTGATGATAAAGGTAAGGTACTTCATCAAGGCGAAATATCGGTCAATAATCCACTCACCTACGAGAGCGTTGATATCTATCAGTCGAGTTGGGGTCTGGCTAAGGTAGCAGTGAGTTTTAATGGGCATCAGCGCCAATTAGATCTCCGGCCGATGGGCGAGAAATATGCTTGTTTTCTACCCCTTGATCAAGACACTGTATTGATAATGTCTTTGGCGTCAGAAGGTAAAAGTCTACGTGTCTTTGCTAAACGCCGGGAGTGGCAAGCTCCTAAGCTTATTTCAGAGATTCAGTCTGGAAAGTCAATTAAGTTAGGCGATGTTGATGTAGTCTTTGAAAAGGCTATACCTGTAACTGGGCTGCAATACAAAAGAGATCCGGGGCTACCAATCACCTATCTGGCTTTTGGCATAATAATGATTGGGGTTCTCTTAGCCGCTGTTCCTCATCGCCATGTCTGGGTGGCAGTTGAGGACAACAGACTTTATATGGGAGGCACCTCGCGCAAAGCCAAAGTAGGCTTTGAGCGCAGTATGGATAATTTGGTGGAAAAATTGAAAGCATCCTTTACCCTGCAAGAGCATGCGCAATTAGATCAGGGAGAACAAGCACATGTCTGATTTTCAGCTCTATCTAACTAACACGGCTGGGCTATCATCGGTGGCGTCGTTCTGGGTTTTCGTCGCCTCTAATGGCACCAAACGATTTAATGGTATTGCTCTAAAAGTGGCTAATGGCGTCATGCTTGTCGGTTTTATTGCTCTTACTGTAGCGATTGTTACTCGTGGTATAGAAGCCCAACGTTTTCCTCTGGCTAATTTGTATGAATCGCTCTTATGGTTTGCCTGGGCCACCATGGGCGGCTTCCTCTATCTTTGTCGTTCTTATGGCATTCAGCAACTGGGTTGGTTGGCCAGCCTGCTTGCTGCCACGATGTTTCTATATGGCAGTTGGTTGCCTTCCAGTCAGCATGACATTAGCCCGCTGGTGCCGGCTCTGGTTAGCTATTGGCGACAAATCCACGTACCGCCATTGATCGTCTCTTATGCCATGTTCTTTTTGGCAGGTTTGTCTGGCCTACTCAATCTCTGGCAATCAGGGCGTTTGCGCTCTCTCGCTTTCTGTGTTGGCACTATCATTGCTGCTAGTAGCGCTATTGGTCTTGGTACTTTCAGCAAGGTCGATACTCAGTGGCTGCAAATATTGTTTGTGGCTAGCTCAGTAATTGGTCCATTTTTGGCATTTCGCAGCTTGCCTGTTAAGGATGCAGCAATTGAGCAGTCTAAAGCTTCTAGTAAAGCTGCCGAGATGTACGATGACGTTGGCTATCGCTGTGTCGCCATTGGTTTTCCCTTGCTTACAATCGGCATCATTACTGGTGGCCTTTGGGCTAACCACGCTTGGGGAAGTTACTGGTCATGGGATCCAAAAGAGTCTATGGCTTTGGTCACCTGGCTTTCTTATGCCGCCTACATTCACTTGCGTATACAGAGAGATCTTTCTGCAGAGAAGCTCTCAATCGTGTCAGTGATTGGACTGCTGTTAACTCTTCTGACTTACCTGGGCTTCAACTCTTTGGGCTTTGGCGGGCTACATAGTTACGGAAAGTTTAAATAAGCCGTCTTTTCTACGGAATTTATCTAGTTATAGCTGGCCCTCTGGCAACCTACTTATAGGTTGTCCTACCTGCCTTATAAGTGTTTGCAAGTAGCTTTGTTAAGGCCGTGCAAAACAGGCTTAACCTTGAGCTAATCTAGGGTTTACCCGGTTATCAAGTGGACGTAGGAACATTTTAATAGGAGGGTGCGTCAACTCTCTTGTGACCATGAGTGCATTGTGGTCGGAAGCCAATTTGACACTAGGTATCTAATAACCAGCGGCAGGAGCCGCAAGTAACATGCCAAGAAAAGCGCAGAAAGAAGTATATAGCTCTGAGGATTTCGACGAAGTTAGCTTCGACGACGAGATCACTGTGGTTGAAGAAAGCGAAGGTGCAGAAGACGAAGAAGTCGTAGAAATTTCACGCGGCCGCTTAATCAGCACTCCAGGTGAAGATCCGGTGCAGTTTTACCTGCGTTCGATTGGTCGCATCAGGCTATTGACTGCAGTCGAAGAAATTGAGCTGGCTAGACGTATTCAAATTGGCGATGACCTCGCTAAAAAGAAACTCGTGCAGGCAAATCTACGTTTAGTTGTGAGTGTTGCCAAAAAATATCAAGGACGCGGACTACCGCTACTTGATTTGATTCAAGAAGGTAACCTCGGTTTGATTCGTGCCGCTGAAAAGTTTGATGCTGAGCGTGGATATAAGTTCTCAACTTATGCCACTTGGTGGATTCGTCAAGGTATAACCAGGGCGATTGCCGATAAGTCACGCACTATTCGTGTACCTGTGCACATGGTTGAGACTATCAACAATCTGCGCAAGGTTACTCGCAAACTTTCTCAAGAGCTTGACCGCAGGCCAACCCTAGAAGACCTGGCTAAGGGGCTGGGAGTTAGTGTAGAAAAAGTACGCGATATTCTAGCTGCTAACCGTTCGCCTCTTTCTCTTGATACGCCTTACGGTGAAGAAGACGACAATTCTCTGTCTGAGGTGGTGGAAGATGAAAATCATTCTTCGCCAGAGGATTCGACTGCCGCTAGTCTGATGTCGCAAGACATTCGCGGGGTGTTGTCGATGCTGACGGCTCGAGAGCGTGAGATTATCATTCTGCGATTTGGACTAAATGATGGTAAGCCACGCACTCTAGAACAGGTTGGTAAGCTCGTTGGTATCACCAGAGAGCGCACTCGTCAGATTGAAATAAAAGCACTTCGCTTTTTGCGTCAATCGCGCCAGGGCTCACAGCTGAAAGACTATCTGGAAGCCTAAGGTCTGACATACACGAAATAAGAGGGAAGGCCAAGCCTTCCCTCTTTTACTAAGTACTGAAAAAATCTAGTTAGACGCGAATCTCTTGAATGACGCCATCTTTAACTAGAATTTCGCCACCTTCGAGGCGTTGGAAAATATTTTCTCCAATGCGCACTTCCACTGGATTTTCTACAGTAAATTGAGTGACGACACTGCCTACTGGCAGTTCAGAAAGAGCTTGGTTTTGACCTTGCATTTCTTCTTTGAGCTGTAAAAGACGCATCTTTTCAGCTTCAACCTGAGAGCGAATTGTTTCAATTTGCACTCGGGCATCGGATGAAACCATTCCGCCTGCTCTTTTTTCAATATCTGCTACGGCTCTCTTACCCTTGAATTCTAATTGCTGCAATTCAGCGTCAATTTGCTGAATATTGCGCAAAATCTCATTGGCAACCTGGGCCTTAAAGTTCTCAGTGACAATTGCTCTGACAGCTATTTGTCGGATGAGGCTAATTGACTCAGCCATCTTTCCTCCTAACCAAACCGAATCCTGAGATACATGACTTGCATCTATCTCGATGGCGCTAGTTTAGCAGCATTGATGTCAGTTCTCAGCGCCATCGAGGTTGTCACTAGAACTTTTCTGCTACCGATTTGGCCTGGGTGAAGAGCAACAGGTAGTCGCGTCCACCGGCCTTGGAGTCAGTACCGCTCATGTTGAAGCCACCAAATGGATGGACTCCCACTAGAGCGCCGGTGCACTTGCGATTTAGGTAAAGATTTCCGACGTGAAATTCACGACGGGCCCGCTCTAGGTGCTGCCGGTTTCTTGAATAAACCGCGCCGGTTAAACCGAATTCAGTATTATTAGCCACTGCCAGGGCATGGTCGAAGTCTTTGGCTTTAATTATGGCGAGCACAGGTCCAAATATTTCTTCGAGCGAAATGCGTGCTTCTGGTTCAACATCTGAGACCACGGTTGGTTCGATATAGAAGCCACCATCTTTGGTGTCAATTTTATTGCCACCAGCGACAACCTTTCCTTCTTTTTTGCCAATTTCGACATATTCAAGAATGCTGGCATAGGCTGATTTCGAACTAACTGGACCGTAGTTGTTTGTTCTTTCTTCAGGGCTGCCGATTTTTAGTGCGCTAGTGCGCTCGACCACTTTTGCAACTACTTGGTCGTAGACTTTCTCGTCAATTATTGCTCGGGAGCAGGCCGAGCACTTTTGGCCTTGGAAGCCGAAGGCTGCTGCCACTATACCTTCTGCAGCAATGTCAAGATCGCAATCGCTGTCGACAATGATTGAATCTTTGCCGCCCATTTCGGCCACAACTCGTTTGATCCAAAGCTGACCTTTTTGTGGCTTGGCGGCCAGTTCGTTAATGCGCAGACCAACTTCTTTAGAGCCGGTAAAGGCAATATAGCGGGTTTTCGGATGAGTGACCAAGAAGTCGCCAACGCTAGCGCCGGGGCCGGGGAGGAAGTTCAGCACGCCCTTGGGCAAACCGGCTTCTTCCATAATTTCAACAAATTGATAGGCAATGGCTGGAGTTTCAGAGGATGGTTTGAGAATGACGGTATTGCCAGCGACGATGGAGGCTGTGGTCATTCCGACGAGGATGGCGAGGGGGAAATTCCAAGGTGGAATAACTAGACCAACGCCTAATGGGATGTAATAAAGCTCGTTCTCTTCGCCGGCGTTGGCGGTCACAGGCTGTGGTTCGCTCAAACGTAGCATTTCGCGGGCATAGAAATCACAAAAATCAATCGCTTCTGCTACGTCACCATCGGCCTCGGCCCAGCTCTTGCCGATTTCTAAGATCATCCAAGCTGATAGTTCATGCTTGCGCCGACGCATGATTGCTGCCGCTTTCAGTAGAAACCGGGCGCGTTCTTTGGGGCAAGTATTTTTCCATGAGTCAAAAGCTGTCAAGGCACTTTTCATCGCCTGTTCGGCCAAGTCGGTATTAGCTTTAGAAAAACTACCAATCACTTCTTTAGGATTTGACGGATTGGTAGAAACAAGCAAGTCGGCTGTTTCAATTTTTTCGCCATTAATGACAAGGGGATACTTCTTACCCAGCTCTCCGCGCACTTTGGCAATAGCGGCTTTCATGGCCTCTTGATTAGCTGGTAGATTAAAGTCGGTAAAGGCTTCGTTGCGGAATTCTGGATTCATTTGTAAGTATTCCTAAACTGATAATTGATACAGCATATATTCTCTAGGGCAAAGTTCGAGCAACATCAAAGTTGATTTAGGCTTTGCTCTTGCTTGCCTGATCAAATTAGGTAATTAGCTTTGTCCGCAAGAGTGCAAGCGTTATACTAAATGATGGCTTTCATGGTCTGGCAGAGAGTGAGTGAGAATGAAGCAGTATCTCGATTTAGTAAAGCATGTACTTGAAAATGGTGAACAGCGCACAGACCGTACTGGAACTGGCACTATTTCTTGCTTTGGCCTGCAAAATAAATATGACTTGCGTGAAGGGTTCCCACTTCTGACCACTAAAAAAGTCAATTTTGCCGCGGTTGTGCGTGAACTGCTTTGGTTCTTGCGGGGCTCGACCAATATCAATGACGATCTAACGCAACATACCTCTATTTGGGATGCTTGGGCCAATACCGAAGGCGAGCTCGGGCCCATTTATGGCTATCAGTGGCGCAGTTGGCCAAGTGAAGACGGGCATATCGATCAGATAGCTAATGTGATTGAGCAAATTAAAAATAATCCTGATTCAAGGCGATTGATTGTCACGGCCTGGAACGTCGCCGATATTCCAAAAATGGCTTTGCCACCTTGCCATATGATGTTTCAGTTTTATGTCATTAATGGCCGTCTAGATCTGCAGCTCTATCAGCGTTCTGCCGATATTGCAGTTGGTGTGCCTTTCAACATCGCTAGTTATGCCTTGCTCAATATGATGATCGCTCAAGAATGTGGCTTAACCCCAGGGATTTTTACCCATACTTTTGGTGATGCCCATATTTATTCTGATCATCTTGATGGCATTAATGCTCAGCTTAAGCGCGAGCCCGGGCCCTTGCCTCGAGTCACTATTGCCAACAAGCCAATATTTGATTTGAAGTTTGAAGACTTTGAATTGCACGACTATGTGCATCAAGGTTTCATCAAATTCCCCGTGGCTGTCTAAAGTGCGAGAAAAATTCGACATCATTGTCGCTGCTGATTTGAACCTTGGTATTGGCAAAAACAATGCCTTACCTTGGCGTATTTCCAAAGACTTGAAGTATTTCAAAGATCTGACCAGCGCAACGCCAGTGCCAGAAGTATTGAATGCCGTTATTATGGGAAGAAAGACTTGGGAATCAATTCCTGCTGCTCATCGTCCTCTTAAAGGCAGAATCAATATTGTTCTGACGAGCAATCCGAACTATCCAATGCCAGAAGGACATTTTGTCAGCCCCTCCCTTGATCAAGCTCTGGAAATGCTCATACCAGCGCCAGTAGATCGGGTCTTTGTTATCGGTGGTGCCCAGGTTTATAACGAAGCCATGCAGCACCCAAGTTGCGGTTTGCTCTATCTCACACAGGTTCGTCACGTGTTTGACTGCGATACATTTTTACCCCCGTTCAAGCAGGTTTTTCAGCTTCTTTCCTGTTCGGAAGTGGAGTCTGAAGACAATTTAGAGTTCTGTTTTAAGGTCTACGAATTCAACTTCCCCGAATATTTGATGACAGAATAAAATGGAAAAGCGAGCGCTAGGGCTATTTTCATTGAATGGTTTCGCCTTCTTTTTGGCTGTAGCAACAGCCTTCTTTGGCGCCGAGCAAATTCAAGCCGGTCCCCAAGCAACAGCTTCCAAGAAAGTCGCTGCGCCCACGCCTGAAGAGATAAAGGCCGGCAAGATGCTGTTTGTAAAGGCTACTTGTTGGGGCTGTCATCCCCATGGTGAAAATTCATTGAATGGCGATAAGCCGCTTAAGGGGCCACGATTCGCTAAAAAATATCAGAGTGACGATGAGCTTATGGCAACCATACGCCGCGGTAGCGTTACTAGAGGGATGCCGCCCTTTCCTGTAGAAAAGCTTTCAGAGCAAGATCTACGACAAATAGTTGTCTTTATCCGCTCGCTTTCTTGTAGTGCTAAACCGTGATTTTTGGTAGAAAAAAAGAGCCTGAATTCACCGCAGATTTGGTACTGCGTCTATATTGCCAGGGTATTTTTCCTATGGCTGATAGCCACGGCAAGATCTCTTGGTACTCACCAGATCCGCGTTGTATTTTTGATTTCGACTACTTCCACGTCTCTAAACGATTGATGCGTACTTATCGTCAGGGTGTTTTTGAAATCAAGGTTAATCAAGCTTTTGAAGAAGTGATGTGGGCCTGCGCTGATCGTGAAGAAACCTGGATTAACGAAGATATCGTTCGCGTATATAGCCAGCTCAATCAGCACGGCTTTGCTCACTCGGTAGAGACCTACTTTGAAGGTCAGCTGGTGGGTGGACTTTATGGCGTTAGCATTGGCGGTGCTTTTATGGGTGAATCCATGTTTCATCGCATGACCGATGCTTCTAAAGTGGCTCTGGTCTTTTTGGTAGAGCGCATGAAAGAGCGCGGTTTTGTTTTGCTTGATACCCAATATACAAACAAACACCTGGCCACTTTCAACGCTCAGAATATTTCCAAGGATGAATATTTGACCAGGTTGAATGCTGCTTTGGCACTAGACTGTCGCTTCGATTGAAGCAACTACTGATTCTATTTGCCAACCATCTTTTTCATGCCATTGCCCATAGCTTTGAAGCCAGCGGCAAGGCCATGACCAATTTTTCTTGGTGCCCACATAATGCCATTGCCGACTGCTTTGGCGCCTGATACCAGTTTGTTGTCATCAGCTGCAAAAGCAGCATTGCTAGAAGCAACAACTGCCACTAACAACATTGCTGCTACTAAAGATACTGTTTTCGATTTCATTTTTTAGTTTCCCCGATTGATAAGGCTGAGAGCCATTTTGCCATCATTTCTCAGATTTGTAAAATAGCAGAGTTTTCACCACTATTGGAAGAGACTGAGTATTAGGGTCTGCTGAGGTAGATACAGGTCTACCGATATCTATGTAATCACCCTCAGCCACATTGATACCGTCGACTGTAATTATTCTCTTATCTGTTAACATGCCTTTCAAAATCAAACTCAAGGCCATAGCTAAATCGACTTCTGCCACAAGCACGAAAGGTTCACAGGCCTTAGATGTTACAAAGACTTGCGCCAGTTCAGTGGCTAAATCTTTGAGAAAGGTAAATGAAAGCATGTCTTTTTTTATGCCAGTCAAGACCAGGGCAACCGGGAGCTGCTGCCACAGATGTTCCCGTTGTTGCATTTGCTGATTTATCTGTGTCGCCATTGAGTGTCGTGATCTGGCATCAACTTTGATTAGTTTGAGATTGCGCAGCGGTAAATTTTCTGCACTAAAGCCAATGGTGGATCCGCTTAGCTGGATGGTATGAAGTCCAGCTCCAATAACCGTAGCGCGAATGGCTCTTGGTGCGATTTTGTATGCAGTATTTTGTTTTGTCAGTTCGACTGCCAGTGCCTTTGCTAAGAAGACACCGAGATCGCTAAATTTGGTCAGATCGGCTTCAGCAAATGCGCTTGCTACTCCACCACTCAACCAGATTTCGTCAATCTGAATTTGCGGTTGTGAGTTTGACAGGGCGTTGGTTAGCATCAGCTCTGGATAAGTTGTAACAGCCTTTGCCGTCAGTAAAATTGTCTTTGCTAATTCTTGAGCAAATTGGCTCACTAAGCCAGTCTCTATGGTATTACCTACAAGCAATTCACGGAAATGTGGATTGCTTGTAATTACTAGCTGCGCACTATCACTAATCGCACTGATGGTCTTTTTCATCCAATCAAACTGCAACATTCTGCCGCCGACATTGAGGCAGGCTGTTTCTCTAATTGTGCCTTCTACAACCAGGGCATAATTGCTGGTACCGCCGCCGATATCTATGTTCAGAATTGTCAG
>JAUPUU010000451.1 GCA_030917395.1 Cyanobacteriota bacterium erpe_2018_sw_21hr_WHONDRS-SW48-000092_B_bin.40
AAAAAGAATGGAACGATGCCTACGAACAGGGTCGAGCATTCGTCAATCCTATTAAAGAAAAAGTATTGCGCTGGCGCACGTAGGTCTTACTCACAGCAGTCACCGCCAGTCGCTATTGCCCAACCTTGCCTGCACATTTCACTTGACATCATCAATGTAAGCCTTAAGCTTGCATCAGGTTACTGTTAGTAGAAAAATGAAAATGAAAGCTTTCCGGCGTCAGTCGGCACGTATCAAGCTGTCTTCAGACACTCCTGAACCTCTCGTGTTCGAGGCGGAGCAGACGCTTAACTTAGCCGTGCCCGCGGAAGGTGATCTGACAAACACTTCTGAATCAGCTTCAATTAATTCCATCGCCACCAATCCTGCAATTGCGGCGGAACCGACCTGCTCAACTCTAGCGGTTGGTGCCGAGCCTGAGTTGAGCCCTCCGTCCCTTGACCGTGAGACAAAGGCGATTGCGGCAAACGAGCAAACAAAAGCGCAATTTGGCGACCGCTTCGAGAAACTCCTAGACGAGTTTAGCAAGGACAAATATGAACTATGGCACTGGGCACTCGGAAGCGGCCTCATCATCGTACTTTTGCAGACACCGTCATGGGTACTAAAGCTAGCCATTTGCTCAGCGGTCGTTGCAGCCTGCTACTTTGCTTACAAACAACCGCAGGCCTTTGTTAGCAACTGCTTTCGCCTATGCCCTATCGTCTTTAGTTGGGCGACACTAATTAAACTGGCCATTGCTTATTGTGCACAAATCGTGCTGACCAATTTGGTCTATTCCGTACCCCATTTAATTTTGTGGTTACCGAATGATAGACCACTGATAAACATGCAATTTTTGTGGCAAAAAATAGCGATAATGACCGCCTATGTCGGCGCAACAATTATCGCGTACAAGCACTTTGCCAATCGACTCGGGGCATCTACACGCCTCAATTTGACTTACAGTCTAGTTCTTTTCGTCGGTGCGGGAATGTGCTGCCTACTGTCAGGCATCCCTTTCACCACTTTTGGTATCGCAGACTTGATAAGCAACTGGCTCTGCAGCAGTGCCAACGATGCCAATATCGCCATGGTCTCTGATGTCAATCAAGCCTCAGCCCCGTTCAAAATACTTGTCACCTTACTTCTCTACTATGCATTCTCCAAACCGATTACATTCATCGCCCTGAATTTCGCTCTCGAACTAGAGGGCAGAAAGTATAAGCGCTTCGCCAAAAGTGTCTTGCAAACAGCCTCACAAAGCATAAACAGCACCAATCTAGATCTAACTGTAAAGGCGGCGCACCCGGCCATCAAATACTGTTTCCAGACAGCTCTCTGGTTCGCCTTCTGTTATGGCTCTCTCTTCTTTCTCTTTTCTCACAGCCCCGGTGCACTCGGCCAAGCTCTTGATCACTTTCTGACGGAAAGTTTTGAAAGTGCTTATGAACGAATTGGCGTGTTCATCAGTGTTGACCTCTACAGCGCACCCAAATTCAGAGACTTTCTGGCCAGCTTTGTTGCCTTGTGCGCCACCGCGCCACTAGCAGTGATGAGCACAGCCTTTCTGCCTCCGACAAAGTCCGGACAGCTGCAGATTAGGACCTGGGGGCTCTATCGCAAACGATTTCTGGCAAGTCTGCCCTTTACCAAACCAATTCATATCTGGCAGGATCTCAAATCGGTAGATATAAAGGGAAAAGTAGATAGTAATGGCAAAGGCACAGTTGCGCTCAAGTTCAGCGATGGAGACATCTATAAATTTACGCCCCGGCAAGTCGATCCGAACGAAATGCTGGTTCTTCTTGAAACAATAGACGAATGTGCGCCCAACTGCAAAATTGAGCCCGCAGTGCTTCTCTACCGCTCAAACTTGCAAGGCCAAAAGAAAGCAAGCACTAACGAAGAAGAGAGCCCGACCCGCCTTGCCCAGCGCAAATTCAATGCCACCGCATTCACACCATACAATCCCGGCCAAATTGTAGACAATTCTCTAAGAATAGTACGCATGCTCGGCAGCAAACCACTGTCGGCAGTCTATCTAGTCAGAACTAGCGAGGGCAAGCTTGCCGTTCTCAAACAATTTTCCATAGCCGCACCAGCACTTAGCCTGGAGAAGTTACTGAGCGATTTCGAACGCGAATGCAAGCTGCTTGAATCTCTCAATGATAAAGGCATATGCAAGGTCTATAAGACATTCAGAACGGAGGATTCGCAATTCCTCTTGCTTGAATATAAAGCTGGCAAGGATCTCTTTCATCTGATCGACGAGGGCGAAACTCTAAGCGAAAGCTCAGTGTGCCAAATTGGCAAAGACATCGCCAAACTGATGCTCACCTTGCACAACCATCAGCCTGCTATCATCCATCGCGATCTTACCCCTGACAATATTGTCCTTACACCAGAAGGCACAATTGCCATAATAGACTTCGGCTCAGCCCATCAGTTTGCCGAAGGTATAACTGGCACCTTAGTAGGCAAACAAGCTTATATCGCCCCAGAGCAACTACGGGGAAAAGCTACGATGCAGAGCGACATCTACAGTTTTGGCAGTTGCTTGAACTATCTTCTTACTGGCAAAGAACCCAAAGCACTTAGTCAGTCTGATCCACACAAAGGCGGCATCGCCATATCTGACAAAATGAACGACCTGATCAAACGCTGCACCGAATATGATGCCGAACAAAGACCTGCTTCCTTCGAAGAAATTCTCAGTTATCTAGAAAAACTGGAGGATGACAGCTGATGCCTGATCAAAACAGCAATTACTTTCCAAATGTCTGGCTTAGAAATGCAATGAGCACGATTTGCATTGAAAAACCGCTTTCGCCGAATCTACCTTTGCAAGAGAGAGAAAGAGTAAGAGAAGAAACAAAGAAAATAGAGGAGTCATTCCAGCATCTCGGAGCAATCGATCGCGTCGGCTCGACCATTTCTCTATATTGCATGACCAGGCTCTATATTCTAAAGCTAAATGCCTTAGAGCAATATTGTAAGACTTATAGAAGAATACCAAAACCTGGACAAAGCAATGATTTAGAAGACAATTACGAATACGAATGGACCGGACAGAAGAGCTTTAACCAAGAAAGGCTAAATTTTCAAGATTATCTGCTGGACGTTCAAAATGAAGGCTACGGCAGGAACGTGCTTTATCGCGCACTGCCAGTAGTACTGACTTTGCTACTTGCTGCATTTTCGGTGAAGCTGGCAACGGCAGGCGTTCTTTTCAGCCTACTTATCTGGTGGGCCTATAAAGTGTCTTACTGTATCTTGCCCGCATCGGTCAAGCGAAAACTAAAGTCTACTGTATTTGATAAATTCAGCCGCAACCCGGCAGCACAGCATTGGGCTGGTATCTTAAAGAACATCGGACCATTTCTCACGATTGGACTGTATGCCATTCCCCCGATTGCTCTAATTATGATCATCGGTCACTGGTTGGCCAGAACGACAGGGCTTGAGAAATACTTGGAGCAACAACAACAAAAAGACAAGAGTGGTCTTGTCCTCAGGCAGAACCTCCAGATTCAAGAGCCGCACGAAGAAGGATTCATACACTCCCGCGCCTTTGCTATGATCATTATGGCCATCTTTGCCAGCGGGCTACCGGCCTTTTTCTCTTACTACTTGTATTGCACCGGCGGCGTTGATGCCATCATGGGGTATCCATCTCGAGAACCTCAGTTTCTCAAAATAATGTTCATACAGCTTTATCTGCTCTCGGTATCCAGCTGTTTGTCAGTGCTGTTTTTCAGAGCCTGGTTCACCTTTCCACTCAACTTTCTCAGTGCTGAATACGATATCGACCTGACTGAAACAAAAATCGAGAAACAAAGTGCCAAAGGTTGGTTTGCAGTATGCATGTTTTGGGGCTGGCAAAGTGATTTATTTTCCTCCGAACTACTCTGGAAAGATGTCCGGCATGTAGATTTCAGCGTCGGCAACAGCTTCCGGCTCTATCCCTTGCCACCAGTATTTTTCAAAGAACAAAGCAAGGTCTATAGACTACTGAACAGATTGGCTGCGCTCTTTGACGCAGTTTCGAAAAACAAGACCGATGGTAATCGCCTTGAGATAGTCGGGAAGCACGGCGAAATTATTGAAATCAGGTTAAATGAGCTTGATAGCGAACAGAAAAAGGACGTACTTTTCTACATCCGCAAGTATGCGCCGCAAGCAACCATCTCAGAAAAAGCACAAAAGGCTCTTGTCGGCTCGACTGTACTGCGCGATCCAAAACACACTGAACTCTGGTTTGATCTGCTTCTCGATAAGGCTAAGAGAGAGCATGCCGGTTACGAAAACTCCAATCTCAGCCTGCGCAACGGCCAGTACACCATCTCACGAAAGCTGGCCAGCGGCGGACAAGCAAGCGTATACCTGACCAAAGATCGCGAAGGGAAATCGTTTATTCTCAAAGAGTTTGTGCTGCCAGAGGGAAAAGTGCAGCACCAGCTCGAGTCTATGGTCGAATTTGAAAACGAAAGTCTCATTCTCAGCCGACTAGATCATCCTCAGATTGTACGCCTCAAAGATCAGTTTATTGAAAACTGCCGGGCTTATCTGGTGATTGAATATGTGGAAGGTAAAACCCTGCGCGAAATAATTAGAGAAGAGGGTGCACTCGGAGAATCGCAGGTACTCTCACTAGCGAAGCAGATGGTGGCAATTTTAAGTTACTTGGAAAATCAAAATCCCCAAGTGGTGCATAGGGATTTCACCCCAGATAATCTCATCCTTCAGCCAGACGGCAGGATAAAGCTCATAGACTTCAGCATTTCACATCTCTACCAAGCTGGCGGAAGTGCCGACTGTGCTGGCAAACACTCCTACACACCGCCTGAGCAGTATCGGGGTGAAGCCACGCCCCAGAGCGACATATACGCCTTTGGCGCAACACTGGCCTTCCTTCTCACAGGCAAGGATCCTCAACCAATCGCTACTAGCCATCCCAAACAGACCGTCCCCGAGATAAGTCAGCAAATGGACAATCTGGTCTCCCGTGCAACCGCCATAGCGCTTGCTGAACGCTATGAAAGCTGCAAGTGGATAGAATTAGATTTGGAAGATTCCGCAGCATCTTGTACCTAGGTGACAAACTCATTTATCAAAAACCGCATAGTCATCGCGAAGAGTGTCTAACCACTCGTCGCCAACATACTCACCCCCTCGCACAGTATTGGCCCATTCGTCACCGACATACTCATCGGCCCCCCAGGCGGAGGGCATGTAACTGCCGTGTCCAGTAGTAAGTCCAATATTTCTTGTGCCATAAATACCAGCAT
>JAUPUU010000452.1 GCA_030917395.1 Cyanobacteriota bacterium erpe_2018_sw_21hr_WHONDRS-SW48-000092_B_bin.40
ATATCAGCCAAAAACTGGTCGCACTCGGTCTTATTAGTTATAACCGCACGCGCGTTTACTTCTAGCGTGTGCTTTGATTGGTTCAGCGTCTCTCTGGCGCTCAGTTCCTCCTTGAGGCTGGCCTCTGATTGCTCCCTTGATTTACGAGCTAGTTCGGCGTAGTCAATTGGCTGAGGTGCCCGCGTTGGATGGACTTCTGGACTTACCAAATTGTCCTTATGCGTAACAGGCACTACTGGCGCAGGACTGAAGACGGGCTTAACTGACGGAGAAAAAGGAGCTGGAACCGGCACCGGCGCTGGCGCTTGCGATTGCGTGGGTTTATTAATATGTGGAACAGGAGCAGGCGGAGGAGCCACATCAGTCCTTACGTCCCCGGGCTTTACCTGCTGCGCGAGCATAAGCCCATAACCCACGGGATCTTTGACAAAGCCATTTTTATCATGCGTCTCAGGACTATATCCAGCAATAGGCTGGTCCTTTGGCGATAGCGTCAAGTCCCTTGCGCCCTCAATAACACCCGAGTCAGCACCTCTCGGTACAACCGCCTGCAAAGCCGCCGACTCCACGCTGGCAGCCTCATGCGCGTGCGATTGATGCAGTAGTGGTGATGGTACCGTCCTATCGACATAAACAGGTCCATTTGGACGCGGCAGCGGTGGCTCCAAACTCGTCTTTGCCGCGGTCTCCGGATGAGGAGGATGCAATATCGGCGATGGTCCATCTTTGGGCAATATCGGTATCGGCAAAGGTTTTAGCTCTGGGCGAAACGGCAGCGGCTGTGGCTGGGGGAATCTAGACACATCAGCGTGGTCAGCCTGAGACTGCAGCACGGGAAAGGCTTCTACATCCGCAACTTGCGCCAATGGAATAAGCGCACCCAGGGTCTCGTGTTTGAGTTGCTCGCGGGACGGCTTTGTAGTCTCGGCAGGTTGCCCGGTCTCCCCAGCTCCCTTATTTCTTCTCGACTCTCTATGACCATTGCCAAAGTCAATCTCAATGCTCATCTCCTGCGACTCGTCAAAGCTACCGCTGCTCTTGTTTGTACGTGTGCTCTCGATGCCGCGCATGGCTGTGCCGCCAGCATTGACTAGCTCTTTGGTCTCGGGATTATCAAGCTTGTGAGCGCCATCACCCGGTTGCGCCGACTTGTCGCCAATTTTGTGTTTGGTGTCGTCTGTCATGGGCTACTCGCGGGTGCGGATCTAGAGTGTTATACCCGGGGAGAGTAACGGTCACACGTCCCCGGACGGTATCGGAGCGTAGCAGGCAGATGAGAGGCGATCGGATCCAATCAAGACAAGTAACGACAAGTCGAGATCATCGCAATAGAGAAAAAGAGACCGTCCACTCAAAGCATCGTATCTGGTGGCATGCAAATAATGCAGAAAAAAGACTGATACACTCTATGAGGTTAAGCACTCATCAAAGCAATTGGAAGTCACACTCCTAAGTGGTTGTCCACGCTGACTCACTAGAGTGTCCCCAATCGGGTCAAAATAAAAATGCCGGAGCAAATTACACACAACTGTATCGCAGGATACATCAAAACAAGAGTCAATTGTGCAATAGTGAACAAATAGTCAAGCGAAAGGGGCTCGGATGAAGGTCACCTTGTTGGTATCACTGGCGGTTTGTACAACGGTATCCCTTCAACAAGCACAAGCAAGCAAATGCGTCAGCGCAGATCCATGCAATGCCTGCCATACCTGTGACTACTGCAAGCGCTGCGCGCAGATGGGCGGTAGCTGTGGAGTTTGTAGGAGTGGCAATGGAAGTAGCAAGCACCAAATGAAACCAGCTTCAGATGCAAAAAAGAAATGACCATGCTGCTATCAACAAACTTTGACAACGATCCCCAAAAAGAGCATTGGGATGAACTGCTTCAAACGATAGAACTAGTGGAGAGGCCTTCCATTCAAATTTTAAAAGACTCTGAGAACCCAGCGCTGAAGAGAAGCGTTAAAGCCATCGAGGAGATAAGAGCTTTATTTCAACTAGCAAAGACATTAGATTACCTGAGCATACCGACACCCGTAATTGCCCAAATGAAAATAGCAGCAACTTCTTGCAGATTTGCCATCGAATCAGCTGTTGAATACCCACACAGGAAATTGCCTGAGGCAGAATACGTAGCGCTGTTAACTAGTACGCAAGAGAGCCTGCAAAATAGTTGGCAAACCGCATACAACGTTGTTGTTCCAATTCTAACGTACAACGCAATTTCAGATGACTCATTTAAAGACGGGCTGTCTGGACTCGCTAACAAGGCGCAGTCAATTGAATCCTCGATGAACCTACAAAGCAGCATGCTCCTTTCAAAGATGCAGGACACTTTGCAAGAGATTGAAGATATGGCTGGTAAGGCTGGTGTATCGGCATTTGCGGCAAATTTCGCGGCAGAAAGAATTAGATATGAGAAAGATTCATGGTTTTGGCTGAAGGCTACCATTGCGATAGGCGGCTTGTTAATCGGTTACGTACTTTGGTTTTTAGAGCCTTCGGTGGCCGATATTGAGCTCACTGATTGGCACTCAATCTTTGTTCTTGGCATAACCAAATTAATAATCCTTTCTGTTGGCTCATTTCTTATGTTGCTTTGCGGAAGAAATTACACTGCAGCAAAACACAACGAGGTGATGAATGCTCATCGAGAGGTTGCGATCACTACATTCAAATCGTTCATGGCATCAACTGAAGACGATAATACAAAAAATGCCATTTTGTCTTTTGCCTGTCAGGCAATTTTCAGCGTTCAGCCAAGTGGCTACCTCAAGAACGATGCAGAATCAGTGCAAAACAGCCAAATCGTTGAAATAGTGAAATCGCTATCGGGACCGGTGAAATAACATGACTGAGGAAACTTTGACTTTCAGCACAACCAATTCCAGTAATTTTGCTTTTATCTCGTCTGGCAAAACTTGACATACAACATTTAAATTTTTAGCGCCTTTACTTTTAGCAGGGTAGAAACATAAATGACTAACTCTCCTTCCGAATCAATTCTAAAACTGCTGGAACTGTTTGAGTTAGATGCAGCAGAAATAATGGCTGCTAGAAAACGCGGCAAAATTATCCACAGAACTAAAGAAATTAGTCAGTCTGGAAGTCCTGTGGAAAATACAGTCAGACGAATTCTAAGTTCAAGATTGCCCACGGCTTATCATGTAGGGCATGGACACGTTTTGGATCAGGACCTAAAAACTTGTGGTCAATTTGATGTTGTCATATCTGACAAATTTGCCAATCCTCTGATGCTAGAAACTGACGAGCACTGCGAATATACTCCAGTTGAAGCTGTGTATGCAGTTGGAGAAATAAAGTCCAAATACGATCAAAATGCTAAATCATTTCAACGGTTTTCTCAGCATATTCGAGAGCTAAAAACGCTCAAAAGGTCTTATGCTGAGCCCAACTACTTTAGCACCGGCGGTAAAGGAAGAGGACTTTTGCTCGATGTAAGAACAAGCGAAAAGCGCCCACTTAAAAATCCAATTTTTACATTTATGTTTTTTGCAGAAAGTGATGACTTTGCTCTGAAGCAAATAGAAAGTCACTATAAATCTGAGGACATTAAAAACTTACCGAATGTTGTCTGTTTTTTGGATCGTGGAGTAGTAATGTACGCCCAATTTGAAAACAAGAACGCTCGTTCTTCACGCCAGATTCATTATGATCCCGAGTTCGCAACCATATATGATGCCAAAATTGGGGCCACCTCCCGGTGGATATTACAGGAGGTAGAGGGTGAATTTAAAAATGGAGTTCATTTAGGCTGGCTCTACTATTTGTTGGCTACACATTTACATTACTGCACTTTGAAACCATTGGATCCAATGGACTACGCGAATAATATACTGGGTAAAAATAGACAGCTACAGACAACTTTGAGGTAGTGGATGAACGTCAAAACGAGGCGAAATTTAGAACACCAATAATCATCGGCTATTCCACCAGAGAAAGCATGGAAATCGAAGTGTCACGCATCAGCCCAAGCAACTCTTGATGGGCGTCAAATTAAATAGAGAGTCCACGGCAATTAGAACTGCGTCTTTAGAGGGGATATCTTTGCCTTTAAAACTCATGCTTATGAAATGCCAAAATGAGGTAATAGCAAGATGAAGCGAGAATCGAGATTGGATACCACGAGAAATCATTACACTATGGATGTAGTTAAAAACAAAGATGGTGTGGATTGCTTGGTTGCATCCAGCTCGTATAAAGCTGAACTGATGACTCCGGAGCTAGAGTGTGTGACCGGCCCACTAAATTTACCTGTCTGGCGATACTTAAAATTTGAACACTTCTCGACGCTCTTAAAAAATCAGAAGATCTACCTTCCAAGGGCTAGTGAACTTGATGATAAGCTAGAAGGCTCATTTGGTGCCACTGACGATCCATTAACCGACAGACACTCTCAGCTGGATGAAAAAGACAAGGAAACTCTTCGAAAGTCTTGGTATAAACTCCGTCAGGGTATGATGCAAAATCTTTTTTATGTGAGCTGCTGGCATATGAGCGAGCATGAATCTGAAATGCATTGGACGCGATACGGAAATAGGCATGAAGAAGCAGTTGCGATCAGATCAACGATAGGCAAACTTTGCACTCTCAGACCGAAGTGTATCACAATTGACGAAACTGAATTTATTCCGCAGCTGTGGGCTGGCGAGGTAAATTATATTGATCATTCCATTAAGGGAGCAATACCGAAAAACGCTTTGACCCTTTTTTATAAAGCCAATCACTTCAGAGGAGACGGCGAATTTAGAGTGGTGGTCAATCTTTGGAGTATGGGTTTTTCTCCACATGATCGCCCCGGCTTACCAAAAGGACTTGAAATAGACTTGGCGCCAAAAGCGATGTTTGACTTGATTATCCCCGGTCCCAACAATCCTGGGCTCAAAGAGAAAATTGAAAGCGTTTTAGATGAAACAGGGTTTGATATACCGGTTCAAACTTCAACATTGGAACAGTCGCCATCATGGTGAAAGACGCAATGAAAAAAAACAAAAACCAAAGTCGTGATTTGAAACAGCACGAAATTTTGAAAGGGCACACTAGAGAAGGCTCCACTTTTAAATGTTTTCCTGGAGGCAACGTTGAGCCCGTCAGTTATATCAATCATGGCATTCCTGAACTCATCTGGCTGGCAATCTTAAACGAAAAGCTAAAGCCTCAAACAGTTTCAAAAATCGTCGTAATCATTGGACAAGAAATTAGAACGGCAGAAGATTCACCAGCCCCTCCACCATTTTTTGCAACATCGCTAGCAAAATTGGAGACAAAAAAAACAGTAAACATTTTATCCGAGTTAAAAAATCAACATCTGCTTAGTCCTCTTAGGTCGGCTATGAGTGAATTTATCTCGCTCTATCCCACCTTCCCTATAAAATGGCTCATAGACGACAAAAATCATTCAGAAAACCAATACTTCCTGCAGGACTTTAAAAAACTTCTTGCCGAACTTCAGGATAAAACGAGCACCAAATCCGTATTTATGATCTCCATGTGTGTTTACGGTCTGCTTGTGAGCGGCGCCGCTAAGATTTCTCCAACTATGCTTGCAGATTTTGATGATATTCGCTTTTATCCAGACACCGAAAATTCCATGAAGTTGGCGGCAACAGTAAGAGCAACGCTTTTGGCATTTCTTGGCCCGCAAATATCCACCGAGGGATTTACTGATTGGAGCTACGAGTTTTGGCAACGTGGGCTTGCTCTAGAGCCCATCAATTATCAAATTTTGCTGAAAGGACGAAGTGAATGAGTTCTCAACATTTGATCAAAGCGCTACATGATTATAAAAGTCAGCTTCGTACTGACTTTGAAGAAGCAGTTACCAGCTGGTCTGTTGAATTAAAACAGCTGCAAACCCAAGAAGTGCTCGGTGGTTTGCTTTCAAGGCAATGCACGCTATGCAGTGAGCTAGTCACAAACTCAAGGCTTTGGAACAACATTGTCTCGCCCGTCATCGTACGCGCAATGACAGAAGTGGCAATTGACATGGCATGGATAAATCAAGATCCCACTAAACGGTCAGCAGAGTTTATAAAATATGGACTAGGGCAGTCCAAATTAGCGCTTGAACATGTTCGTAATCTTGAAAGTCTTTTGCAGGAAGACACAAGTCAAATAGAAGCTCAAGCCCTTTGGCTCAATTGCCAGCAGCATGAAATCTTCACCGACGTGAACGTAGGCTCGTGGTCAGGCTTGAGCCTTGAACAAATGTCTATAGAAGGGCAAGTACAAGACAGCTTCAAGCTCTATTCATTTCTTGTGGGAGCGGCTCATGGTACCTGGGATCACGTACACCAAATGTATCGGTCTGAAATAGAAGAAGGTGATGTAGCAGTGATAGCGAGCCCCAAATATTCCACACAATGCTTGGAACTAGCGGCTCATCAATTAAATCTTGCATTTATTCAATATAGGTACGCTGCTAAACAGAAGCATACTGATGACACCTACAGAGATTTCATCGCCAAACTCAAAACTGTTTTGCTTGAGGGCCCCAATGACTGACAAAACTAAAGCTACTCAGCAAAGGATTATCATTGCAATGAAGGAGTATGAAAAATCTTTGCGTGCAGAGTTTGAATTGACAATAAAAAATTGGCCTCATAACTTGAGGGATAAAACAGTCTCAAGGGTGCTCGGCTCGCTGCTTGCGCGTCAGATAACGATCACAATTCAACTCGTCAATGATCCAAACCTTTGGAATCCACACATGGGACCACTTCTATTAAGAACTTTGCTAGAAAACTGGCTAAAAATTGAATGGATTTTATTGAGCCCACAACAAAGAGCCAACGGAATTGCCAAATCAGATTTAGTCGGCGCGAAGAAGAGACTGGAACAAATGGCTAATTTAACTAAGGAAGAAAACGCAAAAGCGCACGCCAAACAGCTAATTGCAATGATGGAAAGGGAAGAAGCCTTTTTTAGCTCTCAAGCTAAGACGATAATGACTGACGTAAGAGACATGGCCAAAAAAGCTGGAGGTAAAGCACTCATCGCTTACCGCAGGCATGGTGTTCATTTTGGATCCTGTGCTCACAGCTCTTGGCACCACCTGGCAAGATTTAACTTGATTATCGATCCCAATCCTTTGCATAGATATCTCTTTGTTCCTATGTGGGAAGAAGTCCCTTCCGTAGACCCAAATTACCCTTTGTTGGCAGCAGAATACTGCTCAAATGCGATGGACGCAGTTCTAAAACCCAGTCAAAGCAACCAACAAAAATCGTACTCGCAGTTGCTCTCATGTCTTCAAACTCTTGGTATTTTTGAGGACCTTCCAATTGATTCTGAAGGTGAAATTTGAACAACCTTAAATCAAAACTATTTGCAGGGGAATCTATGTAATGGTTAACTCTATTGGTTTGATTCCACGCACTCGATTAGCTCGTATACCAAAACACCTGCGTGCAGCTCATGAATATTGCTATTTTTTACATGACGAATGTCTACGAATGCTTGCGGAGTACGAAGCTGCAAGGGCTGCGCATATAACTCTAACTTTTGAATCTGCAAAAGAAGCGGAAACATTCGCAAACCGCGCTGACGAGTTTAATTCTATTGAGGCTTTGCGTTTGTTGGGTTACGAAAACGAAGCGAAGAAAGTCATCATGAATAATTTGACGATGGCTCTTGTTGCAGACTCGCTGCAACACCTTTTTGAAGGTCTCCGATGTTTTGAAAAAAGAAAAATTATAGTTGGGTTGAATATTCTGAGAAAGCCACTAAATGATAGCCTTGTCTATCTTTCATGGATGCTAGGAGACGAAACTGAATTTTACAATGTCTTCTCTTCAAATAGCCCGAATGGGCTGACTCCTTCAGTCATGAATAATAGAAGACAGGAGTATTTGGATAAAGCACTAAAAAAAACGGCACTTGTGAACGTTATAGATGTTCAATCAATTCACAACTATGTTTTTAGTAGATCGCATGAAAGAGGTTTACAGCGTCTTTTTCAACACGCTGTGCATTTGATAACGGCTAAACACGTAGAGTTTAAAACGTCCGAAGAAAATTTCAATTTCATTTTTAAAAATCCACAAGATGATGACATTTATGAGGCTGTATATTTGGCACTGCCAGTAGTGATGATTTATTTTGCGCATATTACTTTTTGCTTGTTTAAACGGATTGTTGAGCCAGATTTAGGAGCATCTAAAGCCTTTGAAGTCAGAACAATTTTAGGTTTGCAATTTGTTGAGGGCGGCAACGATAAATATCTGATTGAGCAGCTAGGCATGTTGAAAGAAGTTAAGTGCGAACGCTGTCAGCACTTAACTTCAATCACGCCAAGAAATGCACTGAAAATTGTTCTGACTGATAAGTTTCGCTGTTCAAAATGCAGGGCTCATTCTGAAATTCCTTTTTCATATGCATTTTGAGAGATCTGACCTGTTTCCAAAAGTTGACCCAATGCAGCGGTTAAAAACAGCCCTTAAACCAGACTCTACAAAGAGAGATATCAATGCGCAAAACGAATCACGCAGAAGAACAGTGACCTTGTCCCATTTGTTGAGCCAGTCATTAAGAGACAGCTGCCAGCTTTACGTTCCCAATTGATCTAAGTTTCTCTCCTTGATTTTGAAGTTTTAGTTCTGCTTGTTGTTTAAATTGCTCTGGTGTCAGGTTACCTGGCGAGCTGTGTGGGCGGTTTTCGTTGTAGTCAACCTTCCATGCAGCAATTATTTCGTTTGCATCAGCCAGGCTTGTAAACCAGTATTGATTGAGGTCCTCATCGCGGAATCTACCGTTGAAAGACTCAACGAAGGCGTTCTGGATGAGTTTGCCTGGGTCTATGTAGTGAAGGTTGACACCTTTGTTGCAGGCCCATTTGATCATCTTCTTGCTGGTGAATTCTGGGCCGTTATCAACGACAATTTCTTTTGGAAGGCCTCGATACCGTTCCAGGCGTTCGAGAACAGCGATCACCGCAGCACTTGGAAGATTGCGGGCAATCTCAATTTCGAGGCATTCACGAGTGCAATCATCGATTATGTTTAGTGTTCGGAATTTTCCTCCATGCGAAAGAGTGTCGCTCGTGAAATCCATCGACCATCTAACGTTCGGCGCCAGAGGTTGCTCTTTGGGCTTTTTGCGTCCCCAAAAGTACTTGCGCCTGCCGCGCTTCCGCACTGCTAGATTGAACTGCCTGTAGATGCGGTAGACGCGCTTGTGATTTACCAGTTCGCACCCCGCGTTGACCAGGGCGCAAATTCGCCTGTAGCCGAACCTTGATCGTTCGCCTGCAATTGTTTTGATCTTTTCTGTTAACACTGCGTCTAGGACGCGCTTGTGCTTGTATCTCTCAGTTGAGCGGGGTAGACCAACTAGCGCACAAGCTTTTCGTTTACTGCTGCCGAACTCTACGAGATGGTTAGACAGTTCTCGCTTCTCGTTCGGCGTCAGAACTTTTATTGAATCAAGTCCTTCATGGCTTCATTTTCCAATGCCATGTTTGCCACCATTCGCTTCAGGCGAGCATTTTCATCTTCAAGACTTTTCAGTTTTTTGACATCGGAGCCCTGCATGCGGCCATACTTCTCTCTCCACCGGTAGATAGTTTGAGCCTGTACGTTGTGTTTTCTCGACACCTCTAGAACGCTGCAACCACTCTCAATTTCCTTGAGAATAGCCACTATCTGCTCTTCTGTGTGTTTACTCTTGCGCATTTACTTTTCCCCTATCTAGGTATATTTTAAATGCAGTTGTCACCTTTGCAACGGCTCAACTTTTGGGGAGCAGGTCAGTCATGTCAAGCCGGCGAAAAGTCGCAATTTAAAAAACAAAAATACCAGTCTTATCATTATAAAATGGAATGCACTCTGGTTTGTGTCCGAACACTCGATAAACATCCGCCAATAACGTATGAGCGACCTTATCGGGCTCAAAAGATTGAGGAACTTTTATTGGGTCAAGAACCACGTCATTCGACGAAATTTGAACCGACTTTGTGAATGGGCTACCGTAGGCTATTGAGTTGGGGTGACCAGCCCATAACATTGTGCCCTCAACATTCTTATATGCCAAATTCACAACGAACGGACCCGTTAACGACGCTAAGTCGACAATTAGTCTATACAATCGTAAAAATGTTACAGGAAACTCGCACACGGCATATGGGCTAAACCGAGGAGACTTTTTGTATTCTTCCTCATCTAGAGGCCAGAAAAATGACTCGGCAACAGCAATTACTAACTCCATATAGCCGTTAGACATGAGAGTCAGCGTGCCATAATCCTCGTCACCACGTGTAATTGCATTAGGTGTTGCATGCATAGTCCTTCGCGGAAAATTCATATTCCACCCAGAGATTCGATTATTGGGAGGATTTAGAAGAAGATCTTGAATTTCTTCAGAGTTGAGATCGACTGAACGCGGCGTAAGCTTCATAGGAGACGCCGATAAAAAAAGAACAGGTTTAACCATACCGCTCCCATACCGCCTTGCGCCGATCTCTACTTAAGGAATTACCGTCAACCGCAGATGAAGAATCGTCAAAACTCTCCTGCAAATTCACGGGTCCAGAGCTCTTCATAAAATCAAGAATCTGTGAGAGTCCCTGCTCGACACGCGTTAATCGCCTACCAAACAAGTCATCATTGAAAGCGGATCGAATTTCACCAATCGTCATCCTTCTTTTATGATCATCATGTCTGATATAAAAACTGGTGACGTTGCTAAAGGTCACCATATGCGGTGCCTTACTACTAGCCGGAACTTTTACTATAACCAAAAAGTGTTGTTCAATTTCGCGGAAACGGACCTCCAAACCTTCAATCCGTTCTGTAATATAAGTTACGCATAGTTCATCTATCGTGGTCTCAATTCTCTTTGCCTCATCACGAGTAAGTCCAGAATAACCACCAGTCCGATCGTTGCCATCATCTTTAACACCATACACCAGGTAGCCACCAACTGCATTGGCTAACGAGGAGACGTCGAGCAGCATTTCCAGCTTTTCTTTATCAGACAGTGCCTTATCTACACTGAGTCGCAGTGTAGCTTTAAATTCAAGGCGTTGCTGCTCTCTGGTGCCAGTGGTGATGAGCTCATGCCACTCGGCCTCAGAAATTTGGTCAATTGAGCGATCTTCAAACACCGTAAATCCTATCGCATGTACATCTGACTATAAGCGGTCATTTTCTGTGAAAACTAATCGTCGTCTATCAATTCTAACGAAATTATGGAAGACTGACTACAACCAAAATGGCAAAATAGAAGGACCTAGCTAAATTGAAATCTCAGTCTAGTAAGTATAGCCTGGCATTGCCTATCTCCACTTTTCACATTCTGAGCCTTACAATAGCAAATCCTGTGATCTCGCAAGTCAGCTCTCAGTCAAGCAGAATTAATAGAACCATAAACTGCAGAAGCCAATCACTAAATGCATCTTCAACTTGCGCCGAAGACTTAGCAACGTGTGCAAGCTTACGTTATTTCTAGCATTAAAGTCTTGCCCATTGCCTTAAAAGAAGTGAGGATGCACCACCCTCAATCGCCACTGCAATTATAGCCAGTCGAATCTGCCGCCCTGGCCCATCAAGCGTCCCCATCGACACATCTCGCCCACTCGCCGCAAGCTGATTCCAATTATTTATCGAGGTCGGATAAACCAGACCCACTGTCACCCTAGGAGTTTGATACATCGATGCATAGGCGAGAACTTGATGCAGATCGTGCCGATGCTCCTCTCGAAAAATCTCCTGACTATCCCGCCAGCGCATATCGTCGGTTTCTTCTAAAAAGCCTTTGTACTTTGCATCAAAGATAAAAGTATCATCAGCAGTCTCAACAACCACATCCGGCACCAGGCTGGATAGACTACCGATGCCGTTGCGATCCCAACGGATATGGGACTGGGAGTCATACTTGCGACCACAAGTAACCTTGCCACCAAATTCTTTCGCCCATTTGCGCACCAGTTGCTCGACCCAATCTTCAAATAGCTCGTGCATGACGATTCGCCAAGACAAACCATCGAGGTCATTGTTACCGGCCAGCCCGCGCTCATCGAGCACCCATTTGATGGCAGTAAATCCAAGTTGCTCTACCTTATTAAGGCTATGCATCTTTCGCTGCATAGACTCCAGATGACTGCGTTCAGGCAAGAGCGGCCTTACAGAGCTAAGTCTGCCCAGAAGGACATTAATGCGCTCATAGAGACTACGCGCAGCACCATCACTATGTACAGCATCACCCAGATCACTCATGACCCTTTCTAGTGTCCACCGGATGTATCTCCGTAGCTGTACATCCGGAGTCAAATCAGAATATTTGCAAGGCAAAAGATGATGCTGCCCAGACGGCAATTGTTTACTGGCATATGTCGACCATTGGATTGCTCCCCGAGGAGTGCTCAGCACCTCCTCCACCTCACGAAATGCCGGCAGTGAATGCCGCAATAGCCGCTCAAGATAACTGACTACAGGTCCACCGATGATCCATGGCGGCACCTCTTGAGCAGAGCCTGGTACTAGCGGATATCCCAATATGTCAGGAGCAGACGACCAACCAAGATTTGCAAAAATAGACCCGATAGAGCCCCAGCCAAATCGCGGCTCCACAATGATACCGCCGATGGTTTTGTGCGTATCAGGCGCGCGCAAAGGCACCGCTCCGACTATGCCGTTTGCCTTTAGACTCAAGTCGACGGTGTCTATCCCAGCAGTAAACGCCAGCTCAATCTTCAGCGCATCCAGATACTCTCCGTTGGCGCGCAAAAAGCCATCAAGGTAAGCATTCCAACTTTTATCCCGCGATTGCAAACCCAAGGAGGCTGGCGTCAGCCTAAGCGGAGCGCCCTGATCTGGCAAAACGATCAAGCGCCTCTCGGACTGTTTTGCCTTTTGGATGACCTTAGAAAGACGCGCAGGCATCAGCGCACCTCGTTATCCAACCAGTCCACATAGGTACGCAGCTCATTGCCAAAGGTGGCGAGGCGACCTTCACTTAGATATTCTCTAAGCAAAGGCAACAGCTCATACTTAAGCCGCACACGCAGCTTGCTCTCGTCATCAGCCAAGAAGTACGAGTGCCCTGGCATCAAAGCAAAGGACTCGTCAGACGCATGTTGGGCAAAAATATCCTGCAGCAAGGCGAAAGACTCTGTAGCCAGAGCGATATTTTGCGCGGAGACGACATCGATGTCTGGCCACATGTCCACAAAAGCAAAGCGCCTGCGCACGGCCATGTCCATGATGGCAATTGAGCGATCGGCAGTATTCATAGTGCCAAGCAGATAAAAATTGTAAGGCATGGCGATGCTATCGCTGCCATCCGCAAGTGCTTGAGGAAGCTTGACCTGACGCACAGCACCTTGTGCTATCTCACCAGGCTCAAAGAGATAAATAGCCTCGCCCAGCACACGGGCCAGGTCGGCTCTATTGATCTCATCTGCGTGAAATAAGAATGGCTTATCCTGACTCTTGTGGATGGCGTCAACTAACCAACCAGACTTGACCTGAAACTGGAGACTGTCACCGTCAATCCGCGGACTGATACCAGCAACAAAAGTCTCATAGCTAACCGACGGATGAAACTGCACGCTAAAACCGTGAGATTGGAAATGAGTCTGCAATATTTCATTAGCCATGCGAGTTTTGCCGGTACCGGGTGGCCCTTGCAATATGACAAATCGTCTTTGCAGTAAAAGGTCAATTATCTCTTGCTTTGTCACGCGGAGAAAAATCTCCGCACGCAACTGCACCTTAAACGACTCTATTTCAGACACTGAGGACTTTAGGCTGTGCCAGTTGCGCTCCCAGGCATAAAAGTCTAGCAGACCTGCGACAAGAGTCCGTGCCTGCGCAAAATCAGATGGTACCTTGGCGCAGAAATAAATGTGACTGCCATAGCGCTTGAGCACACTCTCAAATCTTTGCAGTGATTTGAGTAGCATCTTTGGAAAGGGCTCGCTGAGATTGGTTGGATCGGGCTTGACCCAAGCGTCGATATTTGCGTGCTTTTTGAGATAGCGCTGCAGCGCGCGCAGATGCCTGACATGACCAGGGCGACCGAGTATCTGCTCGTCTGGAGATAGACCACGCGTGCCACACACAAGCGTAAGCAACGAGCAAGCAGGCTCATCTCCGTCGGCAGCGATCGGAAACCATATCAAAGACATGCCACCATAGACGCCGCTATTGGGACTGTCTTGATGGACTAGTCCAGCGAACTGAATTTGATCATCGGTGGGAGTTAGGACTGCACGCTTGGCATAGGGTGATTTTGCCTGGTAGCGCTGTCCGAAGATGGCGTCGATGGAGGACTTTGTGTCGTCAGTTGTTTGAGAGCGAAGGTCTTTTGAGGGGAGACCATCAGCTATGAGCTTTGTGAGGTCGTCGATGGCTGGCATAATTTTCTCGCGAATACAATCGAGATAGTTTAGCCTACTGACTTACTCGGGATTGCCAGTATAAAAGCAATTACCTTCCTATATTTTCCCAATAAATTATTGGTATTTCTCGTCACGCCCCTTCCAATTGTCCTTTCTAGAGAAAACACAGTGATCCTCCGAATACTCTGAATAAACTCAAACAAGGAGAGTTAAGACCTAAGACATTCGCGCCTTTCATACCCATAAAAACCAAAGGCTATTGCTGTAAACTACTCTGTTAACAGCTGAGTCGGTATACTTTCGACCCCGTGACATCAAACCGCATTGTCAAGCACAGACAAAGCGGCTGAAGATAAAAGATAGGCATTCATAGCACCCAAACTACTAATATTTAACCGCTAAGGGATTTTCCTTTGTTATTTCGAGTTTTAACCGGCAGCAGTGCAATTAAGCGCGTGGCTCAAAAGCCCGCTATATTCTTAGCGGAGGATAACTGGGACGATTGGTTTGAGTTTTCAACTTTATACAACTGTTGGTATCGAGACGAGTTTGGCGAAAGCCATCATATTGGTGGCGTAAAGATTGGTCAGTTCGGTATGGCTGCAGGTCAGAGGCGACCGACAATTCCATCCAAATTTTCGGAGATTCCAAAAGATTGCTTTTCAATAGGTCAAGATGAATCCTACTACGAAGAGCTTAGTCGCCTGGCAATCCTAACTGATGTTTTGGCTGGACTCAACGATATTGCAGCAAATCTGGAGCTTTTCGAAATTGCAAAAATCGAACGCGTAACTGGTTTGTCGCTTTTGCGATCTATCAGCTCTTCCACCGTGAGAGGACAATTCCATAGACTTGCGCATGGCGGTTTACGACTTTCTAAATTCAATTTTTCTTACATCGCTCCATCCGCCCCCGATGAGACTGTTCCCGTCAAATTATCGTTTCAAGTCACACCAGAATCTAACCCACCCACAAATGTCCACGTACTTATAGGGCGAAATGGTGTGGGTAAAACCACGATTTTGAATAATATGACTCAGGCACTCATGGGTGGTGAGCCTGAAAGCCATGGCTACTTTGAACCGCGAAATGCCGCGTTCGCAAATGTTGTGTCAGTTACCTTCAGCGCATTTGATCCTTTCGAACCACTTCCTATTGCGAGAGACCACACTGACGTAATTCAGTATTTCTACATAGGGCTAAAAAGACGGCGTAAACCTGAAGATTTGAAAAAGAATTTACCGAATAAAAGTCACAGCGCACTTGCGAAAGAGTTCAGCGAAAGTCTCAACATATGCCGACATGGGGCACGATTAAAGCGCTGGAGAAAGGCACTTCAGATGCTGGAAAGCGATGGTATTTTCAAAGAGGCGGAAATAGCGAAACTCGCAGAAGAAACTATCGACGATTTTTTAGCAGACTCTCCTGAGGAGAGCATAAAACAGCGCGCACTGTCAGTTTTTTCAAGATTGAGTTCAGGACACAAAATCGTTCTTCTGACTATTACTCGTTTGGTCGAAACAGTTGAAGAAAAGACACTGGTACTCATCGACGAGCCAGAGGCACATTTACATCCTCCACTCCTTTCAGCCTTTGTTCGGGCATTGTCTGACCTCCTAGTGGATAGAAATGGTGTAGCCGTGATTGCGACTCACTCACCGGTAATTTTGCAAGAAGTGCCACAAAAATGCGTTTGGAAAATAAGGCGCAATAACAGGATAGTAAAAGCCGAGCGCCCCTTGTTGGAAACCTTCGGAGAAAACGTTGGTATTTTGACACATGAGGTGTTTGGACTGGAAGTGACAAGATCAGGGTTTCACGAGTTGATAAAATTAGCCGTTAGTGAAGAATACTCGATAGAAGAGGTACTAGATCGTTTTGGAGGAGAGTTAGGAGGCGAAGCTCGTGCAATTGCGCAAGCACTTTTCACAATTAAATCGCGGAAAAATAATGTGGAAGATTGATAAACCTACTGTTTCAGCAAGAGATTCTTTCACGAAAAGTATCAGCAGAATGCATAACGGTCCCTTAAAAGTCAGACTTGAAGCGATTGAAGGATTGATTACAAGCAACTCTAACAGTTATGAAGACTCAGCCCAAGCGAATACACTGCATAACTTTCCACGAGTAGAAAATGTAGCTAGTGTCACCGCAGCAGAAATGGCGACAGTTTACGACCAAAGATTCGCTGCTAAGAAATCACCGGCCAGAGACATTTACGATCAACTCTTGTCGGCACCAACTAACGCTTGCTGCCCGCTCTGTGGTCACAGAGAAGCGACCACAATCGATCACCATTTACCAAAAATGGAATACCCTGTATTAGCCGTTTCTCCACAAAATCTGGTCCCCGCTTGCATGGAATGCAACAAGTTGAAAGGAGAATATTTTCCGATTGCGTCTGAAGAACAACTACTACATCCATACTTTGATGAAATAGACATTCAGCGGTGGCTCAAGGCGAAAGTAAAGGAAACAAACCCGACTTCAATTATATTCTACGTTGAAAAACCAGACAGCTGGTCCGATCTTCTCTTTAAACGAATTCAAAACCATTTCGATAAGTTTAAGCTTAATGAACTATACGCTACTCAAGCAGCAACGGAACTTTCCGGCATTAGAAAGCGAGCTCAAGACTTATTCAATCTCGGAGGTCCAGCCCAAGTCAAGAATCACTTCTTGCAAGAATCGGAATCTCGGCGTGCCGCAGCATTGAATTCCTGGCGAACCGCCGCATATGAAGCCATCTATCAATCATCCTGGTATTGCTCTGGCAATTTCTAAAATATTCAAGCGGACTATCGAACAGCAGTTAAGCAGTTGCTCTATCTTTGATCTGTTCTAACAATTTCACAAGTAGATTTACTCTATCAGCAGGGAAAATTCCCAAAGGCCCCTGCGCATTCAAATCCGTGTATGGTGATTGAAAAAGCCGTTCCGGTTCCATAACTCCAGTTTTAGTCAGCTCCTCAATAATCATATCCAGAAATTCAATCTGATTGGGCGCCATGGTAGTACCAGTTGTGAACTCACTGAACACTTCCGCGGCCGCCTCTCGATCTAGACCCACCAATGAACGAATGAATATACCAAGACCATGATTGCTTTCCTTGGCCTGCTTGATCAACTCCGCGGAACCGCCTGCTTCCAGCAGCATTCGTTCCAACTCAGCAAGGTCGCTTTCGGTCAACGATTGATTCGTGCGCAGTCTGCGCAATGATAAATGCGATTCGTGCTCGCGTAAGAACTGCCGCGCTTTGTCCTTGAACTTAGCCATGTTCAAACCTGCCGTCACTTGCGGCAAATCGATTTCAGCGCTCGGTCCCAGCTCGTCTTCGAAGTCGGTGTAAACAATCTTCTTTTCGCCTCTTGGAATCAATTTAACGAGTGCACGCAACCGGCGGCGCATTATCTCAAGCATCGGTACCGTCACATCCTGCCACCACTCATCAGTAGCTACAGATTCAATCAACTCCATTTGAGATTTGACTGCAGGGATCGCACCCTGTTCTTCCAGGGAACTGGCAATTGCCTGAATCTTGTCTCGCAGCGATGCAAAATCAGCGGTCGCCTGAAGTACCGACAGCTGCGTCCGCAAAACCATCATATCAAACCGTTTGGCCAATTCATCCTCATCAACCAATTCGCTGGGTAACGCTGCAACGTGCTGCTCAAGCTCCCGAAAATCTTCTGGACCGAGTGAGTGCCACGTATCTTCACTGGCATACTTTTCAACGAACAACCGCTGCGGCCTGACGACGAAGTTATTCAGATTCATCGCCGCGACGGTCTTTTGCAGAAAGCCGGCAATGTCGGTGCGCAACTCTTTCTCGCTCAGCGCCTCTCCATATACCGGCGTTGGCTCGCTGACACTTCCGGCGATGGCAAGCTTCTTGTCCAATTCTAGTACTATTTCTAAGCGCGCCTTAAAAAGACGCGTAGTGAGCGACTCGCTCCCAGCACCATCAGAAACGTCAGGATTCTGGCTGAAGAATTCCAGATTCTGGCAGAAGTCGAAAATGAAGAAATTTTCTTTGTCTTGCCCCGGACCGAACAAATCCTTGCACAGGCGAGTCCCGCGCCCGACCATCTGCCAGAACTTGGTCTTGGAGCGAACGATTTTAAAAAAGACGAGGTTGACGACTTCCGGCACATCAATTCCTGTGTCCAGCATGTCTACGGAAATGGCAATATGAGGAGACTTCTCCTTCGCAGAGAAGTCATCGATCAAGCTCTGCACATACTCGGTCTCGTACGTCACGACTCGGGCAAACTGTCCCTTGTAATGCGAGTAATTCTCGTTAAAGCGATCCGAGATAAAATCGGCATGCGCCTGATTCTTAGCAAATATGATCGTTTTACCGAGTCGATCGCCGGCTGCCACTTTCTGCCCTCTGGTCATCAATAGCTCAAGTGCCTTGTCGACCGTATCGGTGTTAAAGAGCCATTTATTGACGGCTCCGGGGTCTACTTCCCTCGGTGTAGAACCATCTTCGGTCCATTCGGTTGCATCCCATTGCTCCTTTTCGTCCTCGCTGAGGTCATCGTACTTGATGCCTTCACGCTGAAATTTTAGTGGCACCGAAATTGCGACCGGCGGCACCAAGTGTCCATCTGCTACGGCTTGCTCCAGGTCGTATGCGTCGGTTGGCACACCGGATTCAAGGTTGAACAATGTATAGGTATTGCGATCAATTTCGTCTTTCGGAGTGGCTGTGAGCCCGACCAGCAATGAATCAAAATATTCAAAAATCGCACCGTACTTTCGGTATACAGATCGGTGCGCTTCATCGATTATCACTACATCGAAATGCCCGACGCCGAATCGCCGTTCGCCTTCGCCCGCATCATTGATCAACCCCATCATCGTCGGATATGTCGATAGAAAGACGCGGCCTTCAGTCACTTTATCCGTGACAAGATTGACCGGCGCCGAATTCGGTAAGTGCACCTTGAATGCATTCAGAGCCTGATTGACTAGAGCTTTGCGATCGGCCAAAAACAAGATTCGCTTCGCCCAGTTGCACCGCATTAGCAAGTCGACCAGCGCAATCACTGTTCGCGTCTTCCCTGCGCCCGTGGCCATAACCAGTAACGCCTGACGCTGATGATCGTCTTCAAATGCTGCGGCAACACGACGGATGGCGCGATTTTGATAATAACGTTCGACGATCTTGTCGCTGATCACCGCTTCAGCAAGTTTCTTTCTGCTGCCGCGGCGTTGATTGATCAGCTCCAGCTCGGCTTTCTTATAAAAGCCATGCACGGCGCGCGGAGCATACGACCAATCATCCCAGATCCAGTGATCGTAGCCGTTTGAATAGAATATGACAGGGCGCTGCCCATACATCGCTTCCAGGCAATCAGCATATAACTTTGCTTGTTGTTGCCCGACCGTCGGATTTCGCGTGGTGCGTTTCGCCTCTATCAAGGCCAGCGGCTTGCCATCGTCGCCCCAGAGCACATAATCGACGTACCCCTTGCCTCCATCATTGGGCATGCCGGTCACTTCAACTTCGAAATTCTTCTCCGCATCGAGTTGCCAGCCTGCTTCCTTCAATAAGACATCGATATACGATTTACGCGTTTCTGCTTCGCTGTAATCGTGTGTGTCTAGTTTTGCCGTGTTTGCCTTTTTGACTGCAGCCAGTTCCTCGCGCAGCTCTTTTAACTCTTCATCAAGAGCTGCTTTATCTGCAAGTGCGGCGGATAAGCTTTCATCACGCGCGTGCAAGTCGGCTTCCAGCCTCTGCAGTTGTTCGACCGTCTGCGCTGGAACGGGAGAAGTCTTGGGCACCGCACCTGCATCAAACGCCAAGTTGGGCGCCGGCTGCGACGATCGTCCGTAGGTGCGCGCCAACCAGAAAGAGAAATGGAAGAGCTCGCGCGTGGCATTCAGCGAATCCGATGTCACCATCTTTCTTGTACTGTGCACTGCAAGATTGCCGAGGTCCTTGATCAGGCGTGCCTTGGTGAATATCGCATCGCCTGCGGTAGTCCGAAAAGATGGCTCGTGAATCAGTGCGCTTAGATTGTCTTGATATGGCGTGCGGAAAGAAGCATCATGCCTGTAGAGCCATGCGACAGCTATTTCCAATGTGCGCCGTGCGTAGAAGCAGGAAGTGCGCGGGTCGGTATGCATTGCGGCTTCCGCATTGCAGGCAGCTTCAAAAAGCATGGGCCATTCTGGCTGAAGGAAGGTAAAGTTGCTCACTTAGAGTTCTCCACGAAACGCCCGATGCTGCAGGCAGGCAAACAGGCACTCAAGCTGAAGTAAAGATTGTTGGTACAACTTCTTTTGCTGCTCAATCAACTTCACTTTTTGTTCAAAAGCATTTTGGAGCAATATTGGTGGCACTTCGATTTCAGCCTTAAGCAAGCGGCCCTTTGAGATATTAGGCATCGAACCAGCCGTGCCGGTAGCAAGCTTCTGAATCTGCTGGCGCTTGGCGGGATTGCAAAATAGTTGGTGAATGTAGCAAGAGTTTATGCTTGCGCCCTTTCGGAAGCGAAAGCGAAAAATCAAATCAGGTAACATCAATCGTGAGCGCGTCTCATGAACAAGCGCACAGGCTGCTACGAGGTCATACGTATTTTTTCTTGAGAACAAGAGGTCGCCTGGTTTTACCTCAAGATCGGGGTCCGGCTCGATGTCGGTGGGAAGTGCCTTGTTTTGGTCTTGCAGATAGGTGCACTGAGTTACTGCACCAAGCTTCAATACGCCCCATTCGTTTTCCGATGCGGGTCTGTCCAAACATATCGGGCTCCATCCCGAATCAATATTTTCAAGCAAGGACTCGAAACTGACGCGTTGCCAGGACTTTGGATTTGTAACTGGATCACCAAACATTTCAACAAAAAAGGCATGGACCAGAGTATCAAGTTGCGCCATCGCCTCTTTGCGTTTGGCTCTCATTGAATCTACCTTGTCTAGAATGGCGGCGATGCGCTTTTGTTCTGACAAGGCTGGCAGCGGGAGCTTTGCTTCAGTCAGGTTTTCTAATTTGATGTATTTGACAACTCCGCCAATGCTCATGCCGCGAAGCTTCTCAACATACAAACTCATGAAGTGGAATAGATAACGAACATCCATCTCATTGTGGTCAACGGACTCAATGATGTAAGTCCTCTGATATGCGTCGAATTTACCGTTGTAGTATTTGACGTTTAGGTCACCATTTCCGGCGATTAAAATGCACTCACAGTCATAGCTATAAGTGAAAATTCGCAGAGGTTCTCGCGCGCAGGTAAAGAACGGAAATTCACCTAAAGGATCATTCGCGTTTGCATCCAGTTTTCCAGTGCGGATGCGAACCAATTCTCCTAGTTTGCGCATGTTGCTAACCACCAACAAGCTCCTTAAGCTCACTCATTCCCATCTGAATCTGCGCCTCTAGCCATGTTAACTCAGCAAATATTTCCTTTGGTGTACGATATTCAACAACTTCATCAACAACTTCCTTGTAACGGTTAATTGAGAGGTCATAGTCCCGTCCGACGATCGCGGTCTTGGGAACACAGAAGCTTTGCGAAGTTGGTGGACGCTGAACCTCCGCTGCTTCACGCTCAAGCCAGCGCGCCAAAACGTCAGGAAGATTATTCCGGGCATGTTCACTCTCGGTTAGTGGATGGGCCGGGGTTACCCCCAGCTTTTCATTAGGCAGGAGCGGCTGGCGCTTATCGTCGAGGCTCCAGCCGTCGGCTTTCATATCATAGAACCAGACGTGATCCGTGCCACCAGAATTGGTTTTTGTGAAAACGAGAATAGCGGTCGAAACACCCGCGTAAGGTTTGAACACTCCGGATGGCAGGGAAATCACTGCATCAAGTTTTTGATCTTCGACGATCATTCGGCGCAATTCTTTGTGCGCTTTTGACGCGCCGAAGAGAACACCGTCGGGGACGATAACAGCCGCGCGCCCACCGGGCTTCAGAAGCCTTAAAAATAATGCCAGGAACAGCAGTTCTGTTTTTTTCGTTTTGACAATTGCGAGCAGATCTTTGGCGGTTGTTGTTTCATCGAGCGCTCCGGCGAACGGCGGATTTGCAAGTACGAGGGAATACTTTTCCGCATCGTCACCGTGTTCCTGCGCAAGTGAATCGCGATAACGCACATCCGGATTCTCAACGCCGTGTAACGCCATGTTCATACTGCCAATGCGTAGCATTGTGTTGTCGAAATCGTACCCATGGAACATGTCGCGGTGAAAGTGTTCGCGCGCTTTCTTATCATTGAACAGTTCGGAATGATTTTCACGCAGGTATTCACCAGCTGCTACCAGGAAGCCGCAGGTGCCGCTGGCCGGATCGCATATTACGTCTTTCGGATTTGGTGCTGTCATTTCAACCATCAGTTTGATGATATGTCGTGGCGTCCTGAATTGACCGTTTTGTCCGGAGCTGGCAATTTTACCTAGCATGTATTCATAGACATCGCCCTTGGTATCGCGGTCTTCCATCTGAACGCTGTCCAGCAGGTCTACAACTTTGGAGAGCAATGCCGGCGTCGGAATGGTGAAGCGTGCATCTCTCATGTGCCGCGCGTACGCTGTACCCTCGCCACCCATAGCGCGCAAGAAAGGAAACACACGCTCGCTTACGATTGCGTACATTTCAGCCGCTTCGAAGTTCTTGAATCGCGACCAGCGCAAGTCATCATAAGGACGACCCTTGATATCCCCGCCTTCTGGGAATATCCGACTTGCCATCGGCGTCTTCAAAAGAGAAGCCTTGCTTTCTTCTAATGTATGAATTTCATCCAGACGGCGGATGAACAGCAAATAGGTAAGCTGGTCCATGACCTCCAGCGGATTGGCGATGCCGCCCGACCAGAAGGCGTCCCAAATGGCGTCGATTTGATTGCGAATATCACCGGTAAGCATCTTCAATTCCCTGTTGTTTCATACATTGCACATTGTTTCATATGCGGAAGCCGGTGGCAAAGTGATTATCTTACGGTCGCTCCGTGAATCCGAATGGACATAACAAGATACTCCTCATAACTCACTGAAAAAATCTGCAGCCTGTGCCGAGTGCCCGCGTACGATCGCAAAGAATCGACACAACGGGTAGTACCATCTCGTTCTCATCCACGGTTCTCTACGGTTCTGCTGCGACGACACCGGCGACAGACTCTGCAATCAATGGCTTCTAGCAACGCGGTTTCACTATTGAAGGTTAGGGTCTCATCCTGGGCTTCATGCCGAGAGACGCCTCCGTTGTCAGAAATGTCTTCTCGTCGCCTGCGCATTTGACCGCTATGCTTGAAAGTTTATCCACGCCCTGGTCTATGTGGGGTCCAGTGCGAAAATCCTAACCCACCATCTACATCCCAGCTTTCGCTGGGATGTAGATGGTGGGAGAGAGAGGACTTGAACCTCCACGTATTACTACACTAGATCCCAAATCAAGTGCAAATAACGCATTCGCACTAAATCAAAGACATTATTGCCTTAGTTAACATCATTCCAATTTCAAAAAAATTTGGGCGGTAAGAGACTCGAACTCCTAACCCCCTCGGTGTAAACGAGTGACAACCCTCTTTTTGCCCGAAAAGTATATTCACTCGATATACCGTCAAAATTAAAAACGCCAGCCTGTGGGCGTTTTGACAAATCCATATTAACACGCGATCACCCACTGGCAACCCCAAAATGATTCGATTACGGAACCATTACGGAACCAAATCGATACGACAACAGGCAGTTTGGGACTTTTTCCGAAAGCATTACGGAACCAGATTCGGAAATTACGGAACCAAAATTCAGCCGTTTCATTTGCGGGCATTGAAATGAGCGACAAACAGTTTGTATTTACAACCACACTGCTTGAAAAGCTGGAATCCAGCGAAAAGCGTGTGCGCTACTACGACCTTAAGTTCAAGGGGCTGCTACTGGAAGTACTACCTTCAGGCAACAAGGTCTTTAGATATAGAAAAACGGTCAATTACAAGGACGAAGTGGTCAAGCTGGGTGAATTTCCCTATATGACCATTGAGCAGGCACGTGAAGAGGCGATCAAGCTCAATGCACTCCTGGTCGAAGGAGTCCGCTTTACCAAAGCGAGAGAACAACAACGCCAGGAACTCACTCTAAAAGAACTATCTGACTTTTATTTTGAACAATATGCAGAAGGTCGCGTAAAGACCTGGGAAGAAATGAAGAAAGCAGTAGAACGAAGATTTGAACCAGAACTCAGCTTGCCTCTATCTAAACTAGATAGCACCGTCATCCAAATGCGTATAAACGCACTCGCCCAGGGCAAACACCACCACCGAGCCAATCGAGCCCTGGATGACATCAAAGCCATACTCTCTTACGGTGTCAAAAAGAAGTTTCTCAAAGAAAATCCAGCCATTGACGTTGATCGCTTTGAGGTCGAATCAAGAACCAGAATCATTCAGCCTCACGAATTTGCACCATTGATGGAGGCAATCAACAACTGTGGCGATGATCGTATGCGCGACTTCTTTTTGATTTGCTTGTATACCGGTGCTCGTAGCGGCAATGTCAAAACAATGCGCTGGGAGC
>JAUPUU010000453.1 GCA_030917395.1 Cyanobacteriota bacterium erpe_2018_sw_21hr_WHONDRS-SW48-000092_B_bin.40
AAAACCAGTGACTCGACTAGCGAAGGCTAGACCTTAAGCTCTTAGCTTTTGATTCTAGTATTATGGTCTGCGACTAGTCAGAGGGCCCACGACAATGCACACAGCTGAATCCAAGATATCGAGTAAGCGCAGATTGAATATACTCGACTACGGTTTAGTAGTGGTGACCTTACTTTCCGCTGCTGGCTTTGGCCTGGCAAAAGCCGGACATGCTGGGGTTAATCAAGTAATCAAAGGCACTCACAAGGTCAATATTGAGGTCTTCATCACCGGTTTGAAAACCAAAGACATCAATCTATTTAAGGTAGGCGACAAAAGCTCAATAACCATTCGCAACCAACCAGTTCAGCCGCCGATGACCATTGTTAAAGTCGACCATCAACCGAAGCAAGTAGCGTTCTTGAGCCCCGACGGCAAGAAAGCCATGGCTTTTCCTGACCCAGCCAACAGCATCGCCCACGATTTTTATGTCACGGTGCAAGATGAAGCAGATGCTACCGATGACGGTTATGTCATTCGCGGCAACAAAATTAAATTGGGCAATCAGATCGAGCTTGAGGCCTTCAAATATAGAGTGCAAGGGGTTGTTGTAGACATCAATCAGGCACTCTAAATAATGCTTACTCAACTTGCTTCTTTTTTTAGTTTCTCCGCTCTAGACAAAACTTGGGGCCAAGCACTAAGCAACTCAGCTCTGCTTGGCTGGTTGGTCGCTTTATTCAATCGTCTCAGGCAAAATTTTGCTCAAAGTGCCATAAGCAATGCTGGCACCACCTTGCAGCAACTGGCCTTTGCCTTAAGCTGCCTGCTCTTTCTCGTGCTTGCCCTACCGCAATTTGCTAATGACAAAGGGGCCTTAGCTCTTCTTTCAACAGCAGCAATGTTGTTGTGGATAGTCGGGAGGTTGGCTGGAGGCAAGGAGGAGAGACAATTCTCTGCGATTGATGGAATTGTTCTGGCCTACTTAGCGGCCAACATTATTGCCACCTTCTCTTCGCACTATCTGGTGCAGAGCATAAAAGGATTGAGCAAAGTCGCGGTCTATATCATTAACTACTTTTTGCTCACTAGTATTTTGAGCAAGCCCAATAGGCTAAACAAACTAATTCTGTCTGCTGTCCTGGCTGGTTTTGTTGTCAGCTTATATGGCCTATACCAGTACAAGATCGGGGTAGCACCACTGGCAACATGGGAAGACCCAACTGTCGAGTCGAAAGGCACTCGCATTTATTCCACCCTCGGTAATCCCAACTTATTGGCGGGCTATCTCATTCCGCTCTTCCCACTAGCACTGGCTCTTGCAGTCAACTGCTGGAAGGCTAAAGAGAATAGTGAAAAAGTAGGATGGCTAAAGAATACATATATAAGATTGCTGGCGGCACTATCTTGTTTGGGCATGGCTCTAACCATTGCTTTGGCGACAGTGCTGACTGGTAGCCGAGGAGCCTTTCTCGCCCTTGGTGGAATGGCCGCTGTCATTGTCGCAGCCTTATTTTTCTATGTGGTGGCAAAACACAAGAAGCTTATAGCGCCGATTGTTTTAGCTCTGCTGGTAAGTGCGGTGGCCGCTGCACTTTTAGTGCACTTCAAATTTCCCAGTTTTGAAAGCCGCATTCTTTCTATCTTTGCTGGCTCAGAACATAGTTCTAATGCTTACCGAATTTATGTTTGGCGCGCCTCGGCCAAAATGTTTATGGACAACTGGTGGTTTGGTGTCGGGCCGGGCAACTCAACTTTCCCTTTAGCCTACGGTCTATATATGAAGAGTGGCTTTGACGCCCTTGGTACTTATTGCGTGCCCCTGGAGATTGGCGTGGAATGTGGACTACTGGGCCTGCTCTCATCGTTCTTATTGACCGTAAGTCTTTACGCCAGGGCTCATCTCACCTTCTGGCAAAATCCCAATCTTCGCTGGATAGCCCTGGGCCTAACGGCAGCACTGACAGGCCTAGTTGTGCAAGGTTTAGTAGACACAGTCTTTTATCGCCCCCAGGTACAGTTTTTGTTCTGGCTAGTGGTGGCTGGAATAACTTCGGTCTCTTTAGCCTCAGATTCATTAACTCCTACACATAAAACCACTTGATTTCATTGGTGGAAGTTAATATTCGCCGAGCAAAAACGCCATCAAATCACCCAAAAGCCAAGCTCAGAGAAGCATAGCTAGCCTTTGAGGTTTTCATTAAGTCGCGCTAATTTAATCTATAATTTCCAGATTAATTGGGAATATAGATAGAAGCCAAAGCTTGGAGATGCTCCAATTGTCAGGCGCTATGGATAAATAGTCTAACTTTCACCTCATCTTGACGACCGTCAAACATTAGACGACAATAATATAGAGAGATTACTAATCCATTTCATTCCGTTCCAGTCCAGGCAACCTCGACTAATCTTCAGCGCCAAAGACGAATAAGTCTCCGGGCAATACTCAACAAAGCCGACGAGTCGGCTCCAGGAGGACAGCAAATTATGAAACTTCGACGACAACGAGGGGCCACGCTAGGACTAGTAGCGGCGTGCGTATTCCTCGTAATTCTAGTGGGGGTCGGATTCTTCTTCCTCTCCAAAATTATTGGTGGTGGCAGAGAAGTCGCCAACGCTACCGACGCCGGTGTCTTGAATGTGGCTAAACAAGCCGTCAGAAGAGGTGCTGTTCCACTGACCGGCGGTCTAGTCAGCGAGTTCGGTGCACTAACAGAACCACCAGACAGTAAAGTTGACCTCGTCACCTACAACCGCCTCGTTGCCCAAGCTCTCATTGTTGGCAAAAACGCAGAGGCTCTCGGCGGAACAGCCGTCGGTCACGCCAATCAGCTGAAAACTGACGTTAGAACAATCGGCCGAGCCCTTAGAAACAACTTGATTTCTGAGCCTAACTTTGCCACAGACTTTTCTAGCATTGCCAGCCAGAACAACACAAAAATGTGGAATGGCCCAGCAGTCAGTTTAGTTGGTGCAGTTAGCAGCGGTTATATGAAACCAGGCAGCTCAACCAACGTCTACTTCTCTCCTGCAACCTTGGCGGCATTAGGCGGATGGGCTCCTCCTCTGTCATCTCAAACAGCAAAGGGCGACCCTGCAGCTAAGTACTTAGCTGGTTACACCCCATTCAACGTAAACGGCAGTGCCAATTTCTTGACCGGTGTTCCAGTCTTGCCACAAACCAAGCCCCACTTGGTAGACCATGGTCAGTTCAATACAAGTTCTGTTGATGCCGATACTCCTCCGAATGCTTTCCGCACTAACTCCCAAGCCCTTGAAGGCAAATCTGCTGCCATGGGTACATCAGTTGCTTGCGCTATCGTTGGCGTCATCAACAAAGAATTCCAAGCTGTTATTCCGAGAGGATTCATCAGAGTCTCGAACGGCAAAGATGCTGAACTTGGCAATGGCAATCCCCCGCTGTTAACCCCTGTTAGCAACGGTGCTAACGACATTTTCAACAACGAACTGTTTCCTCCATCAGGCTCTCCTCAAGGTGTGTTCGCTGCTAATCCAAGCGGCACAAACCCTGTATTCACAACCAACGTAACCGGAAGTAGCATGCCTCACCCAGGACTAGACAAAGTCAAGGCTGACTGGGCTGCTTACAAAGCGACTTTGGGCTCATGTCATAAAGGAGATACTTACACAGATCTAGGAGGCAACCCAGCAATCAACAACATCACAGATGAACCTGGCGCAGGCAATTATGGAGCAGGCGACCCAAACATCTGGATTTCGAAAAACCTAGGTTCGTACTTGGTTGCGGGTTCACACACTGGTGCCTCTGGAACAAACATCAGGTCTACAGATGGTAGCGGTGCTCACGGCCAATACGCTAGCTATGAAGACCTATTGGCATATGCTACCAGTTCCGGTGGCCCCAAGCCGTGCGACTACACCATGTACACTGACGCCATGCCTGCTACAGACCCATGCGCAAGCAACCTACCGAATTGGCAGGCAAACTACGGACGGAACGCCACATTTTCTGGAGGAACTCAGCAAGGTGGTTTCACTAACGTTGAGTACATGAAAGCTGATTTGTTAGGCAAGATCAATAATCGCAAAGGTGGATCGTTCTGCGCAGCGGTCGGAGGTGGTCTTGCTCCATCTGGCTTGAAAGCCTGGCCTACATCTGGTTCAACCGTACTTAAGTCTGGAACTTCTGGTTCAGCTAAACCTTATCTCGGACCTGGTACCAACATCAACTTCATGAAACCAGGCACTACCCTGACATACATCAAGCAATTGGATGGAGGTCCTGGAGTGACAGGCTCAGGTGGTTGTACCACCAACTTGATCTTGGACCAAATGACCAAGAGAATGCAACAAGTTGAGCCCACAGTAACAAGAGCCGACGTCGAGGCAGCTCTGAACGATTCGAATTATCCCCTCACTCTCGTAGGAACTACTGCACCAGCTCCAATGAGCCCAGGAGCCAGCAAACTCTACCTGTATGTTGACTCGAGCACTAAGAAACCGAAGATGACTAATGCTCTACCTTGGTCTGATACCGGAATTGATGCAGATGGCCCCGCACCAGCAGCAGGCACTGCCAACCAATGCGACAGCACATACCCATTGAATGGTTGGGCTGTCAACACCAGCAAGAACCACAATGGTTCGATCGGCGATGGTGGCTATCACGAAGTGCCTTTCACCTCGGCGACACCAAACAACCAGGACCTTACAGCATCGCCTCCCGAACCTGGCACCATCAACGGTACCGATACCGCACAATGGCGCCAAGGATCTGGTTACAACAACCTTCTTGGAGAGCTGAAATTCCAACAAACAGTCGAAGGAGCTACATTCTGCAAACCTAACTAGAATCAGGGAAGCAGAGCAAGAACAAAATGCAAAAAAAAACGGTCACCTCTATAATTAAGGAGGTGGCCGTTTTATTTGTCGAGAACCATGGCATTAACCATGTAGGTTTAGTTCAAAAAGGGGATATAAAGTGTTTGAAAGCTCATTAGGAAAAGGATGCTCGAGCATGAAGGCTATAACGATTTGTTCCATGACAATCCTTTCTCTTTTGGTTGGCATGCCGGCACAATCTCAATCACCGCAACAGAACCAGCAACAGAATCATGACCCAATAGGCTCCATTCCAGACAAACTTAAGGAGAAAGTTTCGTTACCGAACGTGCCCGAATATACAGGTAAAGCCAAATACCTCCACGGCCTTATCTATCCTGCAAAAGGAAATGAAAAACAGGGACCGACATACGTAATGTGCTTTAATGCCAAAGAAACGATGCCACAGGTTCATGACTGGTGGCTTACAAGTATGCGTCAATATAGCTGGAATATTTCCTACACTACGAGTGATGTAATTCGTGGCACTGACAAAAACGGTAGCTTCTGCATTATTCAAATTGGTCCGCCTGTAGCTGGGGTGGCGAAAGATGATAGGTCTAGTTTTGAAATTCGTTTCCAAGAAGCGAAGTAGTCTATGCACTATTAGCCTGCAATTTATGAGCATCCGAAGCTGCTGATAAATCGCAAAACTAAGCGCAGCGTAATCGTCAAGAGAAAAATACCAGTAAAAACCCTGTAGTTTGCTAACAGGTAATACGGATAAACTGTCTATTAACTCGCCGCCGTATCTCGCGAATACCGAGAAAGATTAACCACTTGCACGGCGGCAACCTTTACGAAAGACAGCTGACAGCCGTAGCTAATCTTCGACAAAAGCCACAACTCGAGCAGGTGCCGCACTGGCACCAACGATTTTTAGTGGAAAGAATGCAACTTTGAAACCAAAGGGTGGCAATGCCTGAAGGTTGGCAAGCTGCTGCACAACATAAAAACGATACTTGCGCATAGCGTAGTGGGCATCCCAAATACGAGCTTTGTCGCGGCTTTGCTGATAGTCAGCAATCATTAGATGAAAGGGCCGATCGAAACCAAGGGCATCAGTACCGCCAACCAGTGCTCCGCTCTCCGCCAAAAAGGTAGCAGAATCAGCTGTTAAGCCGGGATAGTTATAACGGATAGGCGAGGTCAAGGGCATCAAGTCGTGATCGGTACGCAATAGCACAGCGTCACCCTCTCTTATGCTGTAGTCAATGCGTGCTAGTGCTTCTTTAAGATGCTCCCTGGTGATTGCCGCTCCCGTTCCTTTTAAGGCCGTTAAATCGAGCACAACACCGTTTAAATAAAGCTCTTCAAGAGGAATTTGATCCACGGTCAAAGCCTTTTTATCCCCTGTTGTACTCCCGTAGTGCCATGGTGCATCAACATGGGTACCGAGGTGAGTGCTGATATTGATATTCTCTTCCGCCCAGCCCTCGCCTTCGGGCAAATCATCGGGACAACAGCCAAAAAGCTGCGACATTATTTGAGCACCATGGGCATGGCCAACATATTCAATCTGTGGACAAATAATGCGATAGAGAGGCTTGAGTAGATCAGGAAATTCGCTTATATCAATTTGCTCAAGGGGACGGGTGAGATCAACTAGTTTCATGGTGCCTCGAGAAGAAAGAGAGAAAGAAAATAAGTAAGTAAGTAAGTAAGTAAAACCGGCGAAGATTAAGAGAAGCTTATCCAAATAGAACGGTCTATTTGAAACTGCTTGAATAGAGATCATAGTGCACTCAGCACTATAGCGAAATACCTACCCTCACAGCGGTCGCCAATGCCCAGCCCCGTTCCTTGAAACAAGGTGATGACATGCAATCTCTAACTAAAGAAAAAAATTCAAAACCCCGACAACACTTTGATCAATTTCAGATTCTTGATAGTGATGAAGTGCTAGAGAAAACTGAATTTATCAACACGGCCATCGACAATAATTGCGACGAGGCTCTATCGGCCTATCTTAAAGATATGGGCCGCTATCCACTGCTCAACAAAGACGAAGAGCAGTTGTTAGGCAAGCAAGCCCAGCAAGGGAGCGAGCTGGCCAAGCGCCGTTTGGCCCAAGCCAATTTACGCCTTGTAGTAAGCATAGCCAAACGCTTTGTTGGTCGCGGCCTTTCCCTTGGCGATTTGATCCAAGAAGGCAATCTGGGCTTGCTCAAAGCAGTTGATAAATTCGATCCCGAACGTGGTTTCAGATTTTCCACTTATGCCACCTGGTGGATCAGACAAGGCTGCTCTCGAGCCGTTCAAGACAAAGGTCATACCATTCGCATTCCAGTACACATGACCGAAACTGTGCAGAAAATCCACCAGGCTGCTCATCAATTTTTCGTCAGAGAAGGCCGTCGAGCTGGTTCTAGAGAACTAGCAAAAGAACTGGGCCTCAGCGAAGGCAAAATCAAATCACTACTGCAGTCAATCCAAGAACCAATTTCGCTTGATGCCAGCACTTCAGAAGAAGGAGATCCACTAATAGATCAGCTTGCTGACCTGGAGCATCTCGCTACTGAAGAAGAAGCAATCATAAAACTCTGCAAACAAGACGTTGAAAGTCTTGTGGCCAAACTAAGTGCTAATGAGGCTAACGTTATTCGCTTACGCTACGGCCTCGATACCGGAGTGCCACTAACCGCAGCAAAAGTAGCCACAGTTTTAGGTTTTAGCGATGACCGCGTTAGACAATTAGAGAACCGTGCTTTGCTGAAGTTGCGCAACATGGATAGCACAGTCAGCCTGCGCGATTATCTCAAATAGAAAATCTCAACTAGAAAATCAGCAATAGAAAAAGCCTCGCTATCGTTATTTTGATAGCGGGGCTTTTTAAAATTATTCCAGGAGTGCTAGTTAGAACTCAGCAACCAAGCCAAAAGAGGCGATCAATAGAATAAATACAAAGTAGAGAATGAAGAACCAAGCCCATCTGTAGATGATGTCGACTTCGGTCAATTTTTTGGATTTCTCGGCCATGTCAGTGATCTCCTACCTTCTCAAATTCTTCAAACTCTTCAAATTCTTCAAAAACTACTTAGCAGCTGGTTTAGCAGCAGCAGGTGGTGGCGAGGGAAGTTGCCGTACGAAGGCAACAAACTCTTTGGCCTCGCTCAAGAAGCGATCTTTTTGCGGACGCGACAACCAAAGGGCCAATACTCTTTGACGATCGACTGTCTTCTTCAAACCAGGAGGCCGCTGACCAAGTAGGCGCTCGCGGATCATGCGATTACCTTCACGGTAGTAGCAATCACCAATCTGACAGCCAGTGACGATCACGCCAGCAGCTCCAGCTTTCATAGCCGCTTCGATCATTAGTGGTTGAATCATGCCGCTGCAAGGAAGCTTGACCACGTGCAGGCCATCAACTTCTTTGACTTCGCCTTTGTCATTGCACACTGAATCAAGATCGCAAGCGCGTTCACAGATCAGAGTAATTACCTTTTGTTCGGACATTTTCTTAGACTACCCTTTTTTGAAATTAGGTTATTAGTTAGGTTTCGCTTCAGCCATCGCTCTGATCTGAGCGGTAACGTCAGTATCAAGTAAGTTCGGCAGGTCAATTGCATCGAAAGCACAGGCTCCCACACAAACTCCACAGCCAGAACAACGATAAGGCTTAACCGTAGCAAGCAATTTGAAGCGCGAACCAGCTGGTGCTGGCACCATTTCAATGGCTTGATATGGACAGTCTTTGGAACAGAGTGAGCAACCGGTACATTTGCTCAGAACTACTTCAGCAGCTTCAATCGGATTAGCAGCTTTGTAGAGACTTGGTAGCGGTACCAAACACAAACCAACAGTGGCGCCTACCATCAAGACCCAATAAGTAGTGAGGTCAACTTTTGCCATCAACCAATATGGGAAGAGGAAGAACCAGTCGATATCAAAACTAGTTGGAGCAGTGTTGATGTCAGCCATCTTGCCACTGGTGATTGGATAAGCGAAAACAACCACGAGTAGTGCAGCCATCAACATGTAGTTAATGGCAGGTGGTGGAGTGATAACCGGTCTGGTCATGCGCACATAGTGCACCCACAAGCCAAACAACAGCGAGAAAGATAGACCGATGTGAATAAAGAGGAAGTTAGAGAGTGTCAGGTTAGTGATGGCACTACCG
>JAUPUU010000454.1 GCA_030917395.1 Cyanobacteriota bacterium erpe_2018_sw_21hr_WHONDRS-SW48-000092_B_bin.40
CAACCTAGAGTTCAATAGAGACAGCGGCGACTAAGGCGGACGCTCAAACGCCTGACGATTAGCTAAAAGCTTTTGCTCCCGCAAATGAGCATCCAGATCCTGATAGGTCAAAATAGCCTGAGCAATTGCTTCTTTAGAACAAGCCAGACACTGCCCATGGGAAGGCTCGTGCTTTTCTACAGTAAGGTCACAGGTGTATAGATCTACTAGGTCAGTCAAAAGACTGCGCTCAATGGGGTTGATGTAATCTTCAATTGACATAGGTCCTCCATAGGCTCTGGCTAGCATAGCCAGAGCAGTGAATAGCGGTAATGTGTAAAAGCACAGAGAAATTAGGTAAGACAAGACAAAGCAAGAAAAGGAGAGGCGGAGCTAAGCCCCGCCTCCTGAAACCTAGGCCGCCTTGCGCTTCCTGGGCGCAGTTGGTTTGACTTCGCTAACCTCTTCAGCCTTGGGCTTAGGCCCACAAAGGTGGAAGCTAGAGAGCTTTACCACAGGGACTTTCATCTCGACTTTGACTCCGTTTATTTCCTTGGTGTATTTGGAGATTGAGAGCCTGCCAGTAATTACGATCTCGCGACTCTTAGTGATGGTTTTAAGAACCCGCTCAGCCAGGTTATTCCAGGACTCGACATCAATCCACATGGGCTCGGGATTGTCCTCTTTTGAGGAGTAGTCAGCCACGGCGATTGAAAACTTGGCCAGCTTGTTATTTGTATCGGTGAAGGTTGTAGATACGGGGTCTCCACCAACGCGACCGACGAATGTTACTTGGTTGTTCATGAGTGCACCTCCAGTGCTGTGTTTAAGTGCCAAAAGTCACAGCACCTGTTTGCGAGAGTGCAAGGACGCAAGCCGAACAAAGAGAGGGAATCCTTGCACGGTAGAAAACTGGTGCCAGAGTAGGGCACTGTTTTAATACAGCCCTGAGGGCCAACAGAAACAACCAATAAATAACTAGTGGTGGCACAGGTAAGACCAGATATCACACAAATCTCATCACTGCCGGCAGAACAAGCAGACAAAGAAACAAAAGCCGCAAAGCACTCCCAAACAAGACACCACAGTCATTTTGATGTCGAACCAATAACCCAAGAGCAGAAAGAAAAACCAACATAAGCAAGACGAACCCAAGCACCAATCAATCAATCAAACAAGAAAAGAAATAAACGAATAGAACAAAGAGATGCTCCAAGAGTACGTTCTATGGCAAACAAAAAGCACAAGTCTGACAGGGGCGAAGTACATCCTTCTGCGCCTTTAGAGCAAGGCCGCCGGTAACAGCCGGACACAGGGTAAGCAAGCTATGCCGCACAGGTGCTACATGTCGACCACCCCGGTGATACGGAAAACTGACAATATCGATTTCATTATCAAGCGCCTCAAAGGCAGGAAGTATCTCGGAATGCAAGTCACTGTCTTGAAGTAAGGCTAGCTTCCATACCTCTGCAGGAGCTTTGCATAGAGCTAAAATAGCTTCCTCAAAGTTATCCGAATCAACAGATAACCAGCCCTGGCAGTTAGGCAAAGCTGCTAACTTAGTCAACTCAGCGAAGACATCTTGATCTACAAAGCTCCTGGTATAAAACCAGAACTTGCAATCACTGTGTTTTTTAGCTGTCAGAGCCCATGCTTGAACATACAGAGGGTCATAGAAATCCCCAATGTCATGCACACGAAGCGTAAATGGAATTGCAGTCTTAGTCCCCGTAATCTTAGCAGTGAGCCAATCTCTCGGACGTGCTTGATCGACTAACATCGATAGATTCTCAGCCAATAACTCCGGTCCACCCTCGGCCAACAAGAACTGAGCAGTCCTAAAGTTCCGCCCCCGCTTAGCCTTCTGCCCAGCACTCTGATAGCGCACACCGTTGCCGTAGCAAAGCCGCTTACACAATGCAGTGGCATTGATACAAGTCTCAGTCCTCGGAAGACTGAACGCCCAACCGACTTTACTGTTATTAGTTAACTCCAAACCGTAGTCTAACTTCGTATTCATCGCACTTCTCCATGAGCCTCTAATGGCAGCAAGCGCTGCTGGAGAACGCCCCTCGGCTTGGCTCCGCAGAGCAAGCCGGTGAGATAGCGAAGAGAAGAAACAAGAAAACACGCTTGCGCAGCGGTGGCGCCGAGACGAGAAAATGGGCGAACACAGCGCGCGCTCTCGCTAAACAGAAAAAACAAAAAAAAGAATTTGAATAAATCTCAACAAATAATCTTGTCAAGAAAGTACACTTAGTAGCGTCGAGATCTATCGTTTCGCGGAAATTTTGAAAACAAAAAATCCGGCTAAGGAAGCGCATCTTGCAACTTCTAAAACCGGTAAATAAGCGATCTATTTCAGTACCGCATACAGTGGCTGTATTTTAGCACTATCAATGCAAAGAAAAAAGATCTAGCTGCAAAAAAGTGGTGGCTCTGGTCCATGAGACCGCGCACTTAATTCACGCCTTATCCTGGAAATGAAGCCCTGGAGCGGCAAAGCGTCCTCCTCACAGGGCGCCAGATTAAGATAATTAGCCAGCACAAGCAAGTAAGATTTCAATTTGGCGACAGGCATATCGAAAGAAACCTCTCTGGTAAGAGATGCTACTTTGTCCCTCCACTCTTTATCAGCAGCCTCAGTAGAAACACGGCTAACCTTCTGCTTGGTCTGTATATCTCTCTTGGTCCTCATAGACAGCTCATAGACTATGCGACGAGCGGCAAGAAGCCCCGGCGGCGTAATTTTTTGAGAGTCAGTGGAAGGAGGCTTGCTTTCCGGACAAGCAGCCTCCACCACAGCGTTATATTCGTACGTACAATTTGCAAAGAAGCCAGCGGAGAGATCCTCATAATCGGCGAGCCAGATGTCCCGGTGATTGTATAGAGTCTCCCTGGAGCACTTAGCCGCCTGCTGCAATTCAACAGTAGTGAATGATCGCTGGAGCTTTTTGATACCAGCCAGGGCGTCCTGAATTCTCTTCCGAGCGTCACTTTTGCGGTTGGCATTTTCGCGCACCCATGAAATGGGGCGAACTGCCGAATACTTTTTAGGCTCCACCGATTTCTTGTGAGCTGGCCGCCAATAAGTCGCTCTATTGACCTGGGCGGTGGCGTCAGCCCGCCCCCGATTTATATCCGTCGAATATCCATTGTGCCTAGCATCGAGGTACTCTTTGATAGCCCAATTGCGCTCTTCCTCAAAACCATAGCCCAGAGCTGGCAAGTTCCGGCTAGGGTCGCCATAGAAGAAATAGTGGCCCAAGCAGAAGATGGCCTCAGCCCGCTGCGATGGGCCGGTCAGCCCGTCCTTGTGAAAGGTGCGGCCCTTGTTCCAGTTCTCTGCGTTCATGCCAGACGGGATGTGCCCAAATACTGAACCAACAAAGACGCTGTATTCACTTTCTAGTGCGACTTTAGCGGACTTCTTAATCTGGATAACATTGTCCGGTTTGTCATTGATCCCATGGGCGCGGGCGGCAGCTTTGCGCTTCTCTAATTCCTCGATGCGAGTTACCATCTGCTTAAAAGCGACAGTAGGATTGGCATCTGAGTCGAGCAAATCAAGAAACCATTCGAGCGCTTTGGTGGCACTCATCTCAAAGCGCTCGTGATCTACTTCGAGATCGCGCTTGTTCAACCAAGCCCAACCGTGTTGAAGAGGGAGTCTCAGCCCCATGCCCTTCGACGCAGTGCCAGGGTGTGGAAACACTTCGAGGGTGCCCTTCGATACTTCGAAGTCACTGAGCTTGAGTAAACTAACAAGCTGGCGGTGCAGCAATGCACTGTTTACGTGCTCTTCAAAGAATATATAGAGGTGCCAGCCGCCACTAAAACTTGAGCGGAATAATGACGACCTGGCCAAACCGGCTTTTGATAAAGCATGCAAAAGGCGGTCCAACTGGGGCTTGTTGTGATACTTGCTATTGGCGTCAATGTCGAGCACCGCGTAGCGGGTCTTCTTTCCTGACCTTGTTCCAATATAGAAGGCCTCATTGGCGCAAGCGATGGCCTTGATTATCTCAGTGTCGGTGAGCCGCCACTTCTCATTGGCTGATGACCATGTGCCACCATTTACTGGCCGATAAATATAGTCATAAGGGTGGAACAGCTCGACAAACTGCGCCAAACAAGATTCCCACCCTTTTGGGAAGTAATTTTCGCGCGCAAATTTAGTCGGCGTGCTCGAGGTCGAGCGCGCTTGAATCTGTCCGGTAATAGCTGTACCCCTAATTTGGGACGTGTTGACC
>JAUPUU010000455.1 GCA_030917395.1 Cyanobacteriota bacterium erpe_2018_sw_21hr_WHONDRS-SW48-000092_B_bin.40
CCAGAGCCATGTTTGCCACCATCCGCTTCAGGCGGGCATTCTCATCTTCTAACGACTTCAACTTTTTGACGTCGGAGCCTTGCATGCCGCCATATTTTTCTTTCCACCGGTAGATGCTCTGTGGCTGAAGATTATGTTTCCGAGAGACTTCGAGGACGGAGCTACCGTTCTCAACCTCTTTGAGGATTGCCACGATCTGTTCTTCTGTGTGTTTGCTTTTGCGCATTTACTTCTCCCCTTTCTAGGTTCAATTTTAAATGCAGTTGTCACCTTTGCAACGGGTCAATTTTCGGGGAGCAGGTCACACTATGTTTTATCGCCATTGCTTATGGTCAGAACCGCCCACTGCGCAACAATCTTCCGACCTGAATTTTTAAGGGTTCAACTATCAGTAACCGCAATAGCATTTTGCAACTACAAGGTCTATTTGCGCCTTCTATCAGCTCTAGCCAAAGGCTTCTTTTCTCAAGGCCGCCATCCCCTCTTCAATCTCTCCTCTCTCTGCCTCGCTCGAAGCTCTACAGAAGCCGCTGGTCGGCTCTCAGCCCAACAACCTGGACAGCCATTGGCTAATTCAGGCCAAACAGCCTGAAGTGAATTGGTTTTAGCAAACGAAGTAGCCACAGTGGGCCTGCGGAGTAAGCAGTATGGACAACCGTCGCCACGGCCGCAACGCCTTGATATCGACTCCCGCCAAATGTGTTTTTTGTCAGCGCTACATTGCCACCAGACACAGACTGTCGAACCGTAAGAAAAATCTTCAGGACCAAATCCGCAGTTTTTCTTGTAATACCATTCCTCTTAGAGTTCCGGGTGGGTATTAGATATTGTTGGCTTGGGCTTCTTCGTGCGATTGTTGAAAGGCACGACTACATCCTCAATGGGTTGGCGCGTGTTCAGAAGTTCTTGATTTACTACTTTAGCCATGCTAGATCGCCGTCACTTTGATAGGAACTTCACTAAATTCTTGGTGGACAAGCAAGGTAAAGTGCTGAGGCTCTATGGCTCTATGGCAAGCCCTGAGAGTTTGTCGGCCGATATTGAAGGCGCACTTAAGTAGCTCTCAAGTAGCTCTCATGCTAGTCGTCTGAAGAAGGACGCCTGCGTTGCTGCTTTTTGATTGAATTTTGCGATTTTGTTTCGACCCTTCTGATCTTAGAGCCGAGAGTTGGTTTCGTTGCTTTTCGTACCACGGGTCTGTGGGCTACAGAGAGCAGCATTTCGGTTACTTTGGCCAGGCAATCATCGATGTTGCCAATTTGATCGCGATAGCGCTGCGAAGTTAAGACCAGGTCGCCTTCTAGGGTTAGGCGGCTGGCGTACTTGCTGACAAAACGCGCCCTTACTTCATCGCTAATGCTAGGGCTGGAGCTGATAGCCCAACGCATTACTGCTTTGCTGTTCACTTTGTTGACGTTTTGGCCTCCGGGGCCGCCGCTGCGTGCAAAGGTGAACGAAAATTCGCTCAGTGGAATTTGAATTTTGTCTGTGACTGAAAGCATAGTTAGATTTGTATACCACAGCTATAGGCCGACATGCAAAAGCGCAGAGAATTTTGAGCCTCTCTGCGCTTTATAAAGTCGCCTGTGCCTAGTCTACAGTCTTACCGGTTCAACTTTAGGCCGCCGCTAGGCTGCCGTGATTGTCGCAGTGTGTTCCGCAAGGGCTGTGCAGGTGGCCGTTTACGAGATAGTCGACATGGTCGCCATGGGGAACCGCAGCATGTCCGCAGTCGGCGCCATGTTTGTGGCTGGAGTCATGACCATCGCACTTATGCTCGGGTGTGCAGGCAACAGGGTTAGCTGCTGACTCAGAGAGTTTGCACTCATCTACGTGATCACTGTGTAAGTGATGAAGGTGGCCGTCATGAACATAATCAACGTGATCTTCGTGTTTGACGGCTACATGACCACAGTTGCTACCGTGTTTGTGGTCGTGGCTATTGTGTGTTTCGCAAGACATGATACAGCTCCAAATACGAACTAGTAAAAGTTCTTATGGGTAATGAAACGAATAAATCCATCGGCTAACTTGAGTCGACTGTTATCGTTTTAACGTCTTGCTATCGCTATGTCAACCGTTGAATTTGTGGTGGCGGCAATGGTGCATCCCGGAGCTGCGAAATAGTCCGGGTTTCCGGTGCTATCAAGCTTTTCAAATAAATTTGAAGGGTATGAAAATCGTTTCCATTGCCGCTAGTTTTCTTGCAAATTTGGGAATGAAAATGGTTTCAATTGTCGACAATCTGGCTGGTTTCGGTTGATTTCGGCTGATTGATATGGATTAGTGATGGTGACCCCGCCCGTGGTGCCACTTCCTGCCCCAGCCGTTGTGACGACCGTTGTTCCAGTTCCGACCATTACTCCAGCCATTGTTCCAGTTGTTATTCCAGTTGCTATTGCAGCGATTGTTGCGCCAGGCATTATTGACATTGCCATAATACTGATTGTTGTATCCGCTTCTCTGGTTCATATAATTTTGCATCGCTTGGAAATTCAATCGTCTTTCGAAATCGTTGGCATTTGCAGGCGCAGCGGCGAAAGAACAGCCGATTATGGCGACTGCTGCGGCGGCTGTGCTCAGTAGTTTTTGGGCATTCATTTTAAGTTCCTCCTGCGGTGACAAATAAAATCGACGACGAGGTCGCCTTGAGGTTCCGAGGCTGGCTTTCTCCAAGCTTTCGCGGGCGTTTTCAAAGCGTGTATTGCTGGCAGAGCAAGCGTTAGTAAATTTATTAAAAGTCTCAAATCGTGCCTGCTTGCAACCCTTGTTGTCGGCCTTTCTATCTATGCTTTTTGAATCTAGTGTTTTCTCTTTGAGTACCAAAGAAAAATGGTGCCACTATTGGTGACACCATTTAGTTTTTTACGCAAACCATTGACCGCGTTCTTAGTGATGGTTGTAGTTATGATTGTTGCCTCTGCTTCTGTTCCAGCTGCTGTTGTTGTGATTGTTCCAGTTGCGATTTCTGTAGTGCTTCTTATTCCAGCCATTGTGCTTGCCGTTATTCCAATTTCTATTATTGTTGTTGCGGCCGCGGTTCCAGTTATTGTCCTGCCGTCCACGATTATGGTCGGCCAATCTTAGATGGTTGGATGTTGTCTGACGATATTGTTGCCTGTCGTGGTCTCTGGCTTGGGCTGGATTTATTATTGCAATAAAACCGAATAGGGCCATTGCTGTGGCAAAAGCGGCAATTAGTTTGCGAGCGTTCATTGGTTCTCTCCGTGGTTTACGGAGCGTTGGACGGGGTTATTCTGCCCTAGTTCCCGCAAGTTTCGGCTAGTGTCCTAATTTTTCGCCAAGACCTAGTTCCATCAGCGCTGAGTCACCATTTGCCTTTTGCGCCTTTGAGGTAGTAATGGTGTATGGATCTGTTGCCTTTTTGTAGCCCACAGGGGCTACAAAATCTTTTGCGTTGTATGGTAGCTCTTTGAAGCTAAGGGTTGTTAAATATTCAACGAAGCCGCTGCGCTGGTAGCCACCGAGCCAGCCAGTGTCAGCTACCTTGGGCTTGTCGAAAATTAGTGAATACTTTGTCAAAATACCTTTTTGCGGGCGTATTCCATAATATCCAGAAATCAGGGCGTCAACTTCTGGCGCCGTATTTAGGTGTTCGATAAACCAGAAGGTTTGTGTGCCCATCTTGTAGGCCCAGCTTTTGGCCCCGGTGGCATCGACTGCTTTTGATCTTGCTAGGCCTATATGATTTGTAGGCATGGCTTTAAGGTCTACTGGATACGAACTATAAAACTGCTTGCGTGTGGTTTTCCATTCTATTTTGTCGTCATTGCGGAATGTCACAACTGACCAATCGGGCGCCTTTGAGAGAAGGTAATAACCCCAAGACTCATTGCAAATTTTAATTGCATTTTTTGAGAAGTGTATTTTCGAGCGCCCAATATCCTTGTGAACTTGAGTAATTACCCATTCGTGCTCACCTGTGGACTTATTGCTTGGCTCGCTTGCCATCGTGGGGCCTGGGAAGAAAAGGTTGCCCATGACGGCGAGGCTAAGTAAGGTTATTTGATAGTCAAATCTGTCTTTCATTTACCGTTCACAGTCAGGCTTAAATATTAGATTCCCGCTGCTGCGGCAAAAAACATTGTATGACATAGGTTAGAAGTCATAATAACCTAAACTACACAAATGCTAGCAGCGTTGGCGAAGGCAAAATAGGTGAAGCAGTTGCAAGAGAAGAATATTTTGACGGTTCTAGCGCTGGCAGTCGCTTCTAGTTTATTAATTGGGCAATCGGCCCAAGCTGAGCGGTACAAAGCGCGTGTGCTCACTGTTTATGATGGTGATACTTTGTTGGTCGACCATGGCGGCAAGCGCGAGAAAATCATATTGTACGGAGTGGATTGCCCCGAAGGTGCTCAAGACTTTGGCCCTCAGGCCAAGCAGTTCACTGAGGCCTGCTGCTCTCATAAAGATGTAGTGATTGACTTCAAGGGACGCGACAAATTTAACCGATTGGTGGCCGAGATCTACTTGAGCGATGGCGCCGATCTCAATCATGAGTTGGTAAAGCGAGGTCTGGCCTGGTGGAGTGATAAATTTGCTGCCGGTGACACCGTTTTGCAAGCTCTGCAAACTGAGGCAAAGGCTGGTAGCGCGGGCCTTTGGGCTGCACCGCATCCGATACCGCCATGGCTCTTTCGTAATGGCGATAAAGCCGTTCAGGCTACGATTGTGCCTTCTAACTAAAGATGGCTAGAATTATTGGTGCGCGGCTGTCAGAATGATGGCGGCATCCCTCATCAAGTCAAGATATTGATTTAATGTTCGGCGTAATTAGTTGTTAGGAGGTACGGAATGCAGTCCAAATCCAGCGCCATTAGTGCATTCAGCGCGAACAAAGATGTAACCATGAAACGCAAGCCACTTGTCAGCCTCGCTTCTTTCCTCATGGCAATCTCGCTAGGATTTTGCTCCTTGCCTGTTCAGGCTGTTAGCTTTGGCATCACTCCATTTCCTAAGGGTGGTGAGAACGCCACTCCTAAAGACCAGACGAATGCCATGAAAATGTGTGTTGATGCTGGTGTTAGCGGTATCTTTTACGGTGGAACATGGGCTGACCTGGAGCCTTCAAAGGGCACCTATTCGCTTACCCAGCTAGGTAAAACTCTCAAATATGCGCCTAAGCTAAAGCGCTTCTTGGGTGTGCAGGTTTTCGATATCACGACAAAGAACATGCCCAGTGATTTGACTAAGGCTAAGCTTGATAGCCCTAAGGTCGTCAGTCGTTTCGGTCAGTTACTGTCGCGCTTGAAGAAAACTACTGGTGGCAATATTGCTTACTTCTCGATTGGCAACGAGGCTGATGTTTATCTAGCCAAGCATCCTAAGGAAGTGGATAGCTTTATGAAATTCTTTGCTCTGGCAAAGAAAGAGGTTGTGAAAACTTTCCCCGGTTGCAAGGTTGGCATTACTCTTCGCGCTGAGAATCTCCTCAACGGTAAAGAGCCTTCTGCCATGGCCCAGAAGCTCTTGGATGAGAGCGACGTGCTGATGTTTAACTACTATCCGATGGAAAACTACAAGCCTAAGAAGCCGCAGCAAGTCGAACAAGACATGGAGACTTTGGCTAAGATTGCTAATGGCAAGTCAATTGTGTTTCAAGAAATTGGCTATCCAAGCTCACCAAAGCTTGGTTCATCTGATAAAAACCAGGCTGAATTTATGGAGCTAGCTTTCAAAGAATTGCGCAAAAATCCTCAATTTGAATTCGCCAATTTCTTCGCTTTGCACGATTTGACCCCTGCTATCTGTGATTATTTAGCTGAGCATTACACGATAAGTAGCAAGAATTATCGCCAAGTGATGCAGTCTCTAGGTCTGCGTCGCAGCTCTGGTAAAGCCAGAACCTCTTGGGATGTCGTGAAGAAAGGTCTAGCCGAAAAACCTGCTGTTAAACCAGCTGAGGTTAAACCAGCTGAGGTTAAACCAGATGTGACTAAACCAGAGGATATGCCTACTGATGTCGCTCCTGGTGAAAAGTTGCCGACCGAAACTCCGACAACCACACCGGCTGAGACTCCGGCTAAAACCCCAGCTGAAACACCTGCTACAGCACCAGGTTCAACCCCGGCTGAAACGCCAGCTGCTACTCCTGCCGAAACACCGGCAAAGAGCGATTCTGAATCGAAATCTGAAGCGAAGCCTGAGTCTGCACCTGCGGCAACGACTGAAACTAAGACTGAGACGAAGGCGGAGACGAAGAGTGACGCTTCTGAGTCGAAGTCTGAAGAGAAGCCCAAGTCTAAGGGTTGGTTTAAGTTCAAGTCGAAGTCTAAGTCTGGAGAAAAGACCGAGAAATAGAGCGCTAGTTAGCTCTCGTCGTTCAATTCAAGGGGAATTCGCTCTAACCAGCGAATTCCCCTTGGAACTAATTGGGTCAAGGGCCGTCGCCACCCTCAGAAATTTAAGACTTTGAGGAAAGAGGGAAGCGCTATGACTGACAAAACAGAAAAGAAGACTGATACTAGCTCTGCGAATAATTCGATTGCCGAATTTGTCAAAGCTACATCCGTAGCAGAGTCGAACGCTGAGGCCCCTGGCGAGCCTGCTAAGCAAGCACCGATGGATGGAAGTACTGAAGTCTCACCAATGGATCGAGGGGCCGAAGACGAGCTTGATGGCTCTGCTCCACCTAAAGAGGGCGAGACCGTTGCATCTAAGAAGGCGAAGGCCCCAGCAGCTGCAGCGCCAGAGGAATCGAAGGCGGCGGATTCAAAGGCAGCAGAGGCAAAGCCAAAAGATGGCGCCACTGAAGAGCCCAAGGGCGATGATACTGCTGCCATAGAAGAGGCTAAGGATGTACAAGAAGTTGGTGCTCATATCGGGCGACCAGATAGCAAAGTCACTTCTAATTCGCCAGAGAAGAAAGCAGAACCAGCTGAGCATGTGGATTTAGAGAAGTCAGCCTAAGTTGACTGATCTAGCTCTTGATTCTAAATTTTCATTTTAGCCACTAGAGCAATTATCTAATTGTGCATTTCGTCTTCATCTAGGTGAACGCGTTGGCCGTGGCCAGGGAAGCTCCAGCTGAAGGTAAAGTGGTTTTGATAGAGTAAGACCATGTGGCCTTTCGTGTGACCTGGTGTGGGTATTATTGTCAATTGCTCACCCAGGTCGCTTAGGAATTCACAATTAAGGCTGGCATTTACTGGCTGGGCCGACTGAATGTCGAGAACTATTTCTGAACCTGGGGCGCTGTCGGCGTCGTCTAGGTGTACAATTCTTTTGGCATTAAATGCGGTGGCATATGGCAGACCGTTCGCTGAATATCTGTGGCGCCAGTTGTCTGCAGGTGTCGCAGTTAATGCAAGTGCGGTCAACAAAGAATTGACCTTCTGCATTATCGCTGTATCGCTCTTTTGGATTGGCCATATCGCTATGATACTTTAGATTTCAGTCGCGAAGTATAATTGGAGAGCGGTTCTGTGTTTCCAGTGAGTCTAAAGTTGGGCAAAGCTACCAAGGCTTCTGGTGCTGAAGTTCCACGGATATAAGATTGAGTGAAGATCCAAATTGAGCGGTCAGAATAGCAGTGATTGTGAATTTGTAGTTCCTAGCGGAGGCATGCGTTCGCTGGTCGTTAATGCCGCTTTGTTAGACGCAAGCATTATCACCATGGCTATGGCGTTTATCGTTTTCTTTACTTTAGTTTGTGCATCGAAGCCGCCTATTTTCTTTTGGTTTGCACCAAGCTTCTCTTTCTACTACGGTTGTTTGGCATTCGGCAATTTGTCTGATTTGAATTTGCGTTTAGTCTGTTTGGTTGGCTTCGTAGCAACTCTGATTCCGTGCGTCTACGATCGGCTGGTCAAGCGTTTTCTGAAAGACGTAAGCCTTGGTGAATACCTTATGGGGCTGGGTGGCTTTTGTGCTGAAGTCGAACGGGCAGAGGTGGGAAGGAGTTTTCTAGCCTATTATTTGATTCCTTCAGTGGTCTCAATTCTTTCAGTTTTTCTGCTGTGGCAGTTTGACCAGGTAAAGCTTTTGGACCTTAACAAAATATATTTGTCTGCAATGCTTGTGACTGTTTCGATTGTCTATTTTGGTAGTTTGAGCGCGATCAGACTGCGCGCCAAATTGGCTGAGCTATCAGCTCTCGGGCCGCGAAGAATGATCAAGGCTGAGTACGTCGCCTTTCTCCGTGTTGAGGGAAGGCAGAAGCGGGATTTGGTCCTGATTTTCGCAATTAACGTTTGTCTTGTGATGTATCTGCACTTTTCAAATCGTCAATACTTGCACGGTCTGCTTACTTTTCCGAGTTTAGGTTTGCTGCAATTGCAGCAACTGGTTTGGCTGTTTATTGGAGTTCCCTTTATGAGAGCTTTGAGATTTGAGACGGCTATGTCTTTAGTTTTTTGTGTTCTCTTTCTTTTTCCCTTCATACTTCTTCTTAATTTGGCACCAAATTTTTGCATACTGCTATGCCCTGCTCGTTAATCGAGCTTCGCACTTTTTTTCATTTTGGATCTTGCTCCTTGAGTCAAATCTGTTATAGGGCTAAGTTGATGTATCTATCTCAGAGTAAATTGGATTGTACCCCAGGAGCCAAGTCGCCGCGTGATGCCTTTCCCTCGCCACGCTCATGATATGACTGAAGATCTCTGCTGGCGCTTTGTCGATTTTTTGCCCCGAGATTGCTAAATCACCGTCAATCATTTTAAACATCGATGTATCGAGTGGGCCAAACCAGACTTCTTGGCCTACTTTTTTGAAATCCATAATTTCTGAACTCACTAAGTAGTCGCGAAGTCGCCAGTGAAGCGACCATAGCTGATTGTGATAGGACAAAATTTCTAGCTCTGTGCGCAAATTCGGAGCCTTGATTATTTCTTGTGCTGATACGTACAGAGTATTAAGGAGAAGCCCAGTATCAACTGATTCATCGTATAGTGGTTGCTGGATTAGATTGAGAGCCCAGGCCAGTACCGCTAGGCCTTCTATGCGCCACGAAGAATTTATACACGTTCGCTCACTAAGCGTGCCAATTGGTGATTGAAGGATTTCCTTCTCTTCTGGTTCGAGCTCGTCGAAAGCAGCGACCTTGGTCGCCCAGGTGATTATTGACTTGTGTTGTCTTTCTCTTTCAGTAGGTGTTTCGTCGGGTTCCACCCGCTCAACTACTGCCCGAGCGGTGATCGCTGCAAGAGCAAGGGCTCGACGAGCTATGCGAATAGGCGATGGTGGAATCGGGTGTTCTATTTCGTCTGGATCATGCGGTATTGGGTTCAATGAGCTAGACCTTGGTTCTGTTTGCATTTTGTTATTCTACCCGCTGCATTGTGGGACAATCAGTAGCATGTCGGCAAAGATTATGGACGGTGCTGCATGCTGCGGTTTGAAAAACACATTTTGATCAAAGCAGCGCATTTTGCCATAGTTCTAATCTTTGCGTTTTCACAGACGAACATCGCAGCTGCTGCCCCGTCGACTGATCTATTGAAGCAAGCACAAATTTTGAGAGATCAAAATAAGAACGATGCTGCTATAGCTTGCTTAAATACCTTGATAAAGAAACAACCGAGGAATGCGCTGGCCTATGCAAACCGGGCCGCAAATTATGTGGATACTAGGCGCTATCATGACGCACTTAACGACAGCACTAAGGCCATTGCATTGCAACCAAGGTTGGCTTTAGGTTATGCCATGAGAGGCCTAGCTTACGACGGACTAGAGAGTTATCGAAGAGAAATTGAAGAGTGCAGCAAGGCAATCGCGCTTGACTCGAGGAACTACAAATTCTATTTATATCGTGCTGCTGCCTATCTAAACTTGAAGCAATATAAGAACGCTGTCCTAGACTGCAACAAAGCTTTGAGCCTCACGGCCGAGGCTGATCCATACAGCGAACGCGGTTATGTATACTGTGTTCAAGGTAATTATGAAAGAGCTGTGGCTGACTATACTACTGCTATCAAAATAGCTCCTCAGGTTTCAAACATATATTTATTGCGCGCCTACGCTTATCAACGTCTCGGTCAATTTCAAAAACAGATTTTGGATCTGACTGCTGCCGCTAGAATTGAGCCAAAGTCGGTAGACGCCTACGAGTACCGTGGTTCCGCATACTACGGACTGGGGCAATTCCAAAATGCCATTGCCGATTGCAACATGGCAATGAAGCTAGATTCTGCTTCTGAGTATGCGTGTTTTACTGCTGCTGATGCTTACGAAGAACTTGGATTGAGTGACAAAGCGCTTGAGCTGCGGACCAAGCTTCTAGAGCGTGACCGCAATGATGCATATCGGTGGTATTCTCGAGCAAGAGTCTATGAACGAATTGGAAAGCACGGGCAAGCTCTCTCTGATTTCCGAAAAGTCAACGAGCTTGCTAGCCCCAGCGATCGACTCCAAATGGACCGTTGCATTCCATTGGTAGAAATCAATAAACTTTATGAGGCTGATGAGAGACCTCAAGAGAGAATCAATAATCAACTTCATGGCAGGGCCGTTGTTTTGCCATTTCAATATGATGACAGTGGTCACTTCCATGTGCCAGTGCAAGTCAATGGCCATTCCTTGCGGTTAATGCTTGATACTGGTTGTGGCCACTCGGATCTGTGGAAACAGGCAATGCCTGGTATTGCTGATATCGATAAGACTGAATTGCGCGGCACCTATGCTAACGGAAGTGAGTATAAGTTCGGGTCTTTCCGTGCGAGAGATTTGAAACTGGGCGTTCTAACCCTGTCGAATGTGGCCATGGCTGTCGATGATGGACTGGTTGGCCATAATTCTATCAGTGGATTTTTGGGCGGCAATATCTTGGAGAATTTTGTGGTTACAGTCGACTATAAGAATAATCAAGTAATTTTGGCTAGCTCGTCCCCGCAAAGAAAATCGAAGAATGCAATTGTCGTGCCGATGTGGATGCGCCATCATCGACCGCATTGTAGTGTCAGGTTGGATGGGAAATTGGAGGTTGCGGCACTGCTAGATACAGGATGCCCTTTTAGTCTGTCGGCCGACTCACTCCTAAAGCCTATTTTGACGAAAAAATTGGACTATAAGGAGCATATATTTGGGCCGTGGCTAGGTGAGCTGAGAAGCGAATTTGTTCGCTTTAAAAGTGTTAGCATTGCCGCTGCCGAGTTTGAAGCGCCAATTTTTGATGTCTACCCGGCGGCCGAGGCTCCTCAGGCGGCTGATGAGGTTATTCTAGGCAACGACTTTCTTAGCGGGTTTAGGTCGGTTACCTTCGACTATCCAGCTAGACGAATAATTTTCGAGCCTAATGAGGGCTCCTCAAAATCTGCTATGCATTTGTATCGGGCGGGGCGTTTCTATCTGGCTCATGGCGAAGAGAGATTGGCAATTGCCGCTTTCAGCAAAGCGATGACCTTAGATAGGGCTTTGGTCGAGGAGAGTTATTACTATAGAGGGACGGCCTTTGAGAATCTAAAGCAGTATCCGCAAGCCATCGCCGACTGTAATGCCTTGCTCAAGCTTAAACCTAAAGCCTACTGGGCGTATTACTTGCGGGGCCGTATATACGAAAAGATGGGAGAAAAACGATTGGCTGAAAGAGATCGGCAAATGGAGAGAAAGTTGCATGGCCATTGATTTGAGACAGGTAAGGATATTGCTCCTGTGCGGCGGTTGGCGGTTTGTGATGAATTGGTTTTACTCAATCAATTTTGATCTGGCGATGACCCCGGGCATACTGCTTGGCTTTCTCTTCGCCAATACCGGCTTCAGCAGCAAACTCTGGCCACCGCGCCACCACTTCTTGAACTTCCCTCACAATTTCTTTTGCGCGACCACGTTTCAGTGACACAGCCTTTTCACAGACCAGAAGATCGTCAATGGTGAAATTGTCGCGTTTTCCATTAATAGACATTTGATGCTGGTTTGTCCATTCGCCCTGGGCGTTCCAGCTGTATATCAGGTCGTACGCCGGTGATAATGACCAATTTCCCGATCGGTCCATAAGGAAAGCGATATTCTTTGTGTGATCGTCATGGTTTCTTGCAAGCACATTGAATACCATTCGACGGAACTGCTGTTCTATAGGTTTCATGCCGAGTCCCAGGCGGCGCATCACTAGCATTGCCTGCTCATAGGAATAAGCACCAGCAAGGTTGAAGTCGTAGTGCGCCATGCCGCAAAGAGACTGCATGTGAATTTTGTCGCCAAGATCTGTTCTATCAAAGCGCTTCGTCATAAAGTGACTGCGGCCATTCTCTTGCAAAATTCGACACTGGGTCATTTCTATTCCGGCTCTGGTGGCCATAAGATAGTAGGCAAATTCAACCAGGCCGTAACCAGAAGGATCGGCTATCTCTTTGTCTTTGTTGTTGGTTATACCGTCGAATTTTAGCAACCAGTACGTATAGCCTTCTGGTGCCTTGACTTGTCCTGACCTAATCTCATTGGTGTTTTCGTTCCAGGCAATTAGTGCTTTAGCGCGAGCGCCGCCGGCCGAGGAACTCACTCTGACGATGTCGAGCATTGCCGCTTCTTTTTCGCTTCTTGAACCAGCTAGTGAGCCTGCGAAATGCTCTCGCTCTGTCAATATCTGACTGGCTAGGTCTACTAGTTCGGGCATATCGACGGCTTTCGATTCATCCATGGTCATTTGTGGTGGAGCGAATTCGAGTGCCCCCATGCCGCGCTTTCCGGTGTAGCACAAGCGTTCAACAGCATCAAACGATCCGGGCAAGCGCCCTTGCGAGGCGAGCCATGCATCAATAACAGCGTTGCCGAACTTGTCTGGTAGTGCGTCTGCTAGCATTCCTGGCAGGCCGTAGAACGATTGTTTGTTGAGATCGGGGAACGAGAATACTTCGCGTGAAAGTCTCATCGTTAGAGGGGCTACGTTGATGCCGCTCGATCCAAATTGGTCAGTGTATTGAAATGTAGCAACTCCACCCGGTTGCTCCAAGTTTACGGCACCAATAGTGGTGCCCCAGAGGTTGACCCAAGCATTACTCATTCGTCGCCCCATTTCCAGCCACGATTAGTCGAGACGTTTCGCTTGCGCGCACGCTGCCGGTGATCGCGCTCCATTTGGGCGCGCTCTACGGGGCTAATCGATTGAGATGGAATTAGTGCTTCAAGTCTTTCGGTCAGGTGAAGCGCTCTCATGAGACGAAGAAGGCTAACAAAATCGGTTGGCAGTCCCTTCTCTATTCGGGCAAGAGTCGGCCGGGTGATGCCAGCTTCTTCGGCTACCTCAGCCTGGGTGAGGTTGCGGTTTAGCCTCAGTTGAGATAAGCGATGACCAATTTCTTTCAGGATTGCTTCGTCAGTGAGATAAGATTCAATGTTCATAATGCATATTCTGCTTTGCAAAAAGGTGCAATTATCAATTTAATGATAATTAGAATTATCACTATTGTACGCGTCGGTTAGTGTAAAGTCTATATAGCATTACAAGCTAAGATTGGACTTAGTGTAAATCATAGTTTGCATTAATGCATTACTAGGTGCTCAAGGCTTTTGCACTGCCCACCAAATTGAGTAGAGCAGCGAAAGTACAAAGATAGTAAACAGAGTAATTTTGATCCAGCTGTAGGGGCGCTCACCCTGCACTTCTCCTGTGCGAGCATTAACTACAACTTGATAGAGTTTCTGTTGCAGGCGGTAAGCGCCAACATAGACAGGAAGCAGAATGTGCTTGAAAGTAATAGCAGCATGCTGCGTTTGCACTGACAGTATTCTCTGCTCGTCCCCGCCAATCTGATAGCAAATATCGTTTTCTATTACCCGAGCCATAACGGTCTGCGCTTTCTCGAAGCCCTCAGATAAAGTGACCTGATAGCGCTCGGCTTTGTATCCAGCCAGAAAGGCTGGATCAAAAGGCTTTAGCTCTGGTAGGTCCCAGGGCTCTAGCTCAGCGAGTGCCTTGGCCGGTAGTGACTTGGTGCCCGAAATCAAAACATCATCAAACCAGCGTGTCACTGTGCCGGCAGCTGGATACCAAGCCGTTCTGCGCACTTGTCGGCTGGCTTGTACCTGGTTGCCATTCGAATCTGTCTCGGTGTAGTATTCGGTTTCATAGTAGTACTCACCGCGTTGGCCGGTGTAGTGGCTGGTTGTGTGCGAATCGTAAGTCCAGAATGGAATATACATACCCGAGATGCCGCCAGGTACTGCAAAGCGCTTCAATGCATCGGGAGCAAACCAGCGGGTGGCAATCCAATCTTTGATTGCCTCAGTCGCGGCACTTTTCTCTATGCGAAAAGGAAGAACTGCAGCTGGTGCCAGTATTGGGTCTGGCGATTTGGCTTGGGCTACAAGAGCGGCGCCACAGAAGCTGCACTGACTTGCTGTAACAGGCGGAGTGAAAGTGACTTTGGCGCCACAGCTCTTGCAGTCAACTTCAAGGGTGTCAGGAGCAAGTTCGATTAATTGCTCTGGCAGAAGTTTTAAGTAGCGCTCGTAATCGCATTCGACAATTGCTTCTTTGCTCTCGGCTATCTCTTCTTTGTGTTGGCAATACTGGCAAGTGAGGGCGCCATCTTTAGGCTCGAAAAGCAGGTCGGCGCCGCACCCGGGGCAGCGGTAGCGCCGTACTTTTTCGATCAGGCTTGGCTCTTTTTGTTGGTTACCTTGCGCACTTTGCTCAAGTGAAGTTTTCTCTGGCGAACTCATGTCTTTTTCACCTTCTTCAGTACTAGCCAGTTACTTTGTCTATCGGTACGGGAGCGATCCTGGCCAATTGTAATGGTTCTGCCAGTGGTGGCAGCGCGATACCAGCCTTCGTCCCAGGCGCCCATGTCGAAGTATAATGCTTCGCTTACGCCCAGGGCCGCCAGGTCGTTGTTGAAGGTGCTGAAGGTAATGGCCTTGTCGCTTTCAAAGATTTTAAAAGTACCCTGTTTAGTCAGTCCAATAGCCCGACGCTGAAACTTACTCTGGTCGCGAAATGTAGCAGGGCTACCGTTGTGTACAATCAGAAATTGCTGGAAGAGAGAGCCTTTTGCTTTTTGCACTGATTCTAGAAATGCCGCTGAGAGCGTTGTGGCTTTGTTTGTGGCGAGTAGTTTGCACTGGCCGTTCTCGATTACCATAGCGCCGCCCAGCTCATGATTAATGGCACTGGCGTTGCCGATTACACCATTACTAATGAATACTCCGTCAACTTTGTTGTCGTGTCTGGTAAAAGCTGCCGGGATGCAAAGAACGATATCGCTATCTGTTGTTGAAGGTCTGGTTATGCAGAATTCGAAGACAAAGTTACCTTGTGGAAATAGTTGATAGGCAACACCACTTGCTGCTTTGAGGTGCTCAACGCTGATTCCTGTAGTGTCCGTGTTTCCCGTGGATCTTTTGTTTTGTTTGTTTCCGGTGTTTCCTTTGAACTCTTGGTCGCCGTTGCCATCGGCCGCATGCCCAGGGCAGGCCGCTGTTAAGCAGATTACAAAACTGATTGCCGTACTGATTACCGTACTGATTACCTTAAACATCAAAAGCACTCTGGGCAACTTAAGCGAATGGGCAATCAGTATAGCAGCGGCAGCCTATAGTGATTACTGGCGCTTATTATTTCGATCTTTACTTCTTTTCTGCCACTAAAATCAATTTCTCGGCGCCTAAAGTAAATGGCTCTGGCGCTTCTAGGTCAGTAGATGCCAACATTTCTAGTACAGAGAAGCCTGCGCCTTCTAGCATATGACAGAGTTCACCGGCTGTATAAATCCAATGCTTGGCCGTGCGCACTTCTTTCTTGCCATCTTGGATGTAGGTATACGCCGTTTTTACGGTGCTGCTTTGGCAGTTGTATTGGTTTTCTATGAGCATGTACATATCGCCGACCTGAAGCCATTCTTTCTCGCCACCATTGACGAGAAAACACTCAGCAATCATGGCCGAGTCAATCACCAGGCGGGCTTTGCTCTTCAAGCTTTTGCCAATAGCTTGTAAAAATTCGTTGGTGCCGGCGCGATCAAAGTAGCCAAAGCTATTGCCCATGCAGAAAGCGCCGTCATACTCTTGCGGTAATGCCAGTTGGCGCATGTCGCCTTGAATATAATCAATTTTGGTTTTGTGTGCCCGAGCTGATTCTTTTGCTTGCTCGATAAATGCTTGAGCGAAATCCACTGCGGTTACTTTGTATTCCATTAGCGACAGAGGCAGGCTGAGTCTGCCGTTGCCACAAGGTACGTCTAGTAACTTGCTGCCTCGTGGCGCTGAAAGAGTTTCGAGTAAAAAGGCTACTTCTTCTTCGGTTTGTTCGATAGGAATAGCTCTGCGCCACAGCTCTAGCGACATCCCTTGAAAGAATTCGGCATACCATTGGTTGGCTAATGCTTTTGATTGTTCTTTTGGTTCTTCTTTTGCTGTTTTAGCTTTTGCTTCTTTTGCTGACACTGTAGCTCCCGACACTTCCGCGGACTATGGCGATTCCTGTTTGTCAGGAGTATCTATAGCACATTTGCCATTATGATTGAATCGCGCGGGCTAACCAGGCCGTGGTCTCTGCTTCGTATTTTTTGCGCTTCTAGCGCTTCTAGCGCAACTTGAGGCCAAACGACAGGCCTTCGTCGGCTGCAGGGCGGATAACATGCACACGCAAGTCTAGGGGCGCTTTCTTTAGGACCGTTTTTAGGACGCTGGTGGTGAACCAACCCTGGTTGAACGACGAGGTATCGGCTAAGAGAATTGCCAGATTGCAGTCGTATTGTTCTGCTTGTTTAATTATGCAATCGGCGATGTCATCGGCCACGATAACTTGACTTAGCACCTCGGCATTAGCAAAGTTTCTCACCCTGGCAGCTATTTCTTCGAGGAAGGCACGCGCTTCTCTGGTCTTGCGGTCTTGTTCGCTCAGTCTGCTGATGGCTTCCATGGGGGTGTAGGCAGGGGTGTCGAGCACATTGTTTTCTATAACGTGCAAGAGAACTATGGTCTCGAATGGCAAGTCTTTATTGGCAAAGAGTATGTCTTGCACGGTTTCGCCATAGTCGAAGCTTTTAATTGGAACCAAAAGCCTGATTGTGCTTTCAGTTCGATTGTTATTGCTGTTGCTGGTGTTTTCTGCGTTCATTACCTTGCCTCAATCGCTGTCTATATGTCTACTTCGTCAGTCGTGAACTTGCGGCCTCCTGCCAAATAAGTACGGCAGCTTTAGGCTCCTCTTTAGCTCCGGCTGTTTGGATGAAGCACTGCCAGCGGTGCTCCAGTCGATTACCAGCATTTCTCGATGCTCCATTTCCCATTCCATAAACATTTGCAGTACGGCATGATCGAGGTATGTCACTTCTTCTAAGTGAACATGCAGTTCTGCCTTATCTTTTATCTCTTCCATTAAACTAAGCAGGTATGGAATGTGGGCGAATGTGGCTGCCCCAGAGAGTTTTAGCGTGTATATGCCCCGATCGTTTGGCTGTATCAAGGTTGCTTTCAGATGCATTAGTCTGTATAGCTCTTTGGCAATGGCGACAACTAGTCCGATTACAACTCCAGTGAAGAGATTGGTGGCGAGAATGGCAATCACTGTCAATGCCAGTAGTATTTTTTCTTCCCTGGGATAGTCCACAATTGTTTTTTTGATCTCGGCAACCATGCGCACGCCGATGAAAACCAGAATGGCAGCCAGGGCGCAGGTGGGAATGTATTCGAGTAAGCGAGGGAAGAGAATGGCAGCTATTAGCATTAGCCAGCCGTGTACCAGGTTGGGAATTTTCGTTGTGGCACCGCTTTGCCTGTTGGCTGAGCTGCGTAAAAGTACTCCAGCAATAGGGAGGCCGCAGATCAGTCCGCTTAGTGCGTTACCCGCGCCCTGGGCGATCAGCTCGCGGTCGTAGTTGAAGCGCTCCTGTCCATTGCTTGCGGTCTCAAGGGCTTTAACGGTTATGGTGGTTTGGGCGCTGACGACGAATGTTAGCGTAATAGCCGAGAGCCAGATTGCTGGGTCGATAAATTGCTTGAAGTAGTCGGGTGTATTGTGCAGCCAGGTTATGCCCAGGTCGGCAGGTAGTTGCACTTTTTGCACACCCAGGTGCATCAGTTCGGCGGCTAGCGCTGCAATTACTATTGCAACTAGGGCCGGTGGCAATATTTTGGCTATTGGAAGTTTTAGCTTTGACCAGCCGTAGGCAATAGAAATCGAGGCCAGGCCCAGTAGTGCTGCGCTGTGGTTAATGCCGGCAATGAAAGCCTGAGGAATCATTAGCAGGTTGGCAAAGCCGGTTTCTTTTGGGGCATCATCAAGCATGATGTGGAATTGCGAGAAGATAATTAGCAGCCCCATGCCTATTAACATGCCGCTCACTACTGCCGGTGATACCGCACGAAACCAGCGCGACTGCTTGCTTAGACCGATTGCCAGTTGTAGCAAGCCGGCAATTAGGACAATTGGGCCAAGGGCGGCCAGGCCATGTTTGTGTAACATCTCGGCAACAAGAGCGCCGATGCCGGCGTCTGGTCCTGATACCAGGGTGGGTCAGCGTGATAGGCCTCCGGTTATTACTGCGCCTATAAAGCCAGAGAAGAGGCCGATTTCTGCTGGTACACCAGCAGCAATGGCAACGCCAATGTTCAGCGGTAGAGCAACGAGCAGTAGTAAGACCGCTGCAGAAAGTTCTTTTGAGAGTTTTGGTTGTGAGGGTGTGGCTGGGTTCGATGGCATGCAGTCGTTGTCTCCAATGGCAGCGGCTGTGCTTCTCCGACGCGGCAGATAAGCGATAGGTTCAGTTTTAAATTTCCTGATACTTCCATTAAAGACCACTAAGCTGTCTATTCTCTTTCAACTTGCCTTGTAAGACTTTTTTGGGGTACTGTAGTACTTAGGAATCTGTGGTCGTCTACCGTATGGTGACAGCTATGAACAGGAATCCATTCATTTCTTTGTCTTGTGCTGTGCTGCTGTTTGTCAGTACAGCCTTTGAGCAGCCCAGAGCCAACGCTGCTATGACAGTTTCACCAATGATTGTTTTGTCACTTAGTGGCGACATGTTCAATCAGTCTAGGGTTTACTTGAGCAAGGTTGGCCTGCGGGTCACTTGTAAGCAGGGCTATGCTCTTTGGCTTGCTGATGAGCCTGAGAATGTTTGGATGGTGAATCCAGACAATAAAACTTATTTGCTTCTGCCTTTCGAAAAGTACGCCAAAGATGAGCAGGCTGAGTATGGGCCGAATCGCTGTATTTTTAGAGATCCACCCGAGGTCGAACATCTCGCTGGTTCTGATATGAAACTGCGTTTGCGTCGCTATACAAATTATTTGCCAGGAACTAATTTGAAGGCACCCGACTTCGCTAAGTTAAAACGCACTCGCCGTGAAGCGGAGGTGGTTTATATCGATGAGCAGCCCATTCCCACAGCCGTGAAAAGGCATTGGTGTGCTTTGATTGGGCTCACTGGTGATGAACTGCGGACGCCTTCTTCTTCTTCTTCTTTAGATACTGCGACTTCCTCAAGGCGTGCGCCGAAGGGGCTACCTGTTGGCCTGGGGCGCCGTGTAATTAAAAAGTGGTGGGGTCAGAAGAAGTTTTCTGGTACCAGTGATAAATGGATTCAAATCATTGAATTGAAGGCCTTTGCCAAACAGCCTTTAGACAACAAGTTCTATGCCAAGCCTGTGGGGTACAAGGCCGCCAAAGACAAAACCTCGCTTTATCTTTCCGGTGATGGAGTGATTAAGCACGAAGATATTGAAGACTTTTTTCAACGTAAGCTCTGAGCTGATATTACCGCTGGCAGCTACTTGCTAGTAGATTCTTTCTCGTAATTTTTTCTAGCAGATTCTTGCGCCCGTTGCCTGTAGTTAGATGGTAGTTATCTCTCTAGCTTTCTTACTCACTTCTTCGTATTCTTTAACTCGGCCCTGTTTGTAGAGCATGCGGCCGTATGTCTCTAGCAAATCTTTTAGCTCTTTGTCTTTGCTTTTTAGAACATTTTCTTTGATTTCTATCGCTTCTTTTAGCAGTGGCTCTGCCTCTTGTACATGGCCGAGATTGTATTCAACTGTTGCTAGTGCGCATAGACTTTGGGCCAGCTCTTTTTCATTGCCTTGTGGACTTTTTCTAGAGATGGCGAGAGCTTGCTTTAGTTTAGCGAGGGCGTCGCTATGTTCTTCTATCAGCCTGTCTTGTCCGGCATACTGAACAAGCAGAGGCACTAGTTTGATGCTGTCTGGGTTTGCTTTGCTTTCTTTTTCGATTTGCTCGTCAATGTCAGCCATTTTGATCAAGGCTTCTTCTTTGCGCAAGTGAAATGCTTTGTCTTTTTCGGTGGTGTTGTCTTTGTGTCCAACTTCAGTGCCACCAGCGGTTGTATATGATTGGCCCATGTTAAAGCGTTCGCCGTTCCAAATATAGAAGTTTTTGTCGTGTTCGTCTTTGAAGCCAGCGTTAAAACTTAGCTTGAGAGGCGCCTCGACTCCTTCTGGTAATGGCTTGAATGGTGCCGCTCTTTTGACACCAATCACAGCTAAGCGATCGGCATTTTTGTCGCCGGAAGATTTATCAATTGAGACTTTTCCCAGGCTGCCATCTTTGTTGATTTCGTAACTGAGGCCGACTTGCATAAACAAAAGCCGCTTGGGCACCCACCAAGCGGCATGAATGCGTTTGAAAACTTCGTTGCTGTAAGGGTTTAAATCTACGCCATTGGCAGTGACACCCCGTTGGCAGGGCAGAGTAAAAGTTATTTCCAGGGATGTTTCACCAGCAGGCAGTGGCGGAAAGGGTGCTGCTTTTTGAATGGTTGCAATTGCCAGTTGGTCTACAGCTGGATCTGCCGTTGGTTCTTTTACTTTCACTGCACTTATTGTGCCAGTCTTTCCTACTGTGAAAGTAACTGAAACGCTATTGACAGTGGTTTTTGCTGGGGGCGTCCACTTGATTTTATTCTGTACCAGTTTCATGTAAGGTGCAAAATCTTTCTTTGTCGGTGCGGCAACGGCTGGCGAAACGCCTATTGTTTCAACGCCGCTAGCGCAGTAAGCGATTGTCAGGCATAAAGATGTGGTTAGGAATGCCGCGGGTTTGAATGGCAGTTTGTGCACAGAATTTGGACCTTATGTATTTGAAGGGGCGATTTAATTTGAGTTGCAGAGCTATTTGCATTGAAAAGTTATTTTGGCTGAGAAACAGTGAGCGTAATTGTAGTGCCCTGGCCTTTTTCTGATTCGATTGCAATCTGACAAGGATAGAAGCAGCGAATTAGCTCTACTCTTTCGCGCATGCCCTCTAAGCCCATGCTATGCGAGCCATCAGCCTCAAGGCGCACTTGGGCAGCGTCAAAGCCAGCGCCGTTGTCTGTAACTTTAAATGTGCTGATGCCGTGAGAGGAGGCGCGGATGTCGACTGTAACGGTCGAGGCACCAGCGTGTTTCTCAATATTGTTGAGACTTTCTTGAATTACTCTAAATATGTGCAGGCTAACTAAGTCGGGATATTTTGGCAGCTCGCCGCTGAATTTGAAATCGATTGTCAATCCGGTGCGCCTGGAAATGCGTTCGAGTAGATCTTCAACTCCTACTTGCAAACCCCATTCTTGCAATTGTCTTGGCGAGTATTCGTTGACGATGTCTCGCAGTTGTACGACTACTTCGTCGACAATCTCGATAGTCTCTTCGGCTGAGAGCTTCTTGTCGCCTGACAAGTAGCGCTTGAGCATCATTAAGTCGGCGATGACACTGTCGTGTAAGTCGCGCGCCAACTGGTTTTTCAGTTCTTCTTGCTGATTGAGAAGCTTGAAAAGCAGATTGTTTTTTTCAATCTCTAATTGCTTTTCTAAGGTGGGCAGAATTTTTTCAGGAAATGGTTTGCTGCGAACGCGCTCTTTGCCCACGGCTAATTCGTCGATAAGATGTTCGACAAAACGACAAGTTTGCTCAGCGTTGAGCTTCATACCTTCGTGCTTCCAGGCCATCCCGCTGCCGCTGCCACTAGCATTGCCGCCACGGGTCTCAACGTATAAAAATTTACCGCGATAGCGCGAACCAAATTCGCTCATGGTAATGTGCGGCACTTCTTTGTCTGGTACGACGAAAAATTCAATCAGTCCTTTGGTCGCCCTGACCGAAAGAACATTGCCGCCGCCCGAGACTTTCCAGCGGCTGTAAAAAGATGGGCTGTTTTTGTTTTGCAGGTTTCTTTGTTCAGCGCGAGGTAACCAGTTTGTTGGTTCTGGCACTCTTTGGGGATCGCTGACGGTCAAATGCAAATTAGGCATTGACTCAGACAAGGTTCGGATATATTGACCGGCATGGTTTCTAAGAGCTTTTGATAGTTCTTCTGCTTGTTTTTGTAGGTACTCACCATTTACTTCATCGCTGATGGCTTGCTGTTCAGTAAATCGTTTCTGGTTTTCAGAGTTTTGTCGCGCCTTTACGCCTGGCAGAATACCTTCTTCGGGTAGATCCTGACCTGATTGGGCGCGAAAAAATTGTTTGAGAAAGTCATTCATCTTGAATCAGGTGCTCAATTTTCCATGTCAACGCTGCCGAAGCCATTTTGTACAGCCCAGGCAATTAATTGCTCGCGGGTTTCTAGGCCGAGTTTCAGCAGCAGTGTTTCGCATTGTTTGCGGGCTGTTGCTACGGAGGTGAAGCGATGATCGGCGATGTCTTGGTATTTCATGCCGCGGCCGAGCATGGTTAATACTTCCATCTCTGCTCTGGTGATCTTTTTGTAGGTCTTGGTTACTTCGTCTGAAATCAGACCAGTTTGTCCAGAAAGTACTGCTTGAATTGTCTCGGCAACTTTTGCCACACGTTCAGATTTGAGCAGGTAGGCTGAAACGCCCATGGCTAAAACTGATTGGATGAAGGCCATGCGGCTTTCGGCCGAAAAGATTATCAACTTGGTATGCTCACCGGCTGCCTCTCTGAAGGCTTCTATTGTCGCCTTGGGGCCCATTGAGCCAGGTAGGTGCAAATCTAACACGGTGACATCTGGTTGATGTTGGCGCATCAACCTAAGGCCCTCATCGCTTGTGCTGGCTGTTCCTACTACCGTCAGGCCTGGAACGTGGGAGAGGCCAAGAAATAGGCCGTCCATAGTTGCATGGTGGTCTTCTACTATTAGCACTTTTGCCAGTGCAGTTTCGGGCAGGTCTGTGTTCTGGGTGTTGGGCATTGCTGATAAATGTTCATGGGGGTTGCTAACATCTCCTATCTACCCTCTCTAATCGTTTAATATAGAGTTGCTATTTAATCTGGGGCAGGAGTTGCCAGCTCTTATGCCAATTGTGCAAAACATTGCAACAGCAATGGGCGCTAAGAGTTAGAGAGGCCTCCTGTGGGGGAACGTATTGCTATAGTTCATATATGTATTTGGAGCTGGGAGTAGACCGAGGGAAGCCGTGCCGCCATTCGATTTTTTGAAGAAAAACGCTACAACAAGAAGCTATCCAACCGATATTTTAATTGGTGAACTCTTTGTCAAGGCCGGGGTAATTACCCAGAAGCAACTGGATGACACTGCCCGTTCGGCTGGAACTAAGCATTTACATATCGGCCAGATGTTAACGATGTCAGGATTTATCAACCACCGCGATTTGCAGTCGGCGGTTGACGCTCAGTCGATGTTGCGTGACAAAGTTATTGACATGAATCTGGCTGCTCGATGTTTGAAGATTTCAGTTAAGAGTGGTGCTAATTTCCAGGACCTGGTTAAGGAAGAGTTGGCTATCGAGCAACAGGCTTCCACTCAAACCAATCGTCTCGGCGAACTATTAATGGATTCTGGCATCATCAATAAAGCTGTCTTTGGTGCGGCGATGCAGCGCTCGCTGGCTACTGGCCTTCCTCTCGGTCGCATTTTAGTACTTAATGGCTCAATGCCTGATTCACTTTTGCGCGTTGCTCTTGAGCTACAGGTGCGCGTACGTGACGATATGATGGCGCGTCAGGAAGCCCTAGATGCTCTGCGCAATGAGGCAACAAAAGCGGGTGCTTCGCTTTCTGGTAATCAAGGTTTATATGCTGATCTGTCTCTGCGACCTACTATGCAGAAGACTGTTCGCATTGGCGAACTGCTTGTCATGGCCAATTTTCTCAATGAAACTGATGTGATGAGCTGCTTAGAGCTTGGTCTTTTGAGCGAACGGCCAATTGGCGAAGTGATGGTAGAGCAAGGCTATGTTTCAGACCAGATGCTGCATGTCGCCTTGACTGTGCAACAGATGATTGAAGAAGGCATATTTGATCGAGAGTCTGCTGGTGTTGCTCTGAAGCAAATGCAGGAGACCGGACAGATTTTGCCCGAAGTGCAGAACTGTATGAACCGCATGAATCAAGCTCCAGCTACTGATGACGTCGCTCGGGGCAGTGGTGAGCTCGAAAGCGAATTTTCGCAAGCCGCTGCTATCGCAAATTCTCCAGCTACCTCAGATGATGGACCGTCCCTAGAGTCTTTGATGGCTTCTGTGGTTGGTACTTCTGAAGCTAAGCCATCGGGTTTGGGCAATCCCAATAACACTCTTTCGCGTTTGGCTGCACTAGAAGCTCATTATTTGAAAGATGAAGCCCTGACTGAAGTGCCTTCCGAGCCGCCTAGTGGTAATACTAGTAGTGGCTCTGCCAGCGATTCTGCCAAAGAGTATGGCGGCGATGGCTCGTCTGATACTCCGCAGACTTTTGAAGATCTCTTGATTGCTGCTAAGGTGGTTTCAAGTGATGATATTGACCGTGCCCTGCAAATGGCTCGTCAAAATCCGTTGGCTTTAGCCGATGTTTTAAAAACTACTGGTTTTCTCACTGATGTTGGTCGACAGGCTTCTCTCGATTGCAATCAATTGATGGAGAAAGGCGATCTTGCTTTGGTTAATGCTGCTCAAGTGCTTGATCATTGTATAAACCAGGGTCGTTTGCGCAATCTTACTTTTGAACAAGCTTTAGTTGAGCTTGGTTGGACGAGAGAAGAAACTGCTGCTGAAGTAGTTGCCGAGCCTGATGCTGCGCCATTTAGCCTAGAGTCTAAGCTTTCTGCTGTAGAAGAGTCTCTGGCATCAGAGCCGTCTGCAGCCCCAGATCTGTCTGCTCTCCTCAATAGCCTGGATATTACCCCTGACGCTAAACCTGCCGTTAAGCCTGAAGTGGTGATCGAGGCTAAACCTGAAGCTAAGACCGAAGCTAAGCAAGAAGCTAAGCAAGAACCTAAGCAAGAAGCTAGTCCTGATATTACTCCTCAGGTAGCTCCTCAAGCTGCTGCGCCTGCCGTTGAAGAGAAGGGTTCTGATCTTCTGAGTTTGTTTGGTCTGGCCGATGATGGTTCTGAAATCGGTGAAGTCAGTGAAATCGGTGAAATCGGTGAAATCGGTGAAGTAGATGAGAAAACAGCACTCGCTGCTTCTCAGGCTGAGGCCTTGATGGCTTCGCTAGCGCAAATACCTGATGAGGCTATTGCTAACGCTGAAGCTGAGGCTGCCGCCGATAACCCTGATGCTTTCCAGACGACTGCTGTTTTCCGCGCGATAGTCGAAGCAGAAGTAGATAAGGTAGCCGACATGGCTGCTTCTGAGGATGCCTCGTTGGATAGTCTTCTCAGCAAGCTTGAAGGTGCCGTTAACAGTTCTGCCGCTAGTTCTAGCAGCGCTCCATCAAATGGCGCCGCTCTAAAAGATTCTGGCGCTCTGGACTCTAATTTTGGTATTGCTAGTGATGCGCTGTTCGGCACTGATTTCCTTTCGTCTGAGAGCCTTATGCTTGGTGCTGAATTTAGCCTTAGCGGCAAGGCCGATGCAAAAGCTGACCTGCCAAAATCGGAAGTTAAGGAAGAAGCGAAACAAGATCTTGCTCAAGAGGCAATAACAGAATCAAAACCTGAGCTAAAGCCAGAACCAGCTCCCGCTCCCGCAGAGCCAGTAAAAGAGTCTGCGCCTGTGGCAGAAGATGAAGTTGATTTGCGCTCGCTCTTCTCTAGTCTTAAGTCAGAGCCCGCCCGTCCCGGCGATTCGGTTAAACCGATACCTGCTCCTCAGGCTCCTGCTGTTGCCGCTGCAGCACCAACTCCAGCTCCTGCTCCAGCGCCTGTATCTGTGACTGCACCTGTAGCAGAGCCAGCGGTAAAGTCATCACCCACTCCGCTGGTTGTTCCTCAGCTTGCGCCTCAAGTTCCTGCCACAGTTGATATTCCTCTTCCAGTGGCAGCAAGTGCTGCGCCAGCTCCGGTTCCAGCACCAGCGCCATCTCCAGCACCAGCGCCAGCTCCGGTTCCAGCTCCAACTCCAGCTCCAGCCCCAACTCCAGCTCCGGCTCCAGCCCCAGCTCCGGCTCCAGCCCCAACTCCAGCTCCGGCTCCAGCCCCAGCTCCAGCCCCGGCTCCTGTGCCAGCGACTCTGTCTGCGCCGCCACCACCTCCTGTTAAACAACCTGAGGCCCCTTCGGCTCCGGCTGCTGTTTCTGCTCCACCAGCTGAAGTTAAGCCGAGTGCTTCCAGTTCCCGTCTAGCCAAGATGAATGAAGCTGAAGTTGCTGCTGCTAAGGCTGCCCAAATTGCCACCATGTCTTCGGCTCTAACGAAGATGGCCGAAATGCACTATGAGCAAGAGAATTATCCCGAGGCTCAACGCGCCTATGAGCGCATTCTGTCCTGGCGGCAGGGCGAGCTTGGTGCCTCCCATCCTGAAGTTGTTGACGATCTCAATAACCTGGCTGGTGTAATGTGCGTTCAAGGTCTATTTTCTGAGGCTGAACCGCTCATTGCTAGAGCCGTCACCATTCTTGAGTATGCCGAAGTGCCAGAGCCGTTGAAGTTGGCTGAGAACCTTACGAGCTTAGCTGGTTTACAGTTCCAGCAAGGCATCTTCGATAAGGCTGAGCCACTATTAGCTAAGGCCCTAGTGCTGCGTGAAAAAGAGTTGGGTGCTGATAACCCTGAATTGGCTGACAGCTTGCGCGATTTTGCTAAGCTTCTTAAGAAGTTGGGCAAGCCAGAAGAGGCTGAGAAGCACTATAACAGGGCTAAGGTTCTTCTCGGTCGAGCCTAGTATCAGGTGGTAGCGCGAACTCTATCTAATAGATTTCGGCAGTGTGCTTGGGCTACTGCTGTTACTCTCTCCTTGCTCTCTGATTCGGCCTGGGCGGGTTCCGCTAAGAAAGTGGAGCCCGATGCCGCTGCGCTAGCCTGTCAGCAGGGTGAGCAGTTGCTCTTGCAGGGCCAAGCCAAGGCGGCAGAAGAGGCGTATAGAAGTGCTGTTAAAGCTTACCCGCAATCGCCGCTTGCCTTGTCTGGTCTCGCCAGTTGTTTGCTGGCTCAGAACAAAGCTTATGCTGCCCTTGATCAAGTCAATCGGATGCTTGCTTTAGTAGCTCCGCTTGCTACGGAGTCTGGCGTTAAGCCCGGTTCGGCGACCATGCCACTTACAGCCTGGCTCGTTGGTGCCAAGGTCTATCACCGTACTGGCCATTTAGACAAGTGTTTATCGTGTTACGATTCCTATCTGCAACTTGCTCCCAAGAGTGATGAGCGCGAGCAGTATGTGGCTCTGGCTGGGGTTATTCGCTCGCAAGTAAACGCTGCTAAGGATAAACCTAATCAATATGTGGTCACTACTGGCGGTGCTAGCGATTATCTTAAAGATGCGGTTTCTGAGGGGCTTTTTCGCTGGCCAGTCAAGCGCTTTCCCTTGCGTGTTTACATCGCTAGCGCTGATGCCATAAAGTCGTATAGGCCGGAATATGAGGAAGCCGTCCGTCAGTCAATTGATGATTGGGACAAAGCTACACTCGGTCAGATTGGTTTGAAGATTGTAGATTCTGCTGATGATGCGGATATAACTGTCAATTTTGTTGATGATTTGCATGCACCAGCATTGCGAGCTGAGGCTGGAAAAGCTCAGCTTACAGGAAATATGGAAGGCGTTGACAAGGCCAGCGTGCTGCTTCTGACCATATCGCCCTTTCCTGATCAGCTAATGACGAAAGACTTTATGCGCATGATTGCCGTGCATGAAATTGGTCATGCTCTTGGTCTAACTGGGCATAGCCCGTACGAAGAAGATGTGATGTTTCCGGCTCTCTCTAATCAGCGTGGTATCACTTCGCGTGACGTGGCCACTTTGTATAAGCTCTATGAAATTGGTGGTGCCGCTATCAGCACTGATTCTTCTGATTTAACCGATAAAGGTAAAATTCAATTGCTTTTTGCTGAGGCCAGCAAAGCTAAAGCAAATAATGATATCGCTAAGGCCTTGGAGTACTTTGAGCAAGTTTTGAAAATTGATAGCAGCAATAAAAACGGACGAATGCTTATGGCTTGTGAACTCAATAACATGGGTTTGAGTAAGATTACTGAGCCTGTGCAAGCTCTCAAATATTTTCGTTGGGCCAGTTATTTTGATGGCGATCAAGTTGTTTATGCTAAGAACATTTCCAGCTGTTTCTTCAATCTCCACATAGATGAAAGTGTTGCTAGTCATCTTAATCAGGCTCAGCTTTGTCTGACCGCAAAAGATTATCGCGGGGCTGTGGTGGAATATCGTGCAGCACAAAAGCTCAATCAGTCTGCTGCTATCGCCCCTAAGCTAGCTGAGGCTGAAAAACTTGCGCTTACGCAATCGATAGGGAGCATTAATCAATAGGGTAAGTCATGTCACAACTAGCTTCAGCATTCACATTGTCATCAGATGTTTTGGATAAGGCTAGCAAGGAGCTATCTGAGCGGAAGTTTGATGGTTTTTGGAATATTCTGTTCACCGAGGCTGCGAGAGTCAATCCGGAATATGGTTACTCAGGATCGCTGCTTGTTATTGCTATTGAATTTCTTCTAGCCTCGGGGATTGAGCTGCCAATGAACTTGACGTTAACAGCGACCGCCATGCAAGAATTTCAGGATATAGGGCTGGTTGTTGGCGCGCAACCGAGAGCTGGGGCGGAGACGCTGGATTTGCTCAGGAGATTGAGCTTTTCGGACGAGGAGTTCGCTGAGTTCTATCGCGATTACGCGAATGAAGAAGGGGGCGCTGATATTGAATTGGCAATGCGCGAGGGTCTCGATTTTCTCAAGAGAGCACTACAGCAATTGCAGAGTGGCGGTGATTGTTTGATCGTTTTGATTGGTTAGTCTGCAAGGTATCAGTTTATCTCGGATAGATACCTTGTCTGCTGTTGAATGGGCGCTTGTATTCGCTAAGGCTTTTTAACGACTGCGGCTTTTGAAGAAATCCCAGAGCAGTTCACTGGCGTCGATGTCCTGACAGATTTTGCCAGTAAGGCCAGAGATAGCGCTTAAGTTTGGACAGCCTGGCCAGGTATGGCCACCGCCTTCTATGGTGTAGAGCACTACCTGATTAGAGTATGAACCATAAGTTTCTTTTTTAACTGTGGTGCCATCTCTTGGATCTCGGTCTGCAACAGGTGTGACTTGGGGACTGCCATTGCAGTTATTGTGGCCTGTCCAAAAGCCAATTGTTTCTGGTACGGTCATAAGTCCACCATAACGCGCCAGGCCATTGTCTATGGAGCCCAGCGCGCCTAAGCCGAGAGTTTCTCCGAGTTTGCCTATGTCTTTGGTGCGGCCGTCGGCCCAGGGTAGTAGGGGATCTTCTGTGCCGAGAAAGAATACAATTGGTACCGCTTTGCTGCCCTGCATCATGCCTTGGGTGCGGTCCATCATAGTTGAGGCGACGACTCCTGCTGCAGCAATTTTGTCAGGAAGATTGCAGGCGAGAACCTGGGCAAAGAAGCCACCGTTGGAGATACCACAAGCATAGACACGTCGGCGGTCGATATTTACTTCTTTTGCTAGTTTGTCTAGCAGGCTCGAGACGTAGGCGATATCATCAACCCCAGAGCTAGTGCGGCCGTCACTCCAGCGGTTGTTAATACCTTCTCCGTACACTGCAATGAAATTATTGTGATCGGCCACCGGGTTGAAGCCAGTCATCCCCATCATCATGGTGCTGTTCATGTGTAGACCGTGAAAAATGAGGACTACGGGCATTGGTTTGCTGCGGTCGTAGCTCGCCGGCACATGCACTTGAAACTGGCGTTGTAGCCCGTCCACCATAACCGAGTCAACAAAGTGGTATGACTTGCCCTTTTGTTGGCTCTGCTGATTTTGCGAAGTTGCTGCTGGACTGCTTTGATTCGCTGCGTTGGACTGGTTAGGCACCTGTTGATATTGCCGTTGATATTGCTGATATTGCTGCCGTTGATACTGTTGTTGTTGATATTGCTGTGTCTGTTGTTGGTAGCGCTGTTGCGGAGCTTGGCGGCCTTGAGCGCTTTGACCACCTTGAGCGCTTTGACCACCTTGAGCGCTTTGACTACTAGGTACAACTCGCGCCTGACGAGAGCCTGGAACCCATTCATACTGAGTCTGCGTGAAAGCTGGTTGACATATGGCCAACGTCAATATGGCATCTGTGGCCGCGATTAGTGCCATAGACGCCACGGATCTCAATTGTCGGCTAACGTTATAAGACATTTCGGCCTACTTCGCCTGCGTAGCGTTTCTCCTTTTGACTAGTCTAGCACCGCCAATTTCGCCGGAATTAATGGCAATCCAGCGGCTTGGTAATAGTATGTTCAGTAGGATGGGTAATAGGATAATAAGAGCTGATGAGGACTATTTTGATGAGCATAGTACTGGCGGCGCACGAAACTAAGAGGAACGGGATGGTAAAGCAGCTAAGCTGTTTACTTGCACTTCAGGTTGGCTTGGGGCTGCTTGGACAGGCTGCCTTTGCTGAAGAAGCTGTTGCTCCGAACCCTGTCACTCCGCAATCTACTACAGGCCAGGCAAATAGTTCTTCCACCACCACGGCTTCTACTTCCGCTACAACTTCGACTTCGACTGCAGCTCCAGTTTCCTCTACCGTGCCTCCTTCCGCACCAGCAGCTGCTTCGGTGCCTGCAGCCGCTGCCGCAGCTAATGATGGTCCGCTGGTTGAGCCAGGTCCGGCTGAAGCTCGGCGCACCGCTCTAGTGATGCGAATTTTTAATGCCAAGTCTCAAGGTATTGGCATTGATGCTTATCTAAATGCCTTTGCCATGCTCGAGAATTCGGTCAAGACCGGTGAAACGGAGGCCAATTTGAACAAGCGCATCGACTCTCTTAATAGCAGTCTAGACGACCAATTGAAGCGCAGTGCCGTGCTGAAGACACAGCGGCCCGCACCTCCGGTTGCTGCGTCTGGCTTCCCTGCGGGAGGTTTAGGTAGTGCTGGTGGCTCTTCTGCTGGCGGCACAAGCGACCTAATTCGTAAGTTGCAAGAAAAATATGGCGATCAAATTCCTGGTAATCTCAAAGATAAGTTGAGCGGTGGTCAGATTCCTGAGAACCTGAAAGACAAAATTCCTGCTGGTCTTGGTGGTCTTGATCCTGGTCAGATAGAAGATTTGATCAAGAAATATAAGAAGTAGCGCCAAGCTTTATGCACATACGCATAACTTTGGGCCCTATAGCGTCAGCTTTGCTCCTCACTTTGGTCGGTGTTCTGCTTGTTTCTTTGTGTTTGTCGATTTACTGGAATGAAGTTGAAAGGCGAATTAATGTTCTATGTGCCTCGAAGGGGTGGTCTGAGTGCGCTGCCGCGGTGCCTGGCGACATAAGTTTGCGCTGGCCCTTTGTGCCTAGTTCGGGGTCAGCCCCGGGCCTCTCTCAAGGGGCTGAACAGGGGGCACCCTCTACTTTGCTCCAAAATTACTTTCTTGAGTTGGCTGGGACTTGTACAGAGCAGTCTCTGGTACCCTCAGCGGCAGCCGTAGCTGTATTTGTTGATAGAGCAAAGTTTTACGAATATCAATGGCACTTCTCGCACCTCTCTGAGGCCTATGGGCGATGCGCTGTGGGGCTTTATAGAAAAAGAGCTAAAGCCGCCTTAGCCAATGTAGGCAGCAATAAGCAGGCGGCGGCGGAGAGTCTTGAGTCTTTGGCAAACAGCTTGCGCCATTTGGCCGAACTGTACCAGCGCCATGGTAAGTATTTAATAGCTGAGAAGGCTTTGAAGGAGAGCATCGATGTGGCCACTCAGGGTTTTGCCCTGGCTGATCAAAAATCGGCTGAGCGCCTTCGCGCAGAGCTTTTAGTTGATTATGGCGCCCATATCAAGATTCTCAATGATTTGGGACGCACACCTGAAGCTGAGCATGAGAGCAAACTCTTGCTTGATCAGTAGGCCTAGACAGCAGCAAGCATTGAATATGTGATGCCTAAAGCAAAGAGTGATATTTCACTATTGTGAAATATCACTCTTGATTTCGTAAGCTGCTCTTTCACAGAGAAAGTCAGAAATTGAACCTATCTTGAATAGTATTCAATTACCAAGTTCTCTTTGAAGGTTTGGTCTAGTGATTCGCGATCTGGAACCAAGACGTATTCAACTTTCATTTGCTCAGCATCTGTCTTGAGCCAGGTCGGAGTTACGCTTGTCAAGCCGATGTTCATTGGTTTGACAGAAGCTGCACTCTTAGGATCGATAGTGACCACATCGCCTGGACGTAGTCTGGCTGAAGCGATGTTCAAGCGCTTGCCGTTGACTTGCACGTGGCCGTGGGTTACCACTTGTCTAGCTTGTCTTCTAGTGCCAACTAGGCCGGAACGGTAGAGGATATTGTCAAGGCGAGATTCGAGAATCTGCAGCATGACAGTACCGGTAACGTCTTTAGCGCGGGTGGCTTCTTCGTAAACAGAATAGAATTGAGCTTCGCTGACATCGTATGTCCAGCGAATCTGCTGTTTAGCTTTTAGTTGCAAAGAGTATTCTGAAGTCTTCTTTCTGTCCTGGCCGTGTTGGCCTGGGCCATAGGGTTTGCGAATGAAAGCGCATTTTGGCTTCCCGCAAAGACTAGCTCCTACTGACCTGCAGCGCTTACATGTTGATTTCGTGTACCGCACGATTACTCCTTAAATATGGTGGATATGGTTGATGTATAGAGATTTAATATAGTTTGATCGCAGTTTCGGTCACCGGATTGGCTTTTTGGAAAATCCCTGGAGAAGGCAGGAAATCGCCAAAACACTTATCTGGTGTGCCTTTTAGGCGTCTGCTAGACTGATGCGCCGCGGCAGTCTTCGCAGTACCCTTTTAAAATAAGCTCTGAGTGCGAAAAATCAAAGCCATTTCGCTCTGCTATTAACGAACCTAAATCAGAAAATATCGATTCTGCCTCTAAAGTTTTGCCGCAATTGAAGCAAATTAGGTGATCGTGGGCCCTTTTATTAGTTGAAGTTTCAAAAGCTTGAGCCTTTGGTTGCTTAACAGAGCTGACAAATCCTTCTGCCCTCAACTTGTCTATTGCCCGATATATGGTCGATAGAGAGGCTTTGACCCCATCCTTCTTGGCAATCTCGTGCAGCTCGGATGCTGTCAAGTGCGACCCGTCGTCACGTGCTTCTATTAATTTTTTCAACTTTGCGGCAACTCCGCTCGGTGGAAGGTCACCTTCTTTACGAAATCTGGCCAGTAGACGATAAACCGATCGTTCACTTACCGACAGACCTTTTTGCTTCGCCAAAGCCAGCAGTTCGGTGGGGGTAATATCTTTGCCCCTTGGACTGGTGGTGATTAGCTCGCGCAATCTAACTCGTAGGTTTCTATCGTCTTCGGTCATTAGGTCTTGAATCAACTTCTCTTACCGCACTGACATCTGTTGCTCAGGCAATCTATATGGTCTTGCAGGCTCTGATGACCACCGATTAGAAATGCCGAGCGCAGCAGTTTGTCTTTGCTGTGCATAGTGACGACGCCGTTATCCCAGCGCACAATCATGTCGTTGTCGCGATCATGAAAAGCAATTGTCCCGCCGACATTGGCCGCCACGCAGGCACTGGAAAACTTTGACCAAACCCGGCGCCCTCTGAGGTTTTGCAGACCAGCGGGGGATAGCGAATCGACGCTAGTTTTCTTCTCTGTTGAAGAGATTGGAAACTTTGTATGTAACCACTCGTGGTGGCTGATTGTTGCGCTCATTTTCGGTTGACCTTAATAGAAGACACTGGCCGGGAATAAAAAAACCAAGAAAGACATTTCCATGTATTTTATGCGAACTGTTCTCAATTGGTTTTGGGAATTGAGATTCACCTCTGTCATCGATTTCAAGATTCAAGATTGCTCCTTTTTGCCTGTTTATAGTTGTGCAAAATTCCTGAAACTACCACGGGCTACTAGAATTGGCGATTCTCTTAGCTGTCCAAAGCACTTGTCGCTTACTAAGAATTATTCTCAATTGAGGCCCGATTATCATAACTTAGATGCGAATAGTTTCAATTCTTGACAGAGTGTATTTAACCTTTTTCTCCCGTCATTACTTGCTCACGCTAACTTGCAGGTAAATTATGTTGATGATTTCCATTCGCAATAATATGACAAAAATGGCAAAACCTAATTGTCCGTGAGGCTTCTGTTGTCATGTTGCGCTATGTGCGCGAGCCTTTACTTGAGCTTATTGCGACTATGTTGCAATAAGCTAATTGACAGGAAATGCAATAACTCTGAGAAATGCCCATTTGGCGGCTTTTCGCTAGTCTGCAACTGTGCCTCTATTGCTTGTGTGGTTTTGTCTTGAATAGCTAGGCTGAGGTTCTACTTTTCTCTCGCGCAAACTTTCAGGAATCCCCACAAAACAACAAGACAAGTCGTCCACTGCAAGATCTTACTTCATTGGACTAAGCCGACTTAAGACAAAAGAAAGTGAAAATCGTTTTCGCGACGATTCGCTGTTCCTTGCCTCAGGTTGGTCGTTGCTTTCTTGGGAGCTGAATTGTTTGCGCAACTGCGCGAACCTAATAAGGAGAACAATAATGAGAATCGCATTTCTTGGCAAAGGCGGCTCAGGTAAGACCACTACCGCCGCTAGCTTCATTCGTCATGCCTCAGGCAAAAGCCCATTTGTTTTGGCTTTTGACGCTGATGTTAATGCTCACCTGGGTGCCGCTCTATCTATTGAGTCTGAGCCGCCGCATCTCGGAGAACTCTTCACGCCTATCACTGAATATCTCAAGGGCAAGCGCACTGATCTGGGTGAGAAACCAATGATCATGACCACTCCGCCATCGCTCTTGTCTAACTTCATTCGCTGTCAGTTTGATGATCCTCTTATTGCCAAATACGGACGTCGGCAAGGTGCCATTGCCTTGCTCACCGTCGGAAAGTATGAACAAGCTGATGTGGGCTCGGCCTGCTATCACTCAAAGCTTTCTGGCGCTATCAGCATCCTGCATCACTTGCTTGATGGCCCCAACGATATTGTCGTTGCAGACAATACTGCCGGCACTGATGCTGTAGCTACGTCACTCTGGTTTGCTTACGACATGCATATCTTTGTGGTTGAGCCAACTCAGAAGTCAGTGCAGGTCTATAAGGACTTCATCAAGCTCTTGCCTGCTCTGGCTGCCAAGACTTACGTTCTCGGCAATAAAGTAGAGGGAGCTGAAGACGAGCAATTCATTGCTGCTCATGTTGCGGCAGACAAGTTGCTGGGTTTCGTTCCGCTCTCGAAGCATTTGAAGCGTTTCGAACAAGGTCACCCCGAGGCACTAGAGCTTTTTCAGCAAGAGCAGGCTAAGGTGTTCGATAAGGTGCTTGCTACATTGCTCGCTCAGACCCGTGACTGGAATCTCTATCTGCAGCGTTTGCGCGATACCCACCTTCGTCTTTGCCACGAGTGGTACAACGACTTCCACGGTCTCAAGCTCGACGAGGGACTTGACTCGAAATTTTCTTACCAGGCAGTTCTGCAGCCGCCGGTTCCACCAGCAACTGCTGAGGTCGCGACGGCTGCTGTCTCAGAAGCTGCTGACTCCGCGGCTGTCTCCCAAGTTGCCTCCGAAGTTGCTGTCTCAGCAAAAGCTGGACCAGAAGCTTCGGACCCTGTCCAGCTGCCGGTCTCGGCACCGCCGGTTCTCTCTGAAAATACCAAGAAGGCTGACTAGCTATGTCTGACAAAATCAAAATCTACGTCTGCACTAAGGGAAAGAAATGCCCGAAGAAAGGAAGCGATGACGTCTGCACCGCTCTCGAAACGGCGGTCTCTCAACTTGGTTGCGGCGACACTGTCTCTGTGAAGGGCAGTAAGTGTATGGACCTTTGCAAAAAGGGTCCCGTCGTCGTCACCATGCCCGACAAAATCTCTTACGGACGCGTTGAAGCGTCCGACGCCAAAGAGATTGTTGCGAATCTCGTTGCTGGCGGCAAGCCCATCGAGCGTTTGCGCATCAAGAAGAAAGACTAACCTCACCTAACCTGACCAGGAAGGACCAAACATATGTGCCAATCAAAGAACAACGCTGGCGGTCAAGCTGGCCCCTCGCCCTGCTCTGCCTGCGCTAAGTGCAAGGCCAAAGGTGTCGGCAACTGCGCCGCCAAGAAGCTCGCCCGCAACCTCGCTCGCGAGAAGATCTCCGCCCCTGCTGCCGACAAGGCCTCGGCCCCTGTCCCTGCAACTGACGAGTAAGGCCAAAAGCCTAACTTCTCAGTTCTAAGGCTCTGGCCTAAGTTCACCAACTTCAACCTTCGAGAGGCTCCATGAAACTGGGGCCTCTCTTCTTTCGGCCAACACAAGAAAGAGAAATCATATGTTCGACAAACTGAATAAAATAAAGACGCCTCACGGCAATCACTTCAACCACCTGCGCAACATGTTCGGCTACTTTCTAGCCGGCGCGCTGCTCACTGTTTTCATCGGGCTGGGCGCAGACGTTGTCGGCTCAGTTCTGTCGGCGGCACTCGGCGCGGCTCTGGCTGCTGCTGTGGCTCTTCTTGGGGGCATCTTTGTCACCATGATTTTCCGTACCGCTTTTCGACTGGTGCAGACCGGCCGCATTCTTCAATACGCAGGCTTCTGGCTCTCCAGCTGGCTTGGACTTGAAGCCGCTATCGCTGCCACCGGCAGTCTGATCCTGAGCAACAGCTTTGTTGCCAGCCTGGCTTTCTTCGGCATCAGTTTTGGCGCGGCCACGCTGTTCGGCCAGGTGCCCTGGCGCGGCCGTTCTTGGATGCCCATTCGTCGCCCCTAAATTTGCTTTAGGCGAAATCTCGCAAAGGAGATACTTTTATGAATCGTTTAATCGATGCAGCCCTGAGTGTGCGTGCCGCTGTCCAGGGTGCTTTTGGTCAGAAGAACAAGGCTCAGAAGACTCTGCGTCGTCTGCTTGAGCACCGCCAGAATTATTTGCCCTTAGACCATGTGTCGAGAGCGCATGCACAGTACGCCCTGGCTTTGAGCTTCTATGAAGGCAATGCCGTTGACTGCATGCAGGCGGAGGCCTTGCTGCACGAATGCCAGTTGCGCTTCGTCAAGAAGTTTGGCCCTTTTAGCGTGCGTGTAGCAAAGGCTCTCCACCTTCGCGGACTGGTGCATAGTCGCCTTGGCGACAATCAGCGCTCCCACACCTTCCATCAGGCTGCTGAGACGGTTTATGCCAAAGTGCGGCCGCTTTCATATGACCGTATTGCTAATCTTCATCAGCTTGGCTTTAAGCAAGATTGGCTTGGCATGTCGCGCGAAGCTGAAGCGACGCGGGAGCTCGCCGGTCAGCTTAATCGTCTGGCGGTGATGCAGAGCGTGCGACAGCGCTACTGAATCTAAGCTTCTGCTCGCTCTAGATGCGCTGACTTTTGACTAAACAGGAGAGTGAGAATCTCTTACTCTCCTGTTTATGTCTTCTGTTTATTTCTCCTGCTTACGGCTTCTATTTATTTCTTCTGGGTGTGTCTTCTATCAAAGCGCTCAAATTGAGAATTGATGCTGGGTTCTACTGCTGTTGGTACCCTATCTTTAGTATGCTCAAAAAATGGCCCGTTAATACTGTATGCAGTAGTTGTTTTTGATTGTCTTTTTTGAAAAAGAGGATGTCAAAAGATTAGTTGAAATAAGTGATGAACCTGACTGTGGGCTGTACCTGATATCGTTTTAGGTACTTAATCACAAACATCCACCAGGCGCCAACCGCGCAGGAGGTTCATCATGCCTAGATCTTCGATCAAGAAGCCCAAATCCGTCAAGCTTAGTAAGCTTAGAAAAGATCATTTAACCGAGGTTCTAGATTTCGATTTACAGCAC
>JAUPUU010000058.1 GCA_030917395.1 Cyanobacteriota bacterium erpe_2018_sw_21hr_WHONDRS-SW48-000092_B_bin.40
AAAGCAAGAAAGCCGTCCCGGAGGACGACTTTCTAAAGGTTTGAACTAGCCTACAGAAGCAGAGCTAAACGCTTAGTTATTTATCTAACTAGTGCGCGTGATAGCCAGAACGCTCTTACCTGTCTGTAAGTGCTGAGCACTTTGGTTTGCACAGGTACGGTGTTGACTACTGCATGCACGCCTGGGGTTACAGGTACTGGTGCAGGGCCAATCATGAGCGGGCCATTAGCAAAGCTGGCCGTAGTTAAAAGTCCGAATCCTAGAGTGGTGGCCAGAACAGCCGCTGATAGTAGACGCTTCTTCATCTTTAGTGTTTATTCCTCCGAACTTCAAAACAGGCGAACTTTAAAACAGGCTTACAAGTCGATATTGCACTTGTTTCTTTTACTTATTGGACCACAGCTTTAGGAAAGCTGCTCAAAAAATTTGATTTTTGATTCCAGCCAGTAACCTACATCCTTAATATGATGTACCCAGATTGCAGGCTTATTCGGATATTTACCCCTATGATAGAAGATACCCACACTTTCGGACCTTGACAATATACTATCATGTCCTGGAAATATTAGAAGTGGTTAAAAGGGGTTAGTATCCATTAAAGAGATACAGACAGATTATTTGAGTTTCAAGAGGGTGTGGAGTTGTCAGACGTAATCACAATCTTCATGTGTTCGATGCTCGGTCTAATGGCTCACGGAGCGAGAACCAAGAAGTGGCTAGAATGGCTGCTACGTATATTCATAGGTTGTTTCTTCTTCTCTGCTGGTCTGGCCTATGTTGCGGGAAGCGCCGCTGATGCCCCTTCTTGGGGCTACCAGGTGAGCGGCTCTATGGGTGTAGCCTGTCTGCTATTGCTATTTTTACCGGCGCGAAAGGTGTTATCGCGCCTTCTTACCTTATTAGATGGCATTGTCTCCCTGCGTTTCCTTACCGGACCGGCTCGCCACAAAATGACAATGATGGCGGCCATGGTCAATATTCAAGTATTCCAGCCCCAGTCTGTTCCTCACATGGTGGGGGCTTTTTGCTATATAGCCACTTTTGGCATGTATCTGGCCAATACCAATTTATCTAGCGGTTTTCAGTTTCCCCAGATTCCCCTTCCTTTTGTCCCGGTGCCTTTTGACCAACTCTTCTGGTACAACTTTATAGGCCTAGTCGTAGTCTCGATTTGCGGTACCGGCATCATGATTACGCGCAAATGGAAAGCCATGTTTGAGCGCATGGCCTGGGTCAAGCCCACGGGTGTCCAGGTAGGCATTGGCTTGAGTTTGGTGGTCTTTAGCTTCCTTTATGACCTGGTTTGGGCTTTGTATACTCACCAGTCGGGCGATATGGCCACTAAAATCTCGGCTTACAACGCTAATACGTTTTCTGCCGGCGTTGCCGGGGGCGGCCCCGCTGGATTTGGCGCCTCAGTCTTTCTCGCCCTGGCCACGGCTATTTGTGCTGGCATTGGTGAAGAAACACTGATTAGAGGTGCCATTCAACCGGTGCTTGGAATATTGCCAGCGGCTTTCTTGCACGGCATCCTGCATGCTCAATTTGCCAATGCGCCGATGCTTATTTTGCAAGTTTCGCTGTGGTCATGCTGCATGGGAATCGTTAAACGGTTCACCAATACCACCACAACAATAATTGGTCACGCAGGCTTTAACTTTGTTACCACCTTCTTGTTTGCTTTTAATCCTTAGCTAACCAATCTAAATTGCTTGGGGCTTCATGTCTGCCACCCAGGCATCAAGGGCCATAATTGACTCGGTTAGAGAGAATTTGAGCAGATCCTCACGTCGTTCGCGAGAATTGAGAATAAAGTCGCCCAGGGCCAGGGCTGCTTCAGCTTTAGTCGCCCCAAGGCCGAGCCTGTGGCAAACAATCATTGAAAGGGTCTGGGCTACCGCTATGGGGCCGTTGTCCATGGGGTAGGTCTCAAAAATGGCAGTTACAGTTGGCTCTTTGCATAATTCGTCGGCTACCTGGAAGGCTGTATATAGATAGCTTTGAAACCATTCAGGAACTTTGGGGCCACATTCTTCGCAAATCATCAACCAGAGGCCAAGAGTAAGTATTTCTTTGGTTGTGCGGGTATAGTCTGCGTCGACCACGGCAAAGGGCTCGGCCACAGAATTAGCTTTGGCGCCATCGAGGCAGTAGCGCACGTAGGAAGCCAAAATGTTTGAAGATAGCGCTGCCATCGAGGTTGAGAGAAAAACAGCACGCTCCCAGCCGTCGCGTTCGTCACTCGGTTGGTACGGTTCGAGTTCAGTTAATAGATTAGATTGCGAAATTGGCTCTTCCATCGTTCCATTTTAATAAATTTCAGCGCTTAACTACGTGTTTTTCCCCATGACACATTGCCTGTGGCCTGTCAGACTGGTGTTGTCAATCTATGAAAGTCTCCACTAGGGCGGTTCTAAACGCCTAAAAGCTGGGAATAAATAAGTTGATGCGCCCCCCGCGTACATAATTTAGTCCATCCTTTATCAGTTACTGAGATTCAGAGGATCATTCCAATGGCCCAAAAAGGCGATGATACATTCAACAAAGATGTTGAAAAGGCAGTAAAAGCTGGCAGCGATTTCTCCCAGGGTGGAGAGCACGCTTATAAAGCGCTGATGACTGAGCTTGCTCAAGATCAGAAAAAGTATGCCAATGACCCGGCCAAGTTTGATGAACTGGGCAGGAAAGTGGCAGCCGGTCTTGAGAAGACTGGAAAAATTGACGACCACATGCTGCGCTGGAGTCGCGACAACATGGGTCGCTTCGATACATCTGGTGATGGCGAAGTCGACAGACAAGAGATGAATCCTCGCAACCCCACGGCCGTATCGGGCTTTGAGAAAGCGATGATGCAGCGCTTGCAGAATCAGTACGAAGCTCTGAATAAGTCTGACAGCATTCAACCTCTTATTGGCAGCCGAGATGCTGATGACTCGTTCTCCCAAAAGAATTTTAGAAAGCTGGTAGAGGCCCGTGAAAAGCCGATTACTGAGAGTCACGAAGCCGAGCAAAGACAAGAGTTGGCTCAGAGGCAGCTTGACCAGAAAAATAATGTCGTAAGCGCCTTGATGAAGAACGACGGCGATCCGCGTACTTCACTGGCTGCTGTTCTCGACGTTCAAAGAGGCGTCAATCCAGATGGTGAGATTTCTCGCCGTGACATTCGTAAGTTTGTAGACAACTTTGAAGTGGGCAAAGCCCGCGGAGATCTCGGCTATACCCAAGCCAATTTAGATGCAGCCAAGCTTTTAGATTCGCAGTGGAATGCTCCTCTGGGTGTTTCACTTCGTGGTCAGTTTGAGCGCAATAATGGCGGTGGTCATGGTGGCAGCCGCGATATGGTCACCCACGACCGTATTGACCTTAAGCGCATGGCCGAATTGCAGGGTACGACTCTTGACCAGTTGTATGCCTCTAACGTTAGCCCTGATATGAACACTGGTAGAAGAGTTGCCTCCGCTCAGCCCGTGCGCGATGGTAGCGCTGTCAGAGCAGTTTCGGCTGATGATCAAATCCAAGATAACGCTCCTGCTGATAGACAGCCAGTGCGTCGTGATGTTCAGCAGACAGAAGCTCAAGAATTGGCTCAGCGCCAAGCTGACCAGAAGGGCTTTGTTATTGATGCTCTCATGCAAAATAACGGTGATCCAAGAACTTCACTAGGTGCTGTGCTCGATATTCAACGGGGCGTAAATCCCGATGGTGATATTTCCCGTCGTGACGTGCGCAAGTTTATTGAAAACTTTGACCAGGGCCAAGCCCGTGGTGATTTAGGCTACACCCAGCGCAATTTGGATGCTGCCAAACTGTTAGATACTCAGTGGGATAAACCTCTTGGTGTATCTTTGCGTGGTGAATTTGATCGACACACTGGTCATGGCGACAGCGAAAAACAGACTCATCAATACCTTAATTTGAAGCGTATGGCTGAGTTGCAAGGCACCAATCTTGACCAGATGTACGCTGCCCATGCCACTAGTGATGCGGCTGGACGCAGACAAGCTGCTGTCACCGATAGAGGTGGTGTCAGACCTGTTTCTGCTGCCGATCAACAAGCTGAGATCGATTATCCTGGCGATCCAGCGCCAGCTCAGCGTCGAGTTGCTGCTGCTGACAATAGAACTGCAACTGATGGTGCTGTTAGAATCAACGATCCAAGTGCTCTTGACGACAAAGGCGGAACTGGCGATCGCAGCCGGCAAAGAGCAGCTGTTCCAGCTGAGAAAGACGACGGTAGACCAACAACCCGTGCTTTGAAAGATAATGCCGCTCCTCCTGAGCGTCAAGAAAGAGCTGCGACAAGAGAAGTTGCACCAGCCGCTAAGCCATTCGAAGCGCCTAAGCCAATTCCAGAGTTGGTTATGCCTGAGATCAAGCTTGATGGCGACCTCGCCAAAACTAGAGAAGCGTTTGCTAAGAGTGCAGCAGAGCACTTCCAAGCTCGGTCCATGTATACAGTACGCCCTGGCCAAGGTTGGGACCGTATTGCTCGTGATGTACTTCGCCAAGAGAAAGACGGCAGCCACACAAATGAAAGTTTGGTGGTGGCACTATCTGATCATGTGGCTAAGGGCAATGGCTGGGAAGGTCGTCTTGACCCAACCAAGATGCTTCATCCCGGTGACCAAGTGCGGGTGATGACAGATGAAGCTGTTAAGGCTCGTACCGAAGAAATGCTCAAGCAATTCGACGCCAAAGTCGAAGAAATGAAAAAAGCTGCTGCTGCTAAGCCTGCCGATAATGGCGACCCTGCTTTGTTTGACGGTAAACGTAGTGGAGAGGGTGATGTTGTTGACCCTAAAGCTGCTGCTAATCCGAATGCTCCAGCGGCGACCCCTGAATTGTTTGACGGTAAGCGCAGTGGCGAAGGTGATGTTAAGCCACCGCCCGCTGATGGCCTGCTTAGAGACGGCAGTGGCAATGTAGTTAAAGACGGAAGCGGAAATCCAGTTAAAGCTGGAACTCCAGCTGATGCAACTGTGGTTCCCAACCCAGTTGATGCCACTAAGGGTAAGGTTGAGCCAGCCCCAGCCGCAGCCCCAGTTGATTCCACTAAGGGCAAGGTTGAGCCTGCCCCTGCTCAACCGGCAGGCCGTGATCCTAACCTCAAGGCATCTACTACTCCTACTGACAGTGCCGCAGCTCCTGTTGTAGCCGGTAATGATGTTGCTGCCCCTGGTGAAGACTTCGCTGTGACGGCTGTTTCTGCCAAGGCTGATGCTGAGTATCAAGCTAAACAGAAAGCTGCCAGAGATCGCCGCTTAGTTCAAGGAAGCAATCCACTGGAAAATTTTGAAACGCCTAACATCGGATAGACGTAGCAAAAGCTTTGCTTGAATAACAAGTCGAAATTAAAAGGGGCGCTCAGCGTCCCTTTTTTATTGGCTGCCGCTAAGATATGAAATATGATCAGTCAATTTATCAATGCAGCAAAAGCAAAATTCTCTTTTCTCGCTTCGGTTCTCGTTGTACTCTCGGCTTATACTGCCCTTCCGACTCAAGCGGCGTCGGGGCAAACAGCTGAAGAATTGGAACAAGCTGTGCGAGAAGATCCCCATAGCTTTTCGGCTCACTTTAAATTAGGTCGAGCAATGATGGATGCTGGGCGCTTTCGCAAGGCTGAGGAAAATTTCTTGGCTTGTACTTTGCTTAATCCTAAAAGTAATTCAGGCCGTTTTGGCATGGCTGAAGTCTATGAGCACACTGGTAAATTTGCTGATGCTATCTTGGTTTACAAACAAATACTCAGTCGACAACCAGTCTCTGAGATTGATCAATATCGAGTGCAATTGGCTATGGAGAGGCTTAGCTACTATCATTCGCTGGGTGATGCTAATTCTCCGCAGTATGTCTTCTCTAACGATTTCTCGGACAAGCACGGCTGGAAGAAAACGGCGTTTCCTTTGCGGGTAGCGATTTGGTCAGATCCTGAGTTGAAAGAATTGAAGGAGCCTTTTCATCAAGATGTGGTGCGGGCCTTTGAGAGATGGCAAATAGCTTCTGGTGGCAAAACTACTTTTAAGATAGTCTCAGATCAACGCTCGGCCGACATAGTTTGCAAATTGGTGCGAGTAATGCGTGGCTCAAAGCACGGTAGAATAGGCGATAAGGCTGGCGAGACCGCCTTGCAGTGGGATGATAGCAGTGACGATATCGTTAAGTGGTCGCGTGTCGAAATATTTTGGGATGAGCGCTACAACTTAGTTAAGCTTGAGGCCTGTGTCTTGCACGAAGTTGGCCATGCCTTGGGTCTCAATCATTCTAGCAATCCGCACGATATTATGTTCCCCCTGGCCCATCCGCCCTATGCCGCAATCTTGTCTGAGCGCGATAAAAATTCAATGAAAGCTATTTATGCAAACTAGCTTTGGCTAGTGAAACTTTTAGAGCTTGAGGAACGTAGAGTTTGGCATTGCTAGTAAGTTTGGCGAAGTTGCTGCTATTGGTGCAGTAGGTCAAAATTATTTCGCCTTTGTTTTTTGCCGCATCAGTTAAATATTGCCGGTGAGCTTTGGCACTGTAATAAAGCAAGTCTGATGTACTAGGTGTAGTTGCTGGAAATTGATAGACCACGACTCTTTCGCTCCAGGTGCCCTGCATCTCGTTCGCGTGGCGCATGACGATGGCTTTTTTGTCTGGTGGAATATAGAAAGCGAAGTAGCCAGCCAGGCCTGGAACCTTTGTTACTGTCATTTCAGAGGCGCCATCGTCGAATAGTGTTTCAGGTAGTTCGTAGGATGGTTCCCATTTTTGCGACCACCACTCAAGTTTGTTTAGGTTGAATGGTTCGGCCTTTGCCAGGGGTAGACGAGCCACTACAGTTGGATGTTTGAAAAGATCTAGTGCGACACTGCCATTAGAGCAAAAGAAATAAATATGTTTGTTATCGGCACGGCAAGCCACTCCATACAAAGTGCGCTTGGCGCTAGTGTTGAGCGCTTTGATTTTATAGCGCCATTTGTCTGGGGCATCTTGGGGATTATCTACTGTTGCTAAATGATCTGTTCGCAGTTCAAACTGAAATGGTGCTGGTAATTTATAGTCTGTGCGCACCGTATGCAAGAAAATGTTGAGCTTGCCATTGCTGATGTAGCCGTCAGCAGGCCAGTAGTAATCGCCTTTATCGAGGCACTTAAAAAAGCCGCTGTTTTCTGGCT
>JAUPUU010000059.1 GCA_030917395.1 Cyanobacteriota bacterium erpe_2018_sw_21hr_WHONDRS-SW48-000092_B_bin.40
GAGTGATACTTTCGCAGCCAAATTCGCGAATAATTTTCGTCCGAACCTACCATACCTAATGACTTCTTCCATTCTAGGGCGATGATAGTATCCTTTATTCCCGGCTGGAAGGAAAGGAAAAAAGCTTCCTAGTCAGCTCCAGGCCGCGCAACTCTCATAAGTTCTGGGTAGAACTTATGGCACCAATACACGCGGATCTTTGAAGTGGACAACAAAAATTGGATTAGAGCTAACATACATGGAGCCAGTCAGCTTGCTGACTGGTTTGAGTACTGGCCATTGTTTCACGACGCGGAGGTGACAGAACTCCATTTCGACAGAAGCGGAACTTCTTGGCTCAAAGTTCACACCTGGCACACAACCAACGAAACGATTTCATCTCATTTCATAACCAACAAACATGTTGTCGTAACGTTCAAGCTCCAGGACATCCAAGAACTTGAGCTGAGTGAATTCAATGGGACGAATGTAATTCATTGGCTCAAGCTAAATCCAGTCGAACATGGAATAGAGCTGCAAATGGAGCCCTGCATGGGAGTTTTTGGCCGCATAGCTGCCCGGCAAATGGAGATAGAATTCTTACCAGGGAAACCGGTAGATCGCGACAGCACACAACCAGCCGAAAACTGCAGTATGGTGGGGTAAACCGTGTAGGCGAGCTGCACTGAAACCGGTACATTGTATCGGTGTTGAACCAAGTACTCATGGCAATGTGCCTATTCATGTCATACCAACCTCACGAACCCAATAAAAAATTTCATTCGTTATTGCGACGATACATTGAAATCCAACGAAGCGAACCAATTCAATTTCTAGCCCGAGCGAATCACCTGCTGATTTCAATTACCTTGAGCTTATGGCTCCTCAGTTGGCTCACTAAGGCGTTCGAGCGACTAGCTTGTGCACAACAATTCGGCGCTAGCTTCGAAGCTGGTCTTCAAGACTTAGCTATTGCAGGCATAATAGTTGTGCTTATTGGATTTTCCAAACTGCGCGCCCAAAAAGAACAGCTCCTTTTCGCGCGCGAAAAAGATTGGCAACGATTTCTTCAGGCAAACGGCCTCTTGTCTTACATGCGAGTCAGTTACTTGATTGCAAGTTGCATGACGTTGTTTATATTTTCAACTTTCTACGCGATAAGTACCTTCGACAACAGTGCCAAGGCTCTTGCATGCCTCTTGAGCGATGCCAGTCAATATGAACTGGCCGAACGTATTTACAAGAGCGCTCCAGATCTAAATGACAACAAGCAAAGCGGTCGCTACAGTTCTATGGCGACGTGGCACTCATCAGCAACAAACGAAGATGCCAACACTATTCGCCGGAAGAACGCCGCGGTTGCAACAGTCTACGGTAACCAAAGCCTTCAAATGGCTGGTCGTTATTTCTACCTCGGGCTCACCTGTCAGCAAGGTCCAGTAGACCGAGATTCTGAGGCAATCTCCTGGCACAACAAAGCACTGTCACTGTATCAAAAGAATCATGCCACAACAAAATGCGTTGACGTTCTTGCTCAAATGGCAATTCTTCAAGACGACAATAAAAAACAAGAATCTAAACGACTAATTGCTCAAGCAGTCGATCTCACACCTTTACTAGATGAAGAACCATTTGTTTGCACTTCAATAATTCAATATTTAGCAGAGCGCAATGGTGATAAAGACCAAGCAAAGATACTCCGCCGAGGCTTTGCAAAACATATTCCAGCAACTGAAGATAGACCAATTTGGGCGTTTGCTTTACTGACACTTCTTTCCATTTCTAGCTCTGGTGTTGGATGTTTGCTGGCAAAAGAGAAGGCGCTAGTCATACTAGCTCAGAGCGCAGCACGAGACTGCAGGAAGGCCGCAGATAGCGAAGCACTGATGAACGCTCTAAATGAGTTCATCACTCTGAACACGATCCGACGCTACGAAAATACGGCCGAGCTTCAGAGCCTGTTGCTACTAGCTGTGGCAGACGGTCATCGGTCATTGTGCGTTTTACAGCAAGAACTTTCTGCAACAGTAGAAACCCGTTGGACTGCGGTCTACAAGTATGAACTTCCCAAAGTTGGCTTGGCGCTGGCAATTGTTTATTCGTTTTTCGCCTAAGAGAAAGTAGATGCTAGTTACTAAGCTCAAGTTTGCGCTTAATCATTTTTTTTGAGAACGAGCCTTAATGACTGTTTTGCTACAAGTGAAACTCTAGAAAGGTGTCCGTCATCTTCGCCTTCTTTTCTACGCTAACTCAACGGTGTGTTGTGTTTGCGAGGTCTATTGCTTGCACGGCTCACACCTTCCTTTATATTGTCCGCATGGTGATCCTGACTATTTGACCCCACACTTCATGAAGCACCTTCTCAAAATCAAAAAAGCCCCGACCCTAAGGCCGAGGCTTTTGTTTACTGAGACGTCATCACTGATTCATAAAATGGTGGAGGCGGCGAGAGAGTCCTACTAGCCTCGTAGACGATCTCGCCCCAGCCATGGTTTTAAGCGCTGGTCGAGCATTCAACGATTCGATTACAAGACTTGGTTGCAGCCAGGTGAATAGAAATGCAGGCTTTTGCATCTGGGGTGTGCACAAAAGTGGTCACATGCTCAAAAAAATCAAGCGCCTCATTGACAATCCAATTTGTTGTTACAAACATTAGCGAAGGTAAGATAATCTACTGCTCAATATTGAGTCACAGCTATAGGTTGGTCATGGCATCTGAAACAAAACAGCAAATTTGTATGAATTGCGTTCACTGGACGAAAGATGCAAGCAACCTCTACATCGGTACTTGTGCGAATATCGAAGCGAGCCCAGGTAGTAGCCAGAGAAGTCCTATAGACACCTGTCAATTCTTCATAAGTAAACAAACGCTCGACTTATATATTAAGGAATTATTCGATCCCGGTTCAAGCTGAAAGAACTAGTTTTTAAACATTGAAATTTTAGAAAAAGAATGGAGTAACAATATTCGCTTACAGTCGCCAGCAATCTACGAGACCAGAACTTGTGCAATGAAACAGGCTATAAGACTGGGCATGTATACTTTGTGCCAAACTTGGAGCATTAGTCATTGCCTGAATACGATGCTAGCTACAACAAGCAAAAACCAATTACCGTTCCAAAGCAACACGCCCTTAAATCAACTGACGCCCAGGACGTCGTGAACGCCAGCGCGGCCAGCTTGAATTCTGTGGAGCAGAAACGAACCAATGCCAGTGATGGCTCTCTTCGAGACAGCCAAAAGCGTATAGAAGAGCAAGACGAGAGTATCCAGATCCAAAGCCTAGGCGCAAAAGCTGATAGGCATCAATAACTTCACCAGCACTCAGCACTCAGCGGAGTAGCATTTAGTTCATCCCGGTGCTGTTTCCAGGTGGGCAGATGTGTGTCCATGAGTGCTATAAATCGATCATTGTGCTTTCGTTCAAGTAGATGAACTAGCTCATGCACAATGACGTACTCAAGGCATTGCACAGGCTTCTTGGCCAGCTCTAGGTTGATAAGAATATGACCGGTTTTGGGGTTGCAGCTGCCCCACTTTGTCTTCATTTTCCTAACGCCCCAGGAGTTGACCCTGACACCCAGTGCATTCTGCCACTTTGTGAGCAATGGCCCAGCTAACTCTTTCAACTGTGCTCGATACCATTCCAACAGAAGCCGTTCACGCCCCTCTGGGCTAGTGCGCTGGCGGACATAGAGTGTTAGACCATGCTTGCCATTTAGAACCACTTCAGCTCTTCCAGAACGCTCTCTCACTCTCAGTCTGTACCGGCGACCTAGGAAGTAGTGTGTTTCGCCGCTTACAAACTCACGCTCTGACTGCCGGGGCTGGGCTTCAAACTTTGCCCGCTGACGTTTGATCCAAGTGAGTTTATCAATTACAGCAAGCCTAACAGCGTCACGAGTTAAGCCCAAGGGGGCCGCAACGCGAATCCTGCCGCGAGGCGGATAAACACCGAGGTGAAGGTTCTTGATCTGCTTGCGCACAACATCAACCTTTAGACCACTGACGGCAAATTGATAAGTCTCAGTACTCATCTTGTTTCTTCACCAACTCTAAGACTTCATCTATACGAGTATCATCCTTCAGCTCACTCTTGATAGCATTCCTAACCTCACGCACTTTAAAAACACTACTTCTCCAATCATCCTTCTTCACGGCAACGATTGCATGGTCCAAAAGGATAGCTTGATCCAAGTCTTGATCAAGGTTATCGTACAGAGCCCTCTTGGCCTTAGTGTTGATTGCAGGGGGGTAACTGGCCCCCTGGCTCGGATCGCTGACCTGCTTAGTCAAGGCAACTATCTCAGCAAGATACTGTTCGTACTCAATTGCCTCTTCCCTCCGCTTCGCAATCAAAGCATCGAGCAGCTCTGACATTCGCTCATAGTATTTAGGGTTCATTGGCTGCTCGTCAGTAATTATCTTCCTGACGTTGTTCTCAATGGTCTCGGCTACTGCATCCTTGTTCTTCCGAATCCCTTTAGGCAGCATCTCAACTGCTTCAGGACCGCGCTCAACAATCAGCTGAATCAATGAGAGATCATCAAAGGCAGATATTTTCTGACTGTCCTCAGCTCGGATGTATGTGTCAATCAGATGTCGCATGGCTGGCTCATACATTTTTAGATCGATGTAATCACCGCTGGCCAGCTTCACTTCGTTGCGTGCTTGCTCAAAGTGTGCAACCTCTTCTTTAAGTTTAGAGATCTGAAGAGCACTATAACCGGCCTGAGCTAATTCGTTGGCGATGTTGCTATATGCTCGAAGAAGAGTACCGGTGTGCTTATACAGAGCGAGACGCTTTGCCTCGTTTTCTTTGAGTTGCGCTGCATTGCCAGAGTCAGTCCCACAGAAGTAGCTGAGATAAGCACAGGTATCTTTCGGCTGCTCAACCGGCTCACAAAGCGCCTTAACTGTCTCTAGGGCCTCTTCTAGGTCGTCCTTCGCTTCCACCAGTCGATCTTTCAATAGACCTTCCACATCAGTCTTGTCGTATCCATCTAGGGCACCACTGGTATAGTCTTGCACGGCCTGTTCAAGTCCTCTGAAGAGGTCCTTGTAATCAATGATGTAGCCGTACTGCTTATCGTCACCATCAAGTCTGTTGACTCGACAGATGGCCTGGAAGAGACCATGGTCTCTCATTTGCTTATCGATATAGAGGTAGGTTGCAGAGGGCGCATCAAAGCCAGTGAGCAGCTTGTCCACGACGATGAGAAGTTTCATCTGTCCTGGCTCTTCGATGAATTTTTTCTTGACTGCCTTCTCAAACTCTTCAGACTTTTTGACAGCCTTCTCTTCATCTTCCTTGAACCAGTCAGCCAGCATCTTCCTGTAGGTACCAAACTTATGCTGCTTCTCTGTTTCTCCTTCTCCAGTCTCTTCGCCTTTTATGTCGGCAGCTGAAGGAGAGTAGGAAGTAACGATTGCGCACTTACCTGCCAACTCTGATTTAGAAAACAGCTCGTAAAACTTGCAGGCCTCGTAGATACTGCCGGAGACAAGCATGGCATTGCCGTGGCCATCCATAAGGCGAGGCTTGATGCTCATATCTAGAAGAATGTCATCGACTATTCTTTCAAGCCTAGACTGACTAGAAAGAACGCGCTGCATGGTGCCCCACTTCTTCTTTAGTTGGGCAAGGGCGAGATCATTCAGGCCTTTAGTCTTTGCGTCAAACCACTGGTCAATACGTTTCTGAGATGTGATGCTCTGGTCAATGTCTCTGGCTTCATAGCGTAAGTCCAGGACCACCTTATCTAAAACAGCCTCGTTGAATTTATAAGTGTGAATGTACCGGCCAAAGATCTCGATACTCTTCTGTTTATCGGTCTTGAGCAGCGGAGTGCCTGTAAAACCCATGAACAAAGCATCAGGCAAAATTGTCTTCATTGCTCGATGGAGATCACCAGACTGAGTGCGGTGGCACTCATCTACAAACACATAAATATCTCCCTTAGCCTTGAAGTCTTTGGGAATGGCCTTCTTAACTTCATCGATGTAGCTAGCGATATCGCCGACAGACTCGCCATCTTCTTTGCCACCAAACTTATGAACTAGGGAACAAATTAGGGATGGTGTGTGAGCATTAAGAGTAGAAATTAGATCCGCACCACTCTTGGCACGATAGATAGTTTCATTTAGACCAATAAAGACTTTCTCAATCTGTTCATCTAGCTCGGTCCGGTCCGTAATGATCAGCACTCTGGCATCAGTCAAATTCTCTCTGATCCACTTGGCCAACCACACCATAGTCATGCTCTTGCCGCTGCCCTGAGTGTGCCAGATGATTCCACCTTCTCGGCGATTGACAAACTCGTGTGCAGCCCTGACTCCAAAATATTGATTATGTCGGCACAGCTTCTTGGTTCCAGCATCGAAGACAATAAAGTCGTGTATTAGCTCAAGCAAGCGATGCTTGTTGCATAGCTGAAAGAGATGACGCTCCAGCTTGCTATCAATCGGACTCTCTTCTTTCCAGGTCAGGTAGTACTTCTCAGTGGTTTGAATAGTGCCGTATTGAATGCCTACCGTATCATTACCGGCCATGACCAGCTGCATAGTCGAGAAGAAAGGCTGGATAAACTTGGGCAGCTGATTGTCTAGATTCTGCCTAATGCCTTCAGACACTGACACGGTAGAACGCTTCAGCTCAAGCACACCAAGGGCGATGCCGTTCACATACAAAACAATATCTGGCCGCTTGTTATTAGCTTTAGCATCGGCGCCTTTAACTGCCACTTCCTCAGCGATAGCAAAGTCATTGCTAAGTGGGTTCTTCCAATCAAAAAGCCAGACAGTCTCGTAGTTTTCACCGATGTCAGTCTTGACCTTGACTCCATAACGAAGAAGCCCATAGACCTCTTTGTTGCGATCGTACAGACTGAGACTCTGATTGTTAGCAGCCTTGTCCAGAAGATAGATAGCTTTGCTTATGAGAGCTTCGGTATAACCCTGTCGCTCAAGGTAGCTGCGAAGAAGAGCAATCTCGATGTTCTTGTTGTCAGCACGCTCCAGCCAGTTACCGAGATAGCTATAGCCCAGCTGCTCCTTGAAGAAGGTGACGACTCTGTCTTGCGTTTTCTTCTCAACCTGCCCTACTGTGCTCATACCAGCCGAGTCCTCCCGGTGAGAAGTTCTTGCATCATGCCCTGCTTTAGCAGAAGTGTTTTGTCACGACGTTCTGTTAGTCGAGAAAGGTCGGCATCCATATCAGAAAGGACTTCTGAAATCGCGATTTGCTCATTTATTAGCGGAAGAGGTATCGTCATGTTTGCAATCATTTCTCTGCGTACAGAATCAACAGAGGATTTCGCTGTCATCGACATGATTCTGGCGTAGAAGTTGTTACTAAAGTAAAGATAGAAGTAGAAGCCATCAACTCTTTCGCTAAAATCACTCATCCTATAAACGCGTTGATGACAATCAAATTTCCCCTTTATATAGTGGAAAATTTTTCCTGTACCTACGCCATCTCCAGCGGTTAACACAGCTTCGCCGTCAAAGGAAAAAGTATTGATCCTTTCAACCACTGAAGATCGGACAAAAAATGGATAAATAGCATCTTCTATTTTGTCTTGCGTGTTCTTACTACCCGTTGCTATTAAGGCTAATCGGTCAATGGGTTCAAGGTCCCAGTCCTCTGGTATCAAGCCAATTTCAGTCTGCTTGAAGCCATCTTTCTTCTTAAAACCCGGCAACCTTGTCTTACCGGTGAGAAGCTGCTGCATGGTGGCTTGCTTTATGTCCCGCTTCTTCGCGATGAGTCGGTCAAGCGAGTTAATAAGGGTATCCACGTCAGAGAGAGCGGTGGCGATAGCGCGTTGTTCAGGGAGAGGCGGAACTAGAATCTTGAATGCTTTGATGTCACGAGCCGTTAATTGCGGTTGTGCGCTACCGAATACCATTTTCTCGATTTGCACACTCAGAACCTGAGATTTAAGCACCTCATAAAAAAAGTCGTGGCGAAGTTTTGATGACTTTAGCCTTAGGATGATCATTCCAGAGTTTATTCGAACATTATCGAATTGAACACTTGGAGCAAAGTATGCAAAGTTGCCGACGGTACCTCTAGTTGTGAGAACAACATCGTTCCGCTCAAGCTTACCCTGATTGAGTTGATTGTCCTTTTTCTTCGATATGAAGATGCAATCATCAAACTTGAAGCCTTTGTTTGTGACATTTTTAGCACTAAGGAACAAACAAAAGCCCTGAGCAAAGAAATCGAATTGTCCAGGATAATTAACTCCTCTATCACCATCCACAGCCACCCCCAGCTCACAGAAGGGAAAGATGTTCCAATCTTCCGGAATCAGACCAATCTCGGTCTTCTTGTACTTAGTCTTTACTTGCATACCGCCCCCATCTTCTTGAGGTGCTCAGCGACTTTTGCAGACAGTTCTTCAACTTCAACAGACAAATCAGGCAGAGGTGATGCATAGCGTTCAGCAAGCTCCTTGATTCTGCCAGTAAGCGATTGAGAGACGCGATCAAGTTCAGAATGCACTGCCGTATCTAGAGCGGCCAACCACTTACGCTCAACTACAAGAGCTTTGACTTCGTTCTCTGTAAGCTTGGCATAGCGGTTTGCAACCAAAGTGTCCAGCTCCTTCTCGGCTGCCTTCACTTTTCTGCTTGCTTCAGATTCCTGCTCCATGAGCTTAAGATAATCGTTGATCAGCTTGCGCTCATCAGCAGCATCCTTATCGGTCTTGATCTCTCTGAGTCTCTCGGTTAGTGATGCCTTATTTATCGTGCCCTCATCAGCCACATTAGTGAGGAGACCATCTTCACCAGTATGCTCTTCTCTCAGCTCTTCAAGCGACTGATGGATCGAAGCAACTTCTGATTCCAGTATTTCAATGTTCGCCTGGTCAGCAGAGAAGAAATGAGAGATCATAAGCTCCTTAGGCACCAGATCGGCTTTAAACTTTTGCTTGCCGATGATGAAATCTGGTTTCTCTTTATTGCTCTTGCTCTTATCTTCGGTAATCAACCTTGGCTTACTGGCAGCCAACCAGCCATCAGACACGATCATGTAGACATCATCTTGCATGGTCTCCTGCCAGTACGACATGATGTGCTGGTAGACATCATAAGCATCAAGCAATTTAGCGCTCCTAAATGCATCTAGAAGGCTCTCTGAGAGGTCCTCTATAAGCGGCCGAGGATGATCATTTATCTTGAGACCATGAAGCTGAGCGATGTGATTCGCTTTCCACTGGTCGAACAGAGTGTTTACTGAGTCAATATAAGCAGTGAACTCTTTATGCCCAAAGATCGCTTGCTTAACTTCAGCCTGCGCTATCTTGAGCTTGCTATATCCTTGCCGGTCAGCAGGCTCAAACAGCATCTTCCTGATAGTTGGGAACACATCAAAGTAAGAAGAAAGATCATCAATATCTCTGTTGGGCAGACCGCCTTGAAGATGAGCAATGATATCTTGGAGATCCTCTGGTTCGGTGCTGTCGATATACCGTGGAATATTCAAGTTGAAGTCATTAGAGACAATTTCCTCCATGGGCACAAACCGAGAGTATTTAGGTATCTCCAATTGATTGTTAAATACATCAACAGCCTTGTGAATGTCCTGCTCTCTAAGGCGGTTTTTGTTACCATCTTTAATAAAGCCCTTGCTAGCATCGATCATAAAGAGGCCTTGACGCTTAGCAGCATCTTCTTTATCTAAGACAATAATGCAGGCAGGAATGCCCGTGCCATAGAAGAGGTTTGCAGGCAGGCCGATGATGCCCTTGATAAAGCCTTGCTGGACAACTCGCTTGCGAATGTCGGCTTCTACATTGCCTCTGAAGAGAACGCCGTGGGGGAGAATGACAGCACCCTTTCCGGTCGTCTTGAGAGAAGCAATGATGTGCAGGAGAAAAGCATAGTCACCGTTCTTGGCTGGAGGGATTCCGTATTCAAAGCGCTTGTAGTGGTCGTTAACTGGATCAAGCCCGTTGCTCCAAGCTTTGGTAGAGAACGGTGGATTAGCTACCGCAAAGTCGAATGTCTTCAGCCCATCACCTTGCTTGAACTCAGGGGTCGAGAGCGTATTTTCTCTCTTGATGTCAGCTGTTGGGCAGTTATGCAAGATCATATTCATCTTTGCCATGGCTCGTGTGGCTACGTCCACCTCTTGGCCAAAAATGGTGATGTCGATATTCTTTTCGCCTTGAGCTTCATGATGGGCCTTCAATAGTAATGAGCCCGAACCACAGGTAGGGTCATAAAGACTTTGAGAACTGCGTGTCGCATTGGTGATGCCGATTACCTTTGCCATGATTCTGGAGACTTCAGCAGGCGTATAGAACTGCCCCTTGCTCTTTCCAGACTCGGTAGCGAAATGGCGCATCAAGTATTCATAGGCATCGCCAAGAAGATCGTCGCCCTCAGCACGGTTGCTGCTGAAATTGAGGCCCTGAAAGATGCCAACCAGCTTGCTCAACCTATCAACCATGCTCTTATCCGAACCCAGCTTTTCAGGATCATTGAAGTCGGCGACATCGATCACGCCCCGTAGGTCATTTGCATCAGCCAGTTTTGCAATAATTTTGTTGATCTTCTCCCCAATATCATCATTGCCTTTAAGAGCGATCATGTCTTCAAAACTGGCACCTTTAGGGACTTCTAACAGTGAATCTTTTTGACCATGCCTGTCTGTGACATACTTCACGAACAGCAGAACCAAGATGTAGTCCTTATACTGAGAGGCATCCATGCCGCCCCTAAGTTCATCGCAACTTTGCCATAAAGAGCTATACAGTTCAGATTTTTTAATTGCCATGGATTACTCGATTTGATGGGAACAGGAAGACTTGATGGGTTACCAGAGCACAAGGTCTAACGAAAGAGCTGTAACCAGAGGGCGCTTACTGAACTTGTAAAAGTCAATTATCCCTTCTTAGCAACACAAAAGAGAGCAATCGCAGCATCTCATGACAAGCGAATTTAAGAGTACCTGTATCTTGCAGGTGCGCCAGAATCGAGTAAGAGCTACTAAAGAATCTAGCCAATCACTTAGTGGCCTTAAGACTTTGAGCTAGCATTTCTGTTGTGCTGTCGTATTTCTTCCTTATTGCTTTGTCAATTGTAATCAAGAAATTGATAGTGTGATTGCCTTTCAAAATAGTCTTCTGATAGAAAATTTGATCATTGACATAGCCAGACACTACAAAGAACTGATCTCCAAACTTCTTGAGAGTGCAGACCCATTGTTTGTTTGAAAGTACTTCTCTCTTTAGTGCTTGCTCAGGAGTTGTTGCTTTTGAGATTGGCTGGCCCCAGGCGTAGATCAGAGCATCACCGTCATTTGATTGCAAATAGAAGTGATCGTCACTGTTGGAGTTATCGCCTTCAATACGCTTAGGCGCAAACATTCCCGCAGGCACTTGCAACTCAAAAGCATACTTGCCATTTCCGAAGGTTTCAGCCGGCTCGGCCGGGTGCGTGACAACTGATGACTTAGCCGGGACTTTCACCTCTGCTGCTACAGGCGCATTAATCCTTACACCATGGATCGCAAGCATTTCCTCTATCGGCTTATTCAATTGCTTAGAAACAAACAGCGCTTGATAGGCCTTCCGCTCTTCTTGTGATTTAAAGAAGCTTTCGTTACTCTCGACCTGCGTATTCTTCAAGTAGTTGCCATCGCAGAAGCATATCTGCCCAGCTTTAGGGCCGCTTAGTATTTGGACCTTACCACTATAGCCTTCAAAGCCATAACCATCAGTTGCAGCTTTCCCATCAAGCACTTTGACCTTTGTGCCGATGTCGAGGTTGAGAAGAGTGCCACCAGAGGCTGCTACAACCGCATACTTGAATCTCTTGTCCGGGAATGAGTTAGAAGGACTCAAGCGTAAACATTCTGCATTGCTCTTATCTTCCCAATAATCCCTTCCTGCTGGCGTCAGCCAAGCGACATCGTCATCGATTGTGTAGCACGTGTCGCCAGTCTTTGGCCGGTAGTCGTCTTCCTTCTGCTGCTCAACTCGATGAGCTTTTATGGCGGCCCAGCGTTCAGCACTTAGAGCCAGCGCATCAGTTGGCATCAGAGAGCAGGCAATTACCAAAGATAGGATAGAGGTCTTGGCTATTCTGTTCATTCTTTACCAGTGGTGAGTGAGTTTGACCATTGATTCCCTTACGCTCTGAAAGATTGCCTTTCTCTGCCTAAGCAATTGTACGCTCGTACATAGCTCATTCGTACAATTTTTATTAAGGTGGCTCCCATGAAGGAAGCTGCCGCAGCAAAATTTGGCAAGGTAATCAGAAACCTTAGAAAAGAGCGTAACTGGACTCAGTACGATCTGGCTGCTGAGATGGACGTTGATGCGGCCTTTATTTCGCGCATAGAACGTGGGCGCAAAGTGCCAAGCCTAGAGACTATATTGCGCTTAGCACAAGCCTTGAAAGTACAGGTTCTGTTTGGTGACAAGAAGCTTTAAATAGCTCAACGGTTTACCGTCTAATTGACTCTTAGAAAGCCAGAGTTTTCGTCATCATCTTTTTTATTTGCCAAGGCTTTGTTGAACAGCTCAACCACGTCTACTTGCTCTTTGCTCAAGCATGACATGTCTAACGACTTAAGTCTTTCTTTCAGCATTTCCAGAATGCCCAAGTCTCGCAGATAATCAGTATTAACAGATGGCTTGTGACGTGAAAAAGTTGACGTAAGTGGACCACCGAAAGGATCAAGAGTGGCGAGTTCCAGTATGCAAAATAGGCCACGGTTATCCTGGATAACTTTGCTAACATAGCTTTTTAGCTCATCTGGCTCAACCCATGTCTTGAATAGCCTCAAAATGGTCATAAGGTTCCCAGGCTCCGGTAGCCTTTCACCAGCAGCAATTTTCTTAAGGACTGGGAAATAATTTGTTCGAAGTTCTAGCAAATATTCTTCTGAGAAAATTGGGTCTTGAGTTGACGGGTTAAGATCCCAGAACGCAATTAGACAGGGCATATATACATAAATACTGCGGTGCAAAACACTAGTAAAGAGTGCTTCTCTCTCAGCAACATTGCCAATCATTTTTAGTAATTCAAGAGTATACCGGTAGAGATCGATGCGTTGAGTGTAGCGATCTCCCATAGATTCCCCAATATTCAGAAGGTCATATAGGGTTGACGCAGTATCTTTAACGGTCACAGCTCTTAGATGATCAGACATGCAGGACAGACCATCAAGTAATAGCCCCTTCGCATTCAAGTCGCTCAAAATACTACCGAGACCGTCACCAGTTTCAAGGGCTTCGCGAATGCAGATGATCTCAACTGTCGATAGCTCGTCCAGCGATCTACCAAAGTGGAAGTACCTGTTGAAATGATTTGGGTGGGCTGCTCTAAGATCTCTAAATAGCTTGTCAGACCGCTCGTCGTTATACTTGGTCGCACCTGAGGCAGCAGCCAGATAAGGAAATAGGTCAAACAGTATTGCACTTAAGTGCTTCGTTGATGATGGGGAATATTCAGACTCAAGTGCATTTACAAAAGATTGGGCCTCAGCTTTAATAGCCGCATCTGCTTTCTGAAAAACCTTCATATAATCTTCAGGTGCCAGCAGGTGCTTAGCGGAGTAAAGTTGGTTGTGCAAGTTCGGCTCAAAAACTCTTAAGGTCTCAAGAGCAAACAAATCGACAGGGTTTACTTCTAAAGTTTTTTCATCAGTGAGCATCTCAAGATAGAACGATACAGAGTTGAGATAGCGGTGAATGTTTCTTGGGGTTCTGAAGTAGACCATCAGGCCATTCGCAAAAATATGCTTCCATCTCGGCTCATCAAACTCGGGTTTTCGCTCTATGCGCTCTAGGAGCTTATATAGCCGGTCATTTAAGTAACTGCTCAGCTTTCGATGATCCATGGTAGGGATATCCAGCTCTACCTGCACAATCTTTTGAAGAAATTGCCTTGACGGAGCTTTCAGTACGTCGGTTAGATTTTGATCTACGACATTGCGATCAAACAGCAACAGGTAGTGCACCCCCGGAAAGTCGGCCATTGTTTTAACGACCTGAAACGTTTGCATCATTTCGCCAGGAGTGAGTCTATCAATGTCATCGATGACTACCCAGATTGGCTTGCCTTTGTTAACCAGACGCTCAGCCAACTGAGTCTTCAAATCATTCTTGCGTTGTTCAATCGATAGCAAAGAAGCCTCTTTGCTATCGATTACTTGTTTTTCTTTCTTAGCGAGAATATATGGCGTACCTCCTTTGATAAGACCCTTGAGGTATTCACCAATTGTCTTTCCAGTTATCGCCGAAGCAGCAGGCTCTACCCCGTGCAGTAGGGCGACTATGGTGGCGGTTATCCCTGTGGCAACACTGACCAGCTCAGGAGCAGATGCTAACGCTCGACCCTGAGCCCTAAGATTCTCAGCTAATTCTTTGGAGCCATCAATCTTCTCTTCACCGATCAAAGAAGCCAAATCATTGAAGAATGATAGAAATATTTTCTCTTGCCCAGAGAA
>JAUPUU010000456.1 GCA_030917395.1 Cyanobacteriota bacterium erpe_2018_sw_21hr_WHONDRS-SW48-000092_B_bin.40
GCTGCATAAGCCACGGTCGCGACAAATATATAAGAGGCAGTCTGGGGATGACCAGCGAGAATAGTCAGGGCACTAGTCGCTGCCATTAACGATATTTGCAGGGTTGCCCATTTTGTTCTATGGCGCAGAGCTTCGACGAAGTAGAGCAAAAGCGGCAGCCAGGCTGCTGTTTGTATTATCTGCACGTGTCGCAATTCTGAAATTTGGTAGCCACCAAAGCCATAGATAAACCCGGCCAACAATGCCGCTAGGTTTGATTTCGTCAGACGGTAGGCAAATAGTGCTGCAAACAAGGCACTGAGAAAATAGGCGCTGAGTAGATAAAGGTTCCAGCCCTGGTAGCCTGGAATCAAGAACTTAGAGATAAAACAGATTGGATAGAAAAGACAGGTCTGCGGATCCGCCAGCACAGGAAAGCCTGTCAGTAAAAGCGGTGTCCAGAAGAATCCAGGCGAGGCAAAGGCCGGATAGTTTTGCACTCGCCCATCTTCAGCGGCAAAAATAAAACCATGTACAATTTTTTCGCTATAAATTAACGCCAGAGAGAGACCATAGATGAGCGAGTAAAAGAGCCATTGAAAGCGCTTGCTTGGGCCTTTCTCCACTTTTGCACTTTCTGGTTTCTCTAAGTTATTCATGGGGCCTTTAGCTTTGCTTTTAGCGCTTGATCAAAATTACAGCGTTATCGTCTTTGAAAATAGCTTGCCAAGCCCCGTCGCGAGTTAATCTGGAAACTATTGGCGCTCTTGAAGGAAAAAATACCCAGCTAATTTGATATTGCTCTAATAGTTTTTGCCAGGGGCCACGACAATTTGCCATTTGCCAGAAATCTAGTGTGATTTTATCGCCGTAGACATCAAAGCGTGTGTCAATGAACACTTTCGCCTTGTCTCCGTCGCTCAATACCATAACGTCACCATACTGGGGATCGTTGAGTAGACGACCGGCAGGTCTTGTCTTGTTTATTAGTTTGAGCGCTTCTTCGGGCACGACAAAGCCAAAAGTACTACTGGGCAAAGCGGCGTGAAAGAGCGAGATGGCTGTGTTTACGCCCAAAACAGCCAGAGCTAGCGGAAGAAAATAGTAGCGAGTTCTAATGGTCGGCAGGTCCCATTGAGCAAGAGCTGCTCTGTGTGTGACTAAGAATTGGTAGACATAGCCCATGGCTAGTATGGCGGCGAAGGGCACCAGGCGTCGGCTTTGCAATGCTGCAAAAAAGCCTGCTAGAGAAAGAATTAGCCAGGGCAAGTGGTTGAACGTTGCTTGCGAAAAGTGTTGATGTTTTAGCTTGTGCTTGATTTGAATCACTATGTCCGTGACAAGACCGGCAAAAAGAGCCAAACCTATGATGTCAAAGGCGAGGAAGTCGAAAGAAAGTAGCTCATAAGTTGTAAGGGGAAATAACTCTTGGTTGTACTTATTTGCCTGGGAAAAAAAGAGATGGGGCAAATATTGCCAGAGGTTTACACCATAAGGGGTGAGCAAACTACCAATTAAGCCTCCGAGAAAGCTTGCCAAAAGTGGTACACGCGGAATTAGTAAGGATGTAACCGCCAGTACGATCAAGCCAAGAACAAAACCGGTGTGAAGATTGGCCCAGAGGGCAAAAAACAATGCAACGCTAAAACCGTAGGCGAAGAATGGCCGACTGCCTTTGCTTTCACTGAGTTTGACCACCGTCGCAATCAGTAGAGCGAGGAACAAGTATGAGAATACTTCCGGACGGCAGGGAAAGTGAAAGCTGCCAGCGCTAATGGCTAGACTGGCTGCTAAAGCCACAAGCAGTGGGGAAATGCGCAAAGCTTTGGCTGCGGCAAGTGGCACCATGATGAAGCTAATAACAATTGTTATAGCTGTAAAGTAGAGAAGGGCAGCAGCCCCGCCTACTTTGTTGATTGCCGCAAATATCAGTGCACTGAGCCACTGGTAGGCAATATAGGGCTGTTTATCGGCAAGCTCAGAAGTCAATGTCCATGAAAAGGGATCTACAGCCGGAAGGCTAGCGTGTTGATAGATGTGTTGACCTAAGGCTACCAGCCAGCAGGTGTCGGGATCGCTCAGTGCCGTCTGGCCGCTCATAAAGCCAAAGTACAAATTAGCCAGGCAAAAGCAAACAATGAAGGCCCAGCTTATGATTTTGCTGGGTTCAAAGTTTGTTTGTTTCATTCTTGGCAGTCAGGGTCTACTGAGCGTATTTAACGGAGCAGCCGTATGACTGAGTCGAAGCAACTTTAGGTGTTTGGTTTTTAAGCAGAGAATCAAGGGCGGCGCGAACATAGTTCTTGGCAGATTTGACTTCTTCAGCGTCAGTACTAGTTTTGTCGTCGATAGCGCCAGCGTAAGCTAGTTCGCCTTTCTTATCGATTACAAACATGTGCGGTGTGGTCTTGGCACCATAGAGGTGGCCAACAGTGCCGTCACTATCAATCAGTATCGCGGTTGGTGCGGCACCGGCTGCTTTCATCGCAGCGTTGTGCTCGGCATTGCTTTGGAAGCCCTGTTTACCTTCAGCCGAACTAACAATCGACAACCAGATTACATCTTTACCGGTGTACTCTTTTTGCAAAGCTTGCATGTTGCCAGAGCTGTAGTGCTTCTTAACGA
>JAUPUU010000457.1 GCA_030917395.1 Cyanobacteriota bacterium erpe_2018_sw_21hr_WHONDRS-SW48-000092_B_bin.40
ATAACAAGGCGAATACAGCTTCTACGGTAGCCACCGCTGCCACCGCAGCTGCTGCCACTGTTGCTGCTACTCAAGCTCTTAAGAATGCTGGTGTCACCCCTCCTGGGCAAGTGACTACCGACGTTAATGGTAAGGTCGTGGGTAGTACGGCAAATCCAGCTGGAACGACTCCAGTTACTGGCCAGCCTGGTGTTGTTGCGCCTAACATGCAATCGGCTACCACTACACCACCGGTAGCCAATGCCGGCAATTCGCTAGTGAATGCTGAGTTGGTAGAAGAGGCCGCTGTTGCTGGCGCCGCAGGCGCTGTAGCTGCTAATGCCATCCGACCAATGGGCACAGTTAATTCTGCTACCAATGCTAACAACGGCAAAGTTGATGGCGTGAATACAACCGGTACAGTGACTGGTCGAGTAATTCCTCCTGTTTCTGGTCAGCCTGGTGCTACTGTCACCCCTGGCACAGTCAACGTTACTCCTGGTGCTAACCGAGGAGTCACTCCACCTGTTGCTACGCAAACACAGTTCACAACCACTGCTGGTGGTACTGGTGGTGCTCCACCTGTCAATGGCGCTCAGACTGCTAGCTTCGCTGGTGGTGATGGTGATGATGGCAGTGGCGGCGGCGGTGGTGGCGGCACACCTCAAGGTGGTCCTGCTGCTCAACCAAGTCAGCCTAATGCTGCCGGTCAGAAAGCTTCTATGTTCGATGGTTATATGCAAGCTGGTTATAGACACGTTCCTTACCGGGTTGCTGCAGCTGCAATCAGATTGGCTCAAGGCGCAACTCTTGGTGTGTCGCGCAGCGGCAAGCCTGAGAACGTCTATGACAACCAGGGCCACCTGATGCACATCCGTACCGGAGAAGGTGCCTCTGATGAGCAGAAAGGTATGCAAATCATGGCCGGTGCTTATGGCGAATTGATGAGCACTGACGCTGAAGCTTATGACGCCGCTAGACAGTCATCAATTGATGCTGGCGAGCACAAGCCAAAAGGTATGATGCAGAGAGCTGCCGCTGGTATCTTGGCTTATAACGGTAGTTCATGGACACAAACTGCTGCTGCTAAGCAGAGCTTCGCTCGTTCTATGGCTAAGCATGCCGCTCTTGGTTCACAAGCTTATATCAACGGTGAAGAAGGTAACGCTTACACTGAGCACTTGGTCAACAGATATGGCCCGATGAGTGAAGACCAGCAAGCCTGGGCTGCTCACATCATGACCAGCACTGATTCACCTGAATCAGGATGGAGTTGGAGAATGGGTCCTGCTACTGAAGCTCTGATCCAAAGCGGTCTACCGATCACTCCTTGCAACAGAGCCGTAGCTGCTAACCAAAGCGTGCTCAAGGCACAGCCTTGGCTGCGTGGTGCGACCATCCGTGGTGGCGGCGAGTACATGCAAGCTAGAGCTGCTGCTGAAATTCCTGAGGGTACAAACGGCCTGGTACAAGATGCCTGGTACGGCAACCGTGCCCAAGCTATGCCTGCTGAAGTTGTGCAGACTCTGGGCGCCCTGGCTCAAGCTGGTATCATGGACGATAATGGTGTATCTGTATGCCGTGACTTCAATACAGTTGACCAAGTGGCTTCCATGGTTGGTGCTAATGCCCGACCTGAAGATTATGTTGGTGCCTACAATTCGTTGAGAGGCGGCAACGTTGTTATGGCCAACTTGCAGCGCTCCTTCGGTGGAGGAGGCGGCGGCGGTGGTGGCGGCGGCAACATGAATCTTGGCGGCGTCAACATCGGTGGTGGTGGCGGCGGCGGCGGTGGTGGTGGCAACGTTGCCCCTCCAGTGCTCGGTGGTGTCACTATGTCTGGTGGTGGCGGTGGATACACAGGTGGTGGCGGAACGGCTGACGTTGACCTCTTCCTTGATGGTCCATCAGCTGGCGCTGGCAGCATCAATCCTAATGCTATTCCTTTGCCTAACAATCTACCAACTATGCAAGGCGGCCCAATTACGGTTAACTCCCGTATACAACCCCCAAGCAATCAAGGTGGCGGCAATCTTGGCAATATGGGCTCGGTCAAGTTGCCTGGTGGCTCGGTTGGCTCATCTGCTGGCCAAATCCAGATCGGTAGAGTTGATGGTGGCAATAGTGGTGGCAGTGGTAACTTGCCTGCCGAAAATGTCTCTATTGATATTGAACAATCTGTCTCTGGCCAAGTTGTTGACTATGGTGGTGCCACTCAATCGGCTGTTGCCAGCGCTGTCAGTCAGTTTGGTGGTTCACAGAATTTGGTCAAGCAAGTTGTAGCTGATCTCAGAGCTAATGGTATGGACTGGAAACAGATCTTTGACCCTTCCAAAGATGATTCTGACCCTGGTAAGTACCAGATGCTAGAAACTGCTGTGCAAGCCTATTCACAGAACCCTAGCTCGATGCCAGCTGTGGCTGTCGCTGCCAGTGCTGTCGGTGCTTCTAATGTATCGACCAGTGACGTGCAAGTTGTTCAATCGATGATGGACGCCGATCCTAGATGGCAAGCTAACAATATAGACTACGGCTCTGTCTATACTGCTCGAGCCATTGTCGAAGCACACAGACAAGATCCACAAACATACGGCGATCCTTATCTGACCAAAGACTATGTCGATTCAGTTCGTCAAGATCCACGGTTTGTACCTAGACCAGTGCCTGTTCGCAATGCTGGTGGACAAGTGGCAAGATACGACCAATCGCCTGTGCCAAAAGATCGTTTGGTCAAGCGCATGATGGAACGTATGTTTGGTCAAGATGGTTACAACAACGGTAACGGCTAAGCTAATATAGATAGTCTCAGGCGCGTGAAAATGACGCGCCAGGGCCTTAGAACTATAATTGCAACTACAAATACACTTACATCTACAATAAGACTGGCCGTCCAATGCGGCTGATAATTAAAAGCTATGAAGTTCTTCAAATTGCGCCACCTGACCGTGGTCTGTCCTGAATGCCAAACTATTTTCGCCACCTACGAAGTGGCGAGATTGCCGGCTATCGATTTAACGACACCGATTGAAAGTGACCTCCATCGCATTCTGCCCGATCCTGAATTGCGCTCTAGTCTTCTTGCCATGTGTCCCAATTGTATTTACACCTGGTGGTTGTCATCATTCAAAGAGCACTTTTATCTGCCACAGGTCGTGCCAGACTCGCCGCCTACTGAGCCGGCAAAGAAGTTTGCCCATGCTGTTGCCTCCGGGCGTAAGCATAATGTGCACACTCTTGATCGCGCCGTATTGGCATTAAACGGCTATTGGTGCGCCATGGAAGAGGGAGTGGATGGCTCTAAGTTTCTCAGCCTGGCCAAGAATGAATTGGCGGCAGCCCTGGCAGACCCTAGCTGGGCTGGCAATCGCAGCCGCTATAATTATGTTATGGGCGAGATTTTGCGCCTTTCTGGCGAATATGACGGTGCCGTAAAATGCTATGAGAAAGTCGATTCATCGGCGGGTTTACCCACTGAACTCGTAGCCAAGATGAAGGAGTTTGCGCTTTATGGGAATAAAAGTACTGTAAGGCTTCCACCGCATATCGTAGGAATAGTTTTCAACTGCGCTCAACCAGTTAACCCGGCCTAGAGCCAAATCTACAAGTAGAATGTAAACATGGACGATATCACTCCCCTAAATTTAGAAGATTCTCCCAAGTTATTCGGCTTGCGCTACGACCAGCTGATTGCCATCTTGGGAAGCCTGGTGCTTTCTACCCAGCTTTATTCATGGATGATGCCAATCAACCTTGCTGGGCAAGACATTAAACTCTGGATTTGCTTGTTTTTTGGATTGGTCGGCCCATTTTATTGTCTAGTCACTCTTAATCACTCAGCTTCGTATTGGGAGACTCTGCTCAATTTTTACACCGGGTCTAAAGTCTTGATACCAGGGCCTGATCCAAATACAACTAGATTTTTGGTAGATGAAAAGCTTCCAGATTTTGTTGAATAAAGGAGCTCTCGTTCGTTAATGGTCACCTCGATAAATCGGTCCTACTCCAAAGAAAATAGTTTGCTGGGCTTTATGAAGCGTGGCAAAGAGAAGGAAACGCCGATTTCTGCGGAGATTCTCGGACGTATTCCTGGTTTGGCTGTGCCCAGGCCCCATGGTTCTGCTGCCGGTATTTTGCCTTTATGGGACCTCTTCCACGATGATGCATCAGGTCAAGGTATTCTTGTCTTGAAAGATGGCACTTACCGTTGTGTCTTTGAGTTGGACGGGGTGCACGTTTCTGGTTTTGATGAGATGCGTTTGGTCTCTCTCATGAACCACTTTACTGGTTTTCTCAACGGTATCGATACATCAGCTCAGCTCACTGTGGTTTGCCACAATATTTCTAAGCGCGAGTATTTCCAGCGCCATCCAGTTGAAGTTAATGAAGACCCATTTTTACGCTACGTGGCTAAAGTGGTCGAGAATGATCAGGCCTCGCTTCTATCGCGAAACTTTGTGCCTGAGCTGAAGTTCTATGTCACTTTCTGCTATCGGCCGCCTAAAGAGAAGCCACCGAAGCAGAGCATGATTGATACGGCTGTTAAATCAGTGATGGACGCTCTTACAAGTCAGGCCGCCAGACAGTCTGTCGGTAGCCATTTTAAGAATGTCACTACTTTAGTGCAACGTGCCAATGGCTATGTTAGTCAGCTTGGTGCCTGCGGTATGGCTGGTCGACCAGTTTCGGCCATAGAGTATTTCCGTATGCTCTACCGTGAGCTCAATCCTAAGCAAGCTGAAATGGCCGAGGAGCACTTGCCCTCTCCAATTCGGCCGCAAACGCAGCCTTTGCCGCCAGCTGTGCGTCGTGTCTTCCCTGACATGGAGCCCGCTACTGTAAGGCAGCAATTGGTTGAATCTTGCTATGACTTCAGCTCCCCTGATTTCTGCAAGATTTCAGACATGACCGATTATATTGAAGCCACCGATCCTAATGCTGACCCGACCGAGAAAGAAATTGCCGGTCGCTATATTCGCACCCTCTATATGAACCGGCTACCTGAGCGTACCGGGCCACTGTGGTTGCAGCCATTGCTGCGCCTTAACTGTGAATGGCGTCTCAATATTTACGCTCACAAGTTAGATAAAGAGCTCTTCCGTAAGAAGTTACAGCAGAAGCAAGCGCAAGCGTCTGCCAACACCTACCAGGGCGTAATGGGACAGCGTTCAGCTCCGAACCAAGAAGAAGCTGAGAAAGCACAAGAAGCTGCCACCATTGGTTCAGAGTTGTACACAACCAATATGGAAGTGTTCAACTACGCCATTTATTTCACGCTCTTTGCCGATAGCCTTGAAGAGCTAAACCGCTCTACTGAGTTTGTGCGCTCTGCCGCTTCACAGTGTCGCGGTGCTCGATTTGTTATTGGTCACCATGAGCAGCGCTCTCTTTTCATTGGCAGCTTGCCTGGCTTGGGTATTGACGTTGCTCGCCGCGGCAAAGCAGTGCGAACACCGACAGTGCGCAATTCGTTTCCCTTTGTTCATGCCAAGCTTGGTTCCGAGTATGGCGACTGGCTAGGTTTTTCCAAAGAAACACTAGAGCCGGTTTTCCTTAACCCCTATGATGAAAAACTACCAAACGCCCTCTGCATCGTCTTCGGTCAACCGGGTGAAGGTAAATCTATGGTCGCTCAACAGATCATTCAGATGAAAACTTTGTCTGGTGCCAAGACCGTTATCATTGACCGATCTGGCTCTTATCGCATGCTTACAGAAGTGTACGATGACTGTGCCTATATTAAACTTGGGCCTGATGGTCAGGTTTGTATCAACCTCTATGACTTACCCTACCAAGGTCCTGATGGCAAGCCGGTTGATCCCGCTAGCCCGCCTGAATCGCACATCATCAAAATTCTCAACTTCCACTCTGTAATGTTAGGAGAGCGGGGTGAACAGGCTCTAAACAAAGATGAGAAGCCGATTTTGATGCAAGGCATTCAAGCCGTCTATAAATCTTGCGCCGAAATGGGTCGTATTCCAATTGAGTCTGATTTAGTTAACTGGTTACAAGAAGAGTCAGTCAAACACACCAAGAGCAAGCGTGGCGATACCTGCGAAGATCTCGCTAACCGTCTCAGTCTTTATTGCAAAGGCGCCATTTTCGGTAAGCTCTTTGATGGCCCCACATCTATTCCACTCGATACTCAATTGATGGTATTTGATACTTCTGATTTGGCCCATGATAAAACGCTAGAAGCTGTTGTTACTCTCTTCGTCTCCGACTATGTCTTGCGAAGAGCGGCTCAACATAAGGCCGAACAAGTAGCTCTAGGTAAGCCCTCACGCTTTGTCTTTTGCATAGACGAATTGTGGAGACTGCTGCGCTATGAGGGTGGTAAGACTCTTGTTGAAGATGCTTCTCGTACCAGCCGACACTTAGGTCTACTGTTTATCGGCATTTCCCAGGAGCTGGGCGACCTTTTGCGCGACGATCGAGCGCGAAATCTTGCCACCAACAGTGCTATCAAAATCATCCTCGGTAATGACCCATCTAACTTCGAATTGATTCGCGAAGCCTGCGGCCTCACCCCTCAGGAGATGGGCGCCATTGCTCACTTGACCAGAAAGAATAGAGAGTATTCAGATGCCTTTCTTATTTATCACAAGCTTTCTCGCGGAGTGGTCAAGCTGGTTGTGCCAAGGTTTATGTACTGGGTAGCCACAACCGAGCCAAACACCGATCAACCAATGCGTTCTAAGATGATTGAGCTGTGTGCTGGTGATGCGCGTTGGGCCTGCCACTTGCTTGGCCAAGGTTACACTCCTGAGACTTTCACTCCTGATTTGCTCAATGCGGGCTGATACAAATATATGTTTGATTATCAAGCTGGTGAGAAGTACAAAATGACATTGATTATGGTCGCTGTAGCTGGTGCTATGGCGGGCGTTTTCATAACATTGATACTTTCGCCTACGCCTGCTCCTACCGGTAGGGGCGGACGGGTGCGCTCCAGGGCCGAAACCAATCCTGATGTTACGGGTATTGCCGCACCGCCTGGTTCAGATCCTCGCTACGCCACTCAGCAAAATGGTGCACCGCCTCCGGCACCGGCTGGTCTGGTCGAACCATTTAAGGCGCAGGCCTATGTTGAAGCTTTTCTCCCTTTGGCTTGGGATTTCAATGCCGGTTCGGCTGCTAACTCTCAGCAGAGTGCCATCGGCATGATGACTGCACAGTGTGCTGATAGTTACAAAAAGAATATTTGGACCGATGAGATGGCAGCCACGATTGCTAGTTCGGGTATGACCAGTACCTGGAATCAAAAAATGGTTTCTGCTCGCCAGAACCAAGCCGATGGTTCAATTGAGATAGTAGTTCAAGGTGAGCAGCAGTTGCAGCTTCCTGGTGAGCCGCCTAAACCAAGACCAGTGAAATTCGTTTATTTGGTGAAGAAGGAAGCTGATGGAAGTTTGAAAATTGCCGGTATTTCTGAGGGGTAGAAATACGAAAAACATGCCGATAAAACAGAGACTTTTCGTAGTCTTCCCAGAACTGGAGCCTGTTTTGTTGCGCAACTACTTGTTAAAACGGTATAAATGAGTGAGTATAGAATCAGGGTTTATAACTGTATAGACACGCAGGATTAGCTAGATGAATTGGAAGGCGCAAATATGACCTGGAAAGCGCAAATGAACGAGCGAGGAGTGATTCAGTCATTCCGCGATACTGACACTGGCGAGCAGGTCTCTGTTAAAGAATTTGAGCGTCGCATGCAAATGCAGGGGGCGATTGGGCCCAACGACGGCAGTCTTCAAGCGCAGCCAGCCTATCCTCAATCTTATCCAGTGCCGGGTTCAGAAGCTGCTATTCAGCAAGGCATGCAATCAGGTACACAGGCAGGAATGCAGCCTTATCAGGCTCAGCCAGCGCCACAGACCTACGCTACTGGTGCTCCCGCACCGTATCAACAGGCTCCTGCCGCCGGTTATCCACAGCCCGCGCAACAAGGCTATCAGCAAGCGCCTTCTAGTCCTTTAGTGCAGTCTGGTGCCGTACCGGTTGGTTCGCAAGCGCCTAGTATTCCCATGCCCGCCACTGGTCGGGTGCCCACCACAGGCATGCTCACGCAGGGCAAAAATCTTCGCCTAGAGGGCCAGCCTGGTCATATCGACCAAACTCGTCAGACCTTTGCTCCAAGAAAGGGCAAAGGCTTCCTTGATGCTACATCTATAGCTATTTTGATGCCTACTCTTGTGCTATTGGCCTTGATCATCGCTGCGGCCCACAAGAAGAGATTGTTCCCCTGGCAGACAATCAGAACCTTTAACCCACCATCTGGTTTGATGACTCCGCGCGATTATGAGCGCTCATATGTCTGTCCACCGAACGGCAGACGTCACGGTCGTCTGGGTAAGAAAAATCCCAACTCGACCTGGTCAGAAGTTGACGGCGTTGTAATTCCCTTTGGCTTCCTCGCTCGAACTCACTTGCCAGTGACAATCCCCATGGGCCGCCTACCGAACAAAAACATGTTCATCGTAGCTCCGTCAGGTTCAGGTAAAACAACCTTGATGCGGGCTGTAATTAAAGCCTTGCTTGCTAAGCCTTGCGTCATTATTGCCTTAGAAGCTAAAGCTAATGACCCTAACTTAGATGAACGCCGTGAAGGTTTCAAGTACACGGTGTTGCCTGAAGCTCAGCATGCTGGTTTCCGTACCCTCTATTTCAACCCACTAGATAGTGAGTCGATTTGCTGGAATCCCCTTGACCAAGATGCGGTTACTTTTGCTACATCGATTGTGCAAGATATCAACTCTCTTCCACCAGAAGAGCAGCACTGGGCAGAGCGCGATTTAGGCTATATTGAAGGCTTGACACAGCTGCTTAAGTGGGGCGGCGTGCAAGTTATGGGTGAAGATGAGAATGGTCAACCTTCTCAACTCGACCCCCTGCCTTGCAATCCCTACGGATTGATGAAACTGGTCAACAACCGTCGCAATATCGTTGAGTCTTTGCGTAAGTTGAAAGCTGATCCAAACATCAATGCTGGTGAACTCGGTGAATTGACTCAGCGGCTCTCTTCAATTATTCGCACAGACAGTGATTGGGATAAAAACATTCAAGGTGTGCGCGGTCGTCTGCGCATGTTCAAGAACCAAGCTATCCTAAAATGCACAGAGAGATCGAACGTAGATCTTAAGACCAGTATGCACGAGCCTACTGTGCTGATCTTCGGTGCTCCTGCTTCCTTAGGACCTGACGCTGAATCGCTAGCAGCCTGTTTTGTGCACCAGTTGCAACAAGCCTTGCACACTAGATACGGTACAAAATCAGTACTGCCATTGTTTGCATTCTTCGATGAATATCAAACTTTGAATATCGATTTGGCCGGTAGACTATCAGCTATCGTTCGTGGTGCCAACGGCGGTTTGACAATCATCTTGCAGAACATCTCCCAGATCACCAGTGGTGGTGGCCAGGGTGTTGCTCCAGAATTGAAGACGATTTTCTCCAACAGCGCAGTGCGTGTATGTTTGCACAACGCTGATGAAACGACAGCTAAGTTCTTCTCTGAAGAAATTGGTAAGCATGCTGTGGTTGTCCCCGGTATTGCTGACCACTTCCAGGCAAACGGATTCGGTATCTTCCCGACAAGTTGGAACAGAATTCACAGCCAACAGGTCGTTGCCCGGGTCGACACAGACTCTATTAAACGGATGGAAAAACACCACGCTCTGGTTTATCTATCACCAGCTGGTGACCCAGAATTTGGCGAAACCAAACCGTTCATGTGTGACCTGCGCGGTATTGAAGAAATTGCCAAGTTGCACTTGCTGCACAACGTCAGTGCCAGAAAACAAAGTAGTCCAGATTATCCAGAGGGCGCGCCTGTTCCTGGTGCAGCAGCGCCATCGTTTGCTACCCCAGCTGGTAGCTTGCCATTCCCTTCAAGACCGGCTGGCAATATGCCAACGCCTGAGCTAGGCGATATGGCGGCAATGGCTGCTCAAGCCGCTGCCACTGGTTTTGACCAAACAGGGGTTGGTCCTGGATACACTAATGGTTATCCGATGGGTTCACAGGGGGCTCCTGTGGCTGCTAGTTCGGCTCCAGCCGCTACTAACTCCGTTAACTCTGGTAGCTCTGGTAATCCTAGTAGTACAAATAACGGTGCTTCAAGGTTATGTCCAAATTGCACAAAACTAGCTGGAAAAGGCAAGTTTTGTATTGAGTGTGGTCAATTTATTGGTCTGCCTCAGGCCGAGCTTTCCACTTCGGCCCAGGTTGTGGCCCCAGTGGCTGCCAGCAATGGCATCATCCCTAGTTATGCCGAGGCTAACCCTGCTGCTAGCTCGCCTTCTGGCAATGTAGCAGTAGATTCGTTTGGCAATGTTATCGACAGTGGTGAAGTTAGTGGCAATGGCCTATCGGCTCTTCCTGGTCAACAAGCCACTCCTCGCTATGGAGGTCTACGCCCACAAACTAGAGATGCGATGCCAAGTAAGCGCGGACTGTTTGAGAGTGCTTCAGAAATAGCCAATACCGCTCAGCAAGTGTTAAATCCTAATGGTCCAAATAGCGCGAGCGAACCAAATCTCAATCAAACTAGACGGCCTATGACTAGTCTAAATCCTGATGTTTCCCATCTGGGTCTCGATAATGGCAAAAAGCCTGGTGTTGAGTTCTAAACACAACTAGTAGTTCTAAATTACTGGCAATAGTGTTCATATCTTTGATTTAGCGGGTAAATCTGATAGTGTCAGCTATCTACTCTTTGCTATGAAAGGCAATTGCATTATCAGTCTATGCAGACTACTTTACTTCCCAGCGACAAAGACTACTGGAAGCACATAGTTACTTCCAATAATCAATTTGGACTTAACGTGCTGAAAACTCTGGCTATGGCAAGCCCGAGTGCAAATGTCATTATTTCTCCAACCAGTATTTTTCTAACAGCATGCATGCTTTATAACGGTGCTAGCGGTAATACTTATTCTGAGTTTGCCAATACTTTGCTGCTACCGAAGCCCAGTGAAATCAATCCCTGGAATAGACAGTTGCTCAATTATCTGGTCATGAGCAAACCTGACCACGAAGTTTCAATTGCATCAGCTCTCTGGTTCGGGCAAGGGGTGCGCTGCCATGAAGACTTCGTCAATAGTGCTGTAGAGTCTTACTCCGCCTCTCTATATGGTGTCGATTTTGCTTCTCCTGAATCTGTCGAGCAAATAAACTTTTGGGCAGAAAATGCCACCAACGGCAAAATAACCAAAATAGTCGACCCGGGTGAGTTTTCGCCTATGTCTGCTTTTGCCATTACCAATGCCATTTACTTCTTTGCCCAGTGGCAGACGAAGTTCCAAGCCGAGCTAACGAGAGAAGAGCCCTTCTATCTTGTGGGCTCTGGTTCTAAGAATGTCATGATGATGAATACGGCTGATAATTTTGGCTACAAAGAAGATGAGAATGCTCAGATAATCAAGTTGTCTTACAAGCAATCGCCTTACTTTATGCAAATAGTTCTGCCTAAGGTTGGGCGTTCATTTGGACATTGTATTGAGTACATAAAGAATCCGCTTTCACCTGCGATTACATATGCTCCAACGAATGTCAATTTGAAGCTACCACGCATGGAAATAGCCTTTGACTGCAGTCTCAATGCCGCTTTATCGCAGTTAGGAATGCGCGATCTCTTTAGCCCAACTTGCGACTTGTCTTTGATTACTCCCAATTTGCAAGTATCGTTTATCAAACACGCTGCCAAGCTTACAGTCGATGAGAGTGGTACAGAAGTGGCTGCCGGAACGATTGCAGGAACCAGCTGGGGAGCAGCTCCTGGCGCTCAAGCACCACCAATTGCTATGACTGTAAATAGGCCATTTCTAATGTCGATTGCCGATAGTGGTACCGGTCAAGTATTGTTCTCTGGAGCCATTCTTCAGCCCTAGCTGAAGTCTTTCTGCTAAGGCTTTTGTGCTGTGAAGTTGATTTGTGTGGAGCACCAGTGAACGGTGCGGTCTTCTTTGGCCAGCTCTTCTTCGTAGGGGTCAACTGTCAACGATATGATATTCCAGCCAGCAAAAGTATCTTTGGCTTGAAGCATTTCTTGCACTTCTTCGCCGTCTAACGGAGTCTCGACAAAAGTAGGCACTGGCTCATTCGTGCTAGTGTCTGTCACTCTGCGGTTCGTTGTCATCTCGATGCGCACAAAGCCACCGCTTTTGGCGCCACGAGCAATGGCAGCCATTAGTTTTGCCACTTTGTTCTTGCCCTGGCAATGCTCTAAAGTAGAGATTGCCGCAACTAAATCGTACTTGTTTGGCTCGATCATAAACACATCGTTGTCAGCCAGTACCGCTTCAATAATATTTTTGACCTTGTAGGTGCTGGCGTACTCTTTCAGTAAATCAATAGATTCAGCGAGTACATCAACAGCTGTTATGGTGGCAGTTTTATTGCTCTTTTGCAGCGCTTGTGCCATCGGAATGGCATTGCGACCAACGCCGCAGCCGAGGTCTAGAATTTCAATTTTGCCCTCAAGATAATCGAGCAAGCGCATCAGCGGCTGGTCTGGGTTTTCTAACCATGAGTCTTTCTCAAACAATTTGAAGCGGCTGTAGTAAGCCTTGTGATACTGCAAGGTTTCTTGACGGGCGCGCTCAAAATCAATTGACATTTTTTTCTCTAGTTACTGTGGTTTTGGGTTGAATAAAGAGCGCCACGGGTGCGCAGTTGAATGTGATTGCCTTTTCTGTAGTGCTGAATGACATGTCTAAGCCGGGCTTGGTCTTTTTCAGTGAGGTTAGTTTCGTACCAGTTGCTAAAGGCAAAGGTGAAGGCTTCAGCGGTGACGCCGCAGTCAGGAAAAACAAAAGAGTAGTCGGTTTCTTCGTACGGTATCTCGTCTTTGCGATACTCTGTAAAAATGCGCTCCAGGGGGCCTTCGTAAATTTCAGTGGCGTTCAGTTCTCGTTCTCTTGATGGCACAAAGCGTCTGGCGATGCGGTCGTAGTCGCAATCACCATAGAGGCCGAAAATAAAGAGATGACCTTTGGGCTTGAGAACACGCTTTGCTTCTTTGAGAGCGGCTTCTCTATCTTTGACGAGATGGAGCATCCAGGGCATGATCACCACATCAAAGCAGTGATCATCAAAGGCGAGAGTCTCAGCTGCCATTTCCATGAAGGTCAGATTGTTAATGCTATTGCGACTGGCATACTCTGCGGCAAACTGCACCAAGCGGCCGTCTGGGTCTACTCCGGTCACTCTTTTGGCCAGGGGTGCCAGTTGGTAGCAAAGTCGGCCGTTGCCGCAACCAAGCTCAAGTATGTTCTTGCCAGCCAAGCTGGTTTGCTTTTCTATTGCGGCAATCTCAGCGCCAGAGACAGCAAAGAAATTACTCCACAGTCGCATTGACTGCAGATAATCTGAGCTTCTCCGGCGTGATATCTTCGAGATTTGCGTCATAAATTAGACTAGGGCTTTTTCCTTGACAGTCAGGCCTTTGTCTTTTAGAGCTTGCTCATAGGTGAAAGCTTGGTCCATGCCGCTCAGTAAGTCGGTTTTGTAATAGTCTGAGTACCAACGCTCGCAATCCCATTTGAATGCTTTTCTCAAGCGCTCAAGGTAGGTTGTCCAATCGCGCTTGCTAGCTTTTTCTTGCCAGAGGGCGAGAATATTATCAAAGGTCGCCTCCTGTTCTTTTTGGAAATCGAGGATGGCTTCTTCTTCACCTTGCTCAAAGCGCTTGAGGTTGCGAGAGAAAGGTATTGAACCGAGATATTTGTCGGCGCCAACTCTCTCTTTGATATATTCAGCGTCTTCTTCGCCGTCCACTTTGTTGCCGACCACATAGGTACGATCAGCAAATTGTGGTGCAATTTCTTCGAAGTCAAGGAATACTTGGGTAGATTTTTCAGTGGGTTCTAAGACAAAGACATTGATGTCGTAAGCAAACGAAAGCGATGTAGCAACGTTATCGGTACCTGCTGTTGTGTCAGCTACAACTAAGTCAGATTGTGTATCTAGCATGTGGTGGAATATGCCAGCGAGACTCTTGAGCTTTTCGTGATAGCAGGAGCCACCGACATCTTCTTGTTGGTAGGTACCAACAGTAAGCAGGGCGATGTTGCCAGCTTTTAGAGCATACTTTTCTATGAAGGGGTCGTTAGCTTTGGCTGTGATGAAATTAGAACCCACTGCCGGTGGAGTGGTGCCAATCATTGGCCTGTCGCCAACATCGCTTCTTGAGCCTTTGAGGTAGTCGGTGACTTCATCAAAGTGCAAGCCCAATTGTTTGGTTGCACCTTTCAAATTGAGAGCACTCTGCAAGTGGGCATTGAGATCGGCGTCAACAGCCACTACAAAGGGAAAGCGCTTGGCTAAATATTGAATGAAGCCAGAAGAGGTGGTGGTTTTACCGGCTCCGCCTTTACCCAGAAATGCAATCCTCATCTTCTATCTCCTATCTGTATTGTCTAAATTTGTCCCTAGCTCGCAGCTCTGGCAGGTGCCAAATAGTTCAAGCAGGTGTTCTGATACTGAAAATCCGTAGTCTCTTTTGATTGTTTCTTCGAGACTGGCCAGAAGGCACTCTCTTAATTTGATGCTTTTTTTGCAGCTCTTGCAAACCAGGTGGTGATTGTGACAACCTGGTTCCACAACTTCGTAGCGTTTTTCTTGATCACCAAAGCTCACCGCTTGAACTAGCCCTTGTCTGGTTAAGAGTTCAAGGGAGCGATAAATTGTAGTGAGACCGGGGCTCTTACTTTGCTCTTCTTTCGTGTGGTGCGAGAGCTTCATGCGGAAACTGAGGTCGCGCGCACTGAGCATTCCTGGTGCTTTTTGCAGAGCTTCCAGAACGGCCTTGGCACCTTTGGGCAGGTTCTTGCGGGCACCAACTAGTCTGCTTTCGAGCTTGGTTCTAATCATTTATTTTGCTCCTGCTCTTTTAGCTCTGAAGCAATTAGTCTGACTATTGAACCTGATAAGTTTTCTGGATAGCCATAGAGCTTGACTACGCTATCCGTTTCTCCGGGGAGAGAATTGCTGGCGAGAATATCTGGTGCTATCCACTGCAAAGTCAGTATGTCGTGGAAACTCTCGTGCTCAGGCTCTTGATTGTAACCATAGAGCGGCAAATAGCTGTGGAAGACAAAGCTCCTTTTCTGACGTAAATAGTCTGCCAGGGCAATCGCTTCTGGTTGATTAGCCGGAATGCGCACTAAGATGTAGCGTTTCTCTAGTTTTGCTAGGGCCTCAAGGGCACTATCTAGTGCTGCCTGGTCAAGGCTAGAGCTGAACTTGAAGCCAGGCTTGTAGATGATGTAAGCGTGACCAAAGCCTTCTTTATATTCGATGCTCAGGCTTTCGCCTGGTTCTTGCGCTTTTGTTTCTTCTTCTTCTTCTGACTGAGTTAACTGAACTTGCTCACTGACCGATTGCACTGAGCGGTCGAGAATTTCTTCAAATTGAAATAGTATCGACTGCACCAGGTTGGCATATAGCTTGGGCACATAGGCCGTTCTCTCTAAAAGCAGTTCTGCTACTAGTGGCAATTGTTGCTCGCTCAGGCGACTACTGATTGCCAGACTTATATTTGTCTGGGCTTGGGCCGCTACTATTGTTTGCACCAAATCGCTGGCTTTTGTACCTAGTTTTCGTCCTAGAGTACTTCTTAATTGTTTGACCGTGCTCAGTAATTTGCCTTGAAACTTAGTTACCCATAAAACAGATTCTGGATGATCGGCGAAGAAGACCCGTGGATAGTGGCAAAAAGCAAAGCCAACAATTGAATTGTAGCCAGCATGAAAGTGAGCTGCTTGACTGGCTAAGCTATGGGTTACCAGCTCAGTTGTATTGATGGTCAACTCGCTTGCGTCCATCATCTCTTTTAAACCAGTTACTATAGCTGAGCCAATGCCCATGCCTCGTTTATTGAGGGGCACAGCCATGCTGTTAAATTCCACATGGTAGGGGCTAAGTTTGTCAGCCACCATTGCGCCGCATATTTGGTCGTTGTATTGAGCAACAGCAATGAGACGCTCTCCAGCCAGAAGAGTTTCCTTTACTCCCGCTTCACTAAAAAGATCTGGGTCGGGATAAGCTTCGCACCCGTCTTTGCCAACTCCACCGGGGCCGAGAGCGGCAACATACATTTGGGCAATATCCTTGCTGAGCTTATCAGCTTGCTCTTTGCTGGCGGCGAAGACAGATACTTTTTGACTTGGTTCACTAGCTATGTACGCAGGGGCGCTCAGCGTCATCTTTTACCTCCTTTTCAGCGTTTGTGCAAAAAATATTGATAAGGTGCTTGGCTAGATTGTGACCGTTAGCTGCTGTGACGTTGCCACCAGGATAGGTGCCTGCACCACAAACATAGAGATTTTGCAAAGGAGTTTCGTATGGGGCACAGCCAGGCAAGGTGCGCTTTTCAAAGAGATATTGCGGGGTCATGGGCAAGTGCCAACACGAGAGTGAAGCTAAATTGAAGTCGCTGGCCAGGGCTCTGGGTGATACGACATAGCTGCTTAAAATCAGCGAACGAAACTCTGGGCACTGCACTTCAATCGCCTTAATAGTATTTTCTAACAGCTTGAGGTCGTCAGCTTCACTCCAGGCCATGCCAGCAATTTGCGCTGGCACATAGTGAACATCAACTGACAGCACTTGCTCGTTAGGCTTAGCGCTATCAGCCATTGAGGCATCTTCAAGGGTAGGAAAGGCCATCGTCAGCATCAAGCGCTCTGGCAAAATGCCATTGGGCACTGCACTAGAAGCTGATTTGACGGCAGCCAGGGGTGGTGCCATGACAATCACTCCCTTGTGGTTGTGACCAATTTTGTGGAGGGTCTTAAATGAGGGCAGCTCTTTGAGAAGGAAGTGCAATTTAGCTGCTGAGACTTTGGGGCGATTGTCCTGAAGATACTGGCGAACTTCTGCAGTTGTGGCAGTGGCTTCAAGCAGCTGCTCAAATAGAACGTATGAATCGGCGTTGACTACAACTAGATCAAACTGGCGCTGGCTGCCATCAGCAAACTCTATGGCCGAGACCTTTGGCTTCGCATTAGCAGGGCCAGCATCGTCTACCACCAAGCGCTGCACCGCTTGGCCGAGGTGAATTTTTGCACCTTTTGCCTGAGCTGCTTTGCTTAGTGCTTCGGTTATTGCTCCCATGCCACCAAGAACTTGTCCCCAGGCGCCAAATTCGCCCTTGGTTTCAGCCGTGCCATGGTGAATGCAGCCAAAGACCGAGCCAACTAAATTGGCAAAACCGGGTGTGCAAGTGGCAGCCACTGCCATGAGCTCTTCGTTTTGCAAGTAGTGCTTGAGTAAATCAACCAGGCTGCCAGAAAAAATGTGGTCGGCAATTTTATCGAGACCATCTTTCTTTAGTAGCTCAACTACTTCACTTTGGGTTAGGTCTGGTGACAAATAGCGGGGATAAATCAAGGCCGCCGCTTTTTGAATATCAGCCCAGAAAGCTTGCCAGCCAGCTTGATCGGCAGCGGTGAGGGATGCTATCTCAGTTTTTGCCTCGCCGCCATCTCTTGGTGTGAAGCTAAATTGATCTTGGCCGTCTTTCAAATCGAGTAGAACAATTTCAACCGGGTCAGTCAAATATGGCTTGAGACCATGTGATTCAAGCTCGAGGTCGGCCATAATTTCTTTGCGCATCATGCCGAAGTATGAGGCTACTGAGGAAACTTTGACTTGACTGCCTTCTTCGATAAAGGGTGTTTCGTTAACGCAGAGGCCGCCAATAGCTTGGCGCTTTTCGAAAACTTCTACGGCAAAACCCTGCGCTGCTAGGTAAGCTGCGGCGGTGAGGCCGTTGTGTCCGCCGCCGATAATGGCAATTGTCTTTGCTTCTGCCTTCATGTTATTACCCTAAATTGCTTTCTAGTATTTCTACTAGTTGGTCAATTTCTTCTCTTGTGTTGTATGCGTGCATGCTTACTCTTAAGTAGTCGTCTTCCTCATGCTTTTTCTCACTGCAGTGATCACCTGCGCGAACAAAAATTTCTTCAGCATCAAGCATGAAAGTCAAATCAAGTGAGCTAATTTGCTCGAAGCGAAATGAAATGATGCCAAAGCCGCTATCACAGCGGCAGATACCGATGCCCGGCGCAAAAACTATACCGGGCAAAGTGGTCAACTTTTGCCAGAGATAGACTGTCAAATCACTCAGTTGTGCTTCGATAGCTTCAATTCCGGCCTCGGTAATAAAGTCTACGGCTTTGCTCAAAGACAATATGGCTGGAATATTTTGGGTGCCGCACTCTAAAAGCTGGTGCAGCGGGCGACTTGGGTTAGTTGAATACTCAAGACCGTGGTCGGTTATTGCCACAGGGCTTTGACCACCAAGGCGCACTGGTTTGATCTTGTCTGCCACTCTTGGATTGATATAGAGACCGCCGCAGCCCGGAGCGGCAAACATTTTGTGACCAGAAAAAGAAATGAATTCAACGTCGAGAGCCTTGGCGTCTACTTTTGTGTGACCAACACTTTGACTACAATCAAGAGAAATGACAACTTCGCTGCCGACAATTTCTCTAATTTTGTTTACTTCCATATCTAGGCCGAAGACATGGTGAATGTGAGCCATTGCCAAAACTTTAGTGCGTGGTGTTAGCAATTCTTTGATACTGCGCAGGTCGTAGTCGCCCACTTCGTGGATAGCAAAGTGCTTAATGGTTATCTTCTTGCCTTGGTCCGCCAACATTGATTGGACGATATACCAGGGTAGAACTGCTGACTTGTGGTCTTGGGGGCAGAGTAAAATCTCGTCGCCGTCTTCAAGATTATTGAGGCCATAGCCGAGGGCCGCTAAGTTAAGGCTATCTGTAGCACCGCTGGTGAAGACAAGATTTTTCTGTTCGCAATTGAGAAATTGAGCGACTTTGGCTCTCGTCTCTTCGATAGAGCGACTGAGCTGGGTCGACCAGGAATAGGAGGCACGGCCAGCATTGGCGCAGTTGTTGCTGTAATAATCGAATAGGGCATCGACTACAGTTTGCGGTTTTTGCGTTGTGCTGGCACTATCCAGGTAGATCAAATCAGGATGATTGGAAAATATGGGGAAGTTCGCTCTGAACGCTTGCACGTCCAGAGTAGTTGTTGCCCCAGTCCCTGGGTTCAGCTGGCAGGATTTATTCATTGTTTACCTGCCGGTGCCCACTAAGCTTTTTCTCGCTCCTTCGTTTTTGGCTCGCTCTGTGGTTTTACCAGCATCGCGCCAACCAACAAAGCCGCCTTCCAGGCTAGTTATGTCTACGCCTTTAGTTTTGAAGTAAGCGGCAAAACGCTTCGATACTTCACCAGTGGGGCAGACTAGTACTACTTTTTGATCGTTGGCAAAAGGCACGCCCATATCGGCAATGTCTTCGAGGCCATCGGTGGGAATATTGAGCGAGCCAGGTATTCTCGATGCTTTGAAAGCTAAGCTGCCGCGCATGTCGACAATCAGGGGTTTGTTGCTAGCACTGAGCCAGGTCTCTAGAGTGTCGCAATCTACTTCAGGAGCGGCGTCGGCTTGCTCTTTTGTAATTGCCTTGAGTGAGTCTTTTTTGACAGCCAGGCCAAATAATTCAGGGCGATATTTTTGTAAGTAAGAGAGATACCACTCTACCCGGTCGCAGCAGATGAAGACTGCGTTGTGCTTGCGTGTCAGGGTGCCGTCAATTTCTTTGAAATATTTGAGGGCTGCTGCCAGGCTGCCACCACCGGTCGGACCAGCGAGAATGCCACATTGGCGAATGAGCATGAGCATGGCATCAATTGATTCGTCCATTGATACTTCGATGATATCGTCGTAAAAATCTTTTCTGAACAAGCCTACTTCGTACATCTCGTCAACGTTTCTGATACCTGGAAGCAAGTGCCCTTTGCTGGCAATTACACCGACGTTTTTCAAGGCTTGATTCTTTTCTTTGAGGAAAGTGCCAGAGCCACGAGTAGAACCGGTGGTGCCAAGGCCTCCGATGAAGTAGTCAACTTCGCCCTGGTTGGCTGCTTGCAAGTCCTCCCAGATTTCTCTTCCGGTTGAATTGTAGTGAGCTTCAATGTTCTTTTCGTTGGTGTACTGAGAGGTGTGGAAATATTTGCCAGGGTTGGCTGACATTATTTGTTCGATGAAAGTAATTGGATCGTTAGGGTCGGTTGGATCTGGACATTCAGACAAACCGGGAAGCTCATCGACATCGGCACCCAGCAATTGCAAAATCTGTTTTACTTCGCGTACTTTGATGCGGTTAGTGACGATTTTAAAAGGCACACCGTATACCGAGCAGACCAGTTGCATGGCTTTAGCCATGTTGCCACTGGAGGATTCGATTACAGTTTTGCCCTCACGGGCGATTTGTTCGATGTCGTCTTTGAGAACGTTCCAGGCACTTTTGTCTTTTACTGAGCCAAAGGGATTTAGCAGCTCAAGCTTGGCAAAGAGATTGATATTTTTCAGGCCATGTACCTGAGGCGGTATTTCGAACAACGGTGTATTGCCGATTAGCTCATTAACATGTTTGACTAGCATTACTTTTCTCCGGGTGAATATTGAAGCAGGAAAGTCTTTCTGCCTTTTATGGCAACTCTTCCCAATATGGGACGTACTCGCTGTCGAGCATCCAGGTGAATTTATTGTCGCGCTCAACCACAGCAACTTTTTTCGCTACTGGGTGCATGATTGAGGTTGATGCTGAAAAGTCCATGAAGTATCCAGCACTGTTCACAAATACAACTAAGTCGCCTGGCTTAGGCAGCTTTTTGACATAAGTGAGGTGACGATATATTAGGTCTGATTCGAGGCAGAGATTGCCAGCGAAGTACACTCCGATTGGAGCGGCATCAGGGTTGTCGGCTGTTACTTGTTTTTCAACTATAACGGGGTCGACAAATATTTCTTGGTCTAAGAAGGAGATATCTTGACGTTTCATATTGAGGCAGATGATGGGCTCGTTGCGGCTTGATGTGCGCACTGAGTTGACTCGGGCAACGGTGATGCCAGTTTGTTCTACCAGTGACCGGCCTGGTTCAATCCAAAGCTCAATCATGTTGTCGCGAATAATACTGGCTGCAGTGGCATCGCCCAAATTGGCAAAGCGTTGACCCAATAGTTCGTCTAAGAAGTCTCCTCCAGTTTCAGTATCAAAGTAACTGTAGCTATTGAAATTGCCTTTTAGTTTGCCTTTATCAGATGACATGCCAAAGGCATTGTTGTGCCATGTCATTGTTGGTCTGGTGCCCAGTACAGCCTCTTTCAGGGCACTAACATAGGCGTTCCATTCATCTTCATTTTCAAGATAGTTAACTTTGTAGCCACCACCAATGTTCAAGACTCTTGGCTCGAAATCACGACTGAGAGCTTCTTCAAATAGCTCAAGACAGTTCTCAATGGCAATGGCTCGCTCTAAGACGCTTACCGTATCTAAGTGGAAAGAAAAGCCCAGTAGCTCAACTTCTTTGCGGTTGGCTTCAAGCAGATCAAAGGCCACACCAACTTGTTTGATTGGCACACCAAAGCGACTGCCTTTATTGAGAAATTTGCTGTGATTGGCTTCAAACCCTGAAAGGCGCAGCAATATTCTTGTCGCTTTTTTTACTCTCAACACTTTGCGCAGTGTCAAGATCATCTCGAGCTCTGAGATGCTATCGACGGCAATAGTGATAGCTTGCTGAATTGCCAGGCCAAGAAATTCGGCATTCTTGGGGCCAGTAGCTTCAATGCGGCTAGCATCAAAGCCAGAGCCTAGAGCATGACGCAATTCGTTGGCTGAGCTGACATCAAGATTGGCATTTTCCACAGCTAGCCTGCGCACTAGTGAATCTGATTGATTGCACTTGTGAGCAAAGAAAACTTTGCCGATGACATTGAGGTCACGGAAGGTTTTTTGAAAGCCCTCAACGTTTTCTCCCACCAATTCAGGAAAGAGAATATTGAGGGGGCTGCCCAGGGCACGAGTTAGTTCAAACAGGGTCTCTCTTTCGGCTAGAAAGCTTTTAACCAGTGGGTGAATCTTCGGTGTGAGCGTGAGATTTTCACTAGCTTTTGGCTTTAGACTGATTTCTTCTTTGCTTTCTAGAGAGTTGATTGTCGTCGACATAATTTACTTCTTCTTTGAGTTTTTAGACCGCTGTTAATGCTTTTTTGTTAGCCAATACTTTGCCGTAACTAAAGTCTTGGTCTAGACCTTGATCGAGCTTTTGACCGAAGTAGTCGTCTAACCAGTCGCGACAAACTTTGATGTGAGTTGCTCTTAAGCGGGTTAGATAGTCTTCCCAGTTGCGTTGTTTGCTTTCAAGAGTGGTCAATACTTTTTCAAAGACAACTTCTTGTTCTTGCATGAAGTCATCTAATGCTTCTCTCTTGCCTTGCTCAAAACGCTTCAAATGACGCGATTGCGGTACTGCTCCAAGTAGGCGATCTTGACCCACATGTTTGATGATGAAAAGCTCATCTTCTGGGCTGTCTACTTTATTGGCAATAACATAGGTGCGCTCAGCCAGGTGTGGCGCTACAGCCAGGTAGTCGAGATAAACTTGAACTGATTTCTTGGTTGGTTCGACGACAAAGACATTCATGTCGTAGGCGAAAGACAATGATGTGGCTACGTTGTCTGTGCCAGCGGTGGTATCAGCCACCACGATGTCGCTGTCTTCGTCAAGCAGGTGGTGGAAGAATGATTGCAAACCGGTTAGTTTAACGTGGTAGCAAGCACCACCGACATCGCTCTCTTTGTATGTGCCCACTGTCAAAAGTGAGATGTTGCCGCTATTCTGAGCATATTTCTTGATTAGTGGATCTGTGGCGCTAACGGCAATGAAATTAGATTTCAGTGAAGGCGGTGTGGTGCCAACCATGGTCAGGTCGCCCAAATCATCTCTTTCGCCTTTTAAGTAAGTGATGATTTCCTCTTTCACTTCTCCAAGCTCATGAGCTTCGCCGCTCAAATCAGACAGGTGTAAGGCCCCGCGCAAGTGAGCGTTGACGTCAGCATCGATGGCTAAGACATAGGGCTTTTTCTTCGCTACATAGCGAATGAAACCAGCTGATGTGGTGGTTTTGCCGGCTCCGCCTTTTCCTAAAAATGCAATTCTCATTTACTTTTCTCCGACCGTTTTGTATGTGTTTTTCTTTTGCTCTCGGCAAACCGCCGGTATGCTTCTTGCTCTAAGGCGGCTGCGCTTGCCATTGTGGCGGAAGCGCGTTTGGGGCTCTTCTTCTTGATTTTGCCGTAGCAATACAAGTACGGTAAACCAAGGTAGCAAAGCTGAATCAGTAAAATGGTACGAGGCTCTTGGCGGCAGCACCAGGCTATCGTTTAGAGCCAGTGTTTCGTAAACCGATGGGCAGGCACGCTCAATTTTTGTGCCTTCGTCGTAGTGCGACTTGACCACCGCTTGTGATAGATATTCGGGCAAGAATACGACTGGTAGCTCTTTGATATAGTCGTAGTCAGCTAATAGTGGGCGGATGTAGGTATTGAGCTTAGAGCGATATTCAGGCCTGGAGAGGAAATGGGCTAAGTGACTGAGGGCCTCGTGGCGTGAGACAGCGCTTTCTTGCGATTGAGCAAAGTAGTCGGCAATGGCTTTTTGAAACTTATGATCATCGAGTGACCAGTCGAGGCCTTTGGCTGCTGTGAATTTGAGGATGTTCCAAATCCATGAAGCTGTGACGCGGTGATTGCCATCGGCAATCAGGCCGTGCTCGTTTATAACAACGGGTGCAAAGCCGCGACCCACTAAGTTTATTACTTCATCGAATAGTCTCTCGCGCACACAAAACTCTGTGGCACCGAGTTTAACTAACGGATAGAGCGCTACTTCGACAAAGTTACCGGCGAATACGCCGGAGGCGAAAGTGTGTAAGTTTGCACTGATTGATTGATAGGCAATCATGGCATCTAATTCGAACAATACATAAAGTAGATTGTCCCCAATTATTTCTTGGTTGTTATTGAGGAATTGGGCTGCTTGACGTAGTGCTTGTTCCGCTGCTGCTTCTGCTTGAGCTGGGTCAATAAAAATCGATTGGTGCCAGGCTTGGCGAATTAAACGCAGTAGAGCTGTGACACTAGATAGAGAAAAACTGTCTAATTTAGCCAGTTCATAGAGAGCCTGGGCTTGGTTTTGCAGAGCGGTTAGCGTATCAAACTGATAGCTCGGTGATGGTTTATCTTCTGGTGTTTCCATTACCTGGTGCAGAAACGACAGTTGCGGCTCGGCAACATTTGTCCAAGCCCATTCTTCTGGAGCTGGGGCTTGAGTGGCAAACAAGCTGGCCCGATTGCTTTGATAGGTCTTATTGGTCTGATAGGCCGGGCTGGGTTGATGTAGCCGATTTGCTGCTTTCATGTCATACGAAAGTAGGTGTTTGAACTGGTCAAAGAGCAGGTTGCCTCTATTTACTTCGTGACAATGAAGACCGCCTGGTCCGGGAATGACTGGACCCGGAAAATAGGACGGTGTTGCCACTTCAGTTTCTGTGGCAAAATCTGTCCCTTGAGCTAGAGCTGCTTTGAGTCTCAATTGATAAAACAGAGTTGAAGCTAGGGTTGTGCAGACATCTTTCGCCTGAGCCGTGGCGATTTCATTGCCGAAATTAAGCTGGCTGGTGGTGACAACCTGAATTTTTTTCTGCTCTTGATAGACGCCCAAATTTGGCATTGAGAAAGTCAAGGCCGTGTGGTTAGTTGAAAATTGTAGGTTTTCCATATGGCAGTACTCGATGGCAAAAGGGGTCTTAAACTGTGGCCAAGTGTTGGGCCTTTCGCTCTGGGTAGACTTCAACCAGGCGCTCTTGCCAATACTTTTGTCTCTCTTCTAATTCTTTTGATGGTGCTTGCCGTTGGAAGAATTGAGTGAGCAAGTCATAAGTAGTGAGACCGTCTCTAAAGGCAAAGAGGTCGTAGCGGCAGAATGTCGCAAGAAGAATTTCTTCAGCGCCTTTGAGGTTGCCTGCGTTGTAGGCTAGCTGTGCTTCGTCCAGCAATTGCTCGATGGTCTCTTCGCTCAGTGCCGGTAGCTTATGCAGGGCATCTTGATCAAGAAATTGTTGATCAATTAAGGCCTGGAGCTTTTCTTCTACATAGCAGTCAATCATCAAATGGATGCGAGGTGTGGTGCCGAAGTTGCAAGCACTGTGGATAGTTTGTTTGGGATCAAGCTTCCAGAGATAACCTTTCTTGAAATGAACGTTTAAGCCTGGGCTTGTGATAAAGGCCTGGTCATTTGTAATCAGAGGCATGTGCAGGCGGTAGCGCGGCACGTTTTCGAGATAGACAAAGTCACGGTGTTCATGCAGAAAAGTGCCAGGATCAAGGCGAAGGAGGCGTGAGCCCATGATATTGAAACCGCTTTCGTCAAGAAACCTCTGTAACTCAGTCAGTTTGAGCAGAAGTGGAGTGGGCTCAGGCTTAGCGCAATCATGGTAGTCGAAGTTCTCTTGCTCACCGGTGTGATTGAGCAAAGTTGCTACTTTCAGGCCGTCAGAGCCATACTCGGGGTAAGGCTCTTGCCAAATTGATTCCAGTGACATTTCTGGTGCACTGACTTGCTCAACTATTTTATTGAGCACAGTACTGTCGATCGTTTTTAATTGAGCAATATACGAAAGAATTTTCCCGACCTCTTTTTACTCGATTGATGTATATGTAGATTGCATTGCTGTAAATCATAACTGAAAACGGTTTCCATTTTCTCTTTATGAGAGCGCTTAAATGCGAACCCACGCAGCTGAGGCGTCATGCCGCTCTGTCTTTACTTCTGCTTCACTCAATGAGAGCGGCCTTGATATTGATCTAGGGGGGGAGGTAATCGACTTTGAGCTTATTGAGAACGATTCTCAACTGATAGAGGCAGTTTAGATCTAAAGTTGTAAATCGGATCGGTTTTTTTGATTTTGTTACGGGTATGAATGGTCTTTCATTACTGCATCGCCGGTGGTGCCGATGGGCAACCTGGCATGATTTCGCCTTTTGCCAGTTGGCCGACGCCGCTCATAATTAGCGCAAAATAAGCTCTCCGATTTGCTCAGGCAGATGAAGTGAAATTCAGAGAACTCTTATTTGGTTTTCTTTTTGCCTTCTATTTCAGTAAGAGCTTGAGCCCTCGCTGCTTGCCGCCAATGACAAGGGCTTGTCTCGATACCCTTGGCAGTCGGCAGTTTCAAACTTTCTGCTTCGAATTTGTGCTGAAGGGGTGAGAGTGATCTAGAATCTATTTAAGGGGTACTAAAAAGGAAGTTGTTGTGGCCGGCGAGTCGAGCGCTTTTTTGAGTGGCAAATTTGAGAATAATCGACTTGAGAAAGTTGGTTTAGACAAGGCCGTAGATAAAGCAAGTTTAGACAAGAACGGCAAACTAAAAGGCAAGAAAAAGAGTGTCGTCTTGATGGAGCGCGACATCAATGCGCTGCTTGAGCTTTATTTGCACCGCACCATTTCATCAAGTCAATTGGCTCGTTTGTGTTTCCCTGATATTAGCTACGAGACAGCTCGCAAGAGACTGCGTCGTCTACAGCAAGCTGGATTTACAGGTGCCTCATCGTCTGGTCGGATGGAAGGGCGTGGCCGGCCTGAGCTGATCTATTTTCTTACTGCTTCAGGAGCGCGAGCCCTTGAGCAGACTCGTGGTATCTCCTGGGAAACTATTCCCACAGGGCCGCCTCACACCTATCACAAAGAGCATTTCTTACGCCTTGTTGACGTGCGTCTTGCTATGGAAGATGCAGAGTTAGCCGGTGTCATTAGCGGTTTGGAATTTACTACTGGTCGTGAATTTTGGAAAGAGCTAGCTTCTGATCTGACAGAGGCTGAAGAGCAAGCAGATGCCACTATTTCGTTTGCCTATGCCGGAATGGAGCCAGTGCGAGTTTTGCTTGAAATCGATACTGGCAATTTTCGTCAAACCCGACATTGGGAGCCGAAAATCAGAGCCTTCTTGCGCACTGGCTATCCCATTTGGGTGGTCACCGGCAGTAGCCCGCGCATTTTGACATTACGCAAATGGACTCAGCCTCTTTTGGAAGAAGCAGAAGTGGGCCCTGGTAAGTGCGTCTTTGCTGTTTACACTGAGATTGTAGAAAAAGGAATTTATGGCGCTCAATGGCAGCGCACCGATGGTTCCTTTACTGATTTACGTCCAACCAAACTATAGAATCTCTATTTGCAGAGCTATCTACAAAAGTTCTTCAGCGAAGTGGCAGGCTGATTTGTGGCCGGGCGCGATTTCGCGCAGAGCTGGTGTATCTTGCTTGCAAATGTCGCGGGCCATGGGGCAGCGGGTATGAAAGGCGCAGCCCGATGGTGGATTGGCAGGGCTAGGTAAATCACCTTGGAGGAGCACACGATGACTGCGGTCGTAGGCTGGATCTGGCACAGGGGCTGCCGAAATCAATGCCTTGGCATAAGGGTGCAGCGGCTTTTCGTAGACGTCTTTGCACGGACCAATTTCAACGATGCGTCCAAGATACATCACAGCTATGCGATCTGAGATGTAGCGCACCACATCAAGATTGTGAGCAATAAACAGGTAGGTGAGATTGAATTCTTTTTTTAGGTCTAAGAGCAGATTGAGAATTTGCGCTTGCACACTGACGTCTAATGCTGAAACAGGTTCATCAGCTACGATCAGTCGTGGCTTCAAGGCTAGGGCCCGAGCAATACCAATACGTTGACGCTGTCCGCCGGAGAATTCGTGGGGATAGCGATCGAGCATTTCTTTTGGTAGACCAACTAACTCGATCAAGCGGGTAACTTCGGCTTTGAGATTTGAGCCGCCATCGCTACTGGAACCTTTAGACATGCCATGCACTTCTAAGGGTTCGGCCAGAATCTGAGCAATAGTCATGCGCGGATCGAGGCTGGCGTATGGGTTTTGAAAGACAATTTGCATCTGTTTGCGCAGAGGCTTCATTGCCTTGGCATCGAGAGCCATTATCTCTTGACCGTCAAAGCTTACTGAGCCCTGGCTAGCTGGCATCAAGCGCAGCATTACTCGACCAAGGGTAGATTTGCCGCAACCCGACTCGCCCACAAGGCCTAGAGTCTCGCCCTCGATGATGTCTAAGTTGATGCCGTCCAGTGCTCGGACGGCACCCACTTGTTTGTTGAAGAAGCCTTTGCGAATAGGGAAATGCTTTGCTAGGTTTTTGATTTGGACGAGGGTTTTTTCGGTCATTTACTGCTTATGGAATCTTGACATTGATGCGGTTCAAACGCTCTCCCAATTTTGCCAGAAACTGACCGGCAAATGTGGACGTTTTTTCGTCAATGACAACATTGCTGGTGTGCACGCCTTTTTTGCGACAGCGCATAAGCTGACTAGGAGCCACCGGAGCGTCAAGATTCCACTCTTCATAGATGGCTCTTTCGTTTATAGCTCTTTCGGCCATAGTCTGGTGATTGCCAGCATTGCTGCTGTTGGCAACAGGTTCGCTAACTTGGGCGGCACGGGCAAAGCCATTGAGCAGTCTTTGTTCCTGCTCACCATTGTGGTATCCACCCCAAGGATTGCCTTGAATGCGATAAGGCTGTGGCTCCCGCAAAAATACATACCAAAAGACTGTATATAAGATTAGGAGTTCAAAAGCGATGATTGCATAGGCGAACATAATCTACTCCCGGCCTGAGCAGGCCTTGAGCTGGGTACCCAAAAACGTGAATGTCTTTTTTGAAAAAGGTGATAGACCCGAAAGATATCTTTTTGATCGTCACTTTGCTCAAAGGAGACAGGTGGTTTGATAGCCACCGTATGTCGAGCAATAAAGTTCTTGTTAGCAAGCTTTATTGTTCAAATATTCTAACGAAAGATTGCAGAAAAGCTACAGGTTTTTAAGAATTCTCCGGATGTCAAGTGATTAATTGTGAATCTGTATAGCCTTAATGCAAGCTCGTTTCACGCGAAAATGGTGGCAAATTCAAGCACCTCTGCCAGGCGGCCTGCCAAGCGGCTACTGTAGCAATGTGAGCGAAACAGTGGAGAGAAAATGCAGTCGACAGAGCTAGTAGAGACGACAAAATCAGCCATGATTGCGGTGGTTGGAGCCGGCACCATGGGCTCATCAATAGTGGTGGCACTGTTGGCCGCTGGCTATAGCGTTTTGCTAAAAGAGACTGATCAGGCTTTTCTTGATAAAGGCATGGCCAATATCGACAGACTACTGAGTGGTCGTGTCAAGAAAGGTTTGGCACCTGAAGAAGCACAGCTGCAGCGCAGCCGCATTCAAGGTGTGCTTGATTTTGAACGCTTTGCTGAAGTTGATTTTGTCATTGAAGCTGCGCCAGAAAGTATTGATATTAAGAAGAACATTTTTGAGCAGCTTGATCAGTGGTGCAATGTTGATGCCATTCTTGCTACCAATACATCAAGCCTTTCTATTACTCAAATAGCCAATTTTGCCCGTCGTGCCGACAAAGTTGTTGGGCTCCATTTCTTCAACCCTGCTCACATCATGAAGCTAGTCGAAGTTATTCCTGGTTTGGAAACTTCACACGACACTGTTGCTCGCGCCCTTGAGCTCGCTCAATCTATGGGTAAGCTGGCTATCCGAGTCGAAGAATGCGCTTCTTTTCTTGTCAATCGCCTGCTTGGTCGCTATATGAATGAATCGCTCTTTGCCTTAGAGGGCGGAGCCGCTAGCGTCGAAGAGATAGATAAGGCCGTCTGTGACTACGTCATGCCTATTGGTCCTCTTGCCCTGCGCGACATGAACGGCGCCGATATTGGTCTGGCTGTTGCTAATTTTAATTATCAAGAGTATGGCGAGCGTTTTGCTGTGCCGTCTTTGCTGGGTCGGATGGTTGAGGCCAATATGCTTGGTCAAAAGACTATGGGTGGTTTCTATAGCTATGACAAAGAAACACGCAAGCGAGCCGGTGTGAACCCTGAATTACTCAAGTTTTTAATTGGGTCTGCCAATAGTTACGGCGAGTTTAGCGCTGAGCGGCTTTTCTTGCCTATGATCAATGAATCTTTTTTGGCTATGCAAGAGCGCATTTGTCAGCCAGAAGATCTTGATGCCGCCCTTATGGCTGGATTAGGTATGAGACGGGGGCCCCTTACTTTGGCCTCTGAAATTGGTTTGAAAGATTGTCTTGCTATGCTCGAGGTTGCCTTCGAGGCTGATGCCAGCGGGCGTGTGCAAGAGCGCTTTAGGCCAGCGCCGCTGTTGAAGCGCTTTGTTTGGGCCGGTCGCTCGTCCGTGCTTTAGAAAAAACCTTAGTAATTTAGTAGTTGCCACTAGCTGGGCGTGGCCCACGCCTAGGGGGTATACTCAGCACGTGAAAGTTTCGCGAAGGCTTCGCGAGAAATTAGGCCTGTAATTCGTTTGATAACAAATAGGGCAGCCTTATGGTGATTGCACAAATCTTAAAGCGCCGAGCCCTAGTGGTTTGCCTGGCACTAGTACTGGTGCTTTTTGGTGTCAACGCTTTTGAAAAATTGCCCCTAGAGGCTTATCCCGACGTTGCAAATATGCAAGTGCGGGTAATTACTCAAGTGCCCGGAAAAGCCGCTGAAGAAGTAGAGCGGCTGGTGACGATTCCGATTGAAAAAGAGCTAAACGGCGTACCGCGCTCGGAACCACCCCGCTCAATTTCAATTTTTGGTCTCTCTGTTATCACGGTTGTTTTTGAGGATGGGGTTGACCCCTATTCGGCTAGACAGCAAGTTCTAGAGCGTCTTACCCTGGCGGAAGTGCCGGTTGGGGTCAAGCCTGAGCTTGATCCTAACGCTAGTCCTGTGGGTGAAATTTTTCGCTATACCGTAGAAGGTAAGCGCTACACCACAATGCGTCGCAAAGAAGAGCAAGATTGGCTTCTTAACCGCAAAATCAGAAGTGTGCCAGGCATAGTCGAATGCACCGGATTTGGTGGCCCAACCAAAACTTATCAAGTTGAGCTTGATCCCGGTCGCCTGCAGGCCCTGGGTATTACCCAAGAGCAGGTTGCCGAAGCAATTGCTCGTTCAAACGGCTCCACTGGCGGCTCCTTCATTATTCAGAACGACCAGAACTTCATGGTGCGGGGCCTTGGTTTGCTTAAAACCGTAGAAGATATCAGTGATGTCGTTGTGGCGGCCGATCGCGACGGTGTACCTCTGCACGTGCATGATGTCGCCCAAGTTGCTATTGGTCCGGCTGTGCGTCGAGGCCAGGTGGGTTGTGACGATCGCGATGACGTGGTAGAAGGCATTGTCCTCATGCGTCGAGGTGAAAATCCAAGCACGGCCATTGCAAATTTGCGGGCAGTCTGGCCGGAGTTGCAGGCTGCCCTTCCTAGTGGGATGCATATAGTTCCTCTTTATGATCGCACCGCCCTGGTTACAAAAACAGTCAATACCATCGGCCATAACGTCGCCGAAGGTGTTTTTCTAGTTGTCGCTTTATTGATGCTCTTTCTCTTTCAGGTGCGAAGCGCCATTATCTGTGCCGCTGTCATTCCCTTGGCTCTGCTTACCGCTTTTATTCTTCTCAATGTCTTCAAAGTTCCGGCAAACTTACTCTCGATTGGGGCTATTGATTTTGGCATCATTGTTGATGGTGCAGTAATTATGGTCGAGAACATTGTTAGCAAATTGGCTGAAGTTAACCATCGTCGTATTGCTGCCGGTTTGACTGGGCGGCCTGATTTGGCTGAGGTGATTAAGACTGTGGCTGCTGGAGCCCAAGAAGTGGCCAAGCCGATTTTGTTTTCTACCGCCATTATTTGTTTGACTTTCTTACCCATCCTTTGTTTTGAGCGGGTGGAAGGCAAGTTGTTTAGGCCGCTTGCTATCACCATGAACTTCAATTTGATTGGGGCTGTGCTTGTTACTATGACTTTAGTACCAGTACTCTGTGCCATTATCTATGCCTGGAAGCTCCCCAAAGAGCGCACTTCTCCCCTGATGCGCTTTGCCAAATTTGTATATCTTCCTACCCTGAAGCGCTGTTTGAAGATGCGAACGGTAGTGGCGCTGATGTGTGTGGCAATCTTTACCGGTAGCCTGCTTCTCACTCCGCTCATGGGTACTGAATTCTTGCCAGAGTTAGAAGAGGGCAATATTTGGATTCGTACCACAATCTTGCCTACCAGCGTTTCGCTCGATAAAGCTGTAGAACTAGCCCATGAGCTGCGTCGTATCATTAAGTCTTATCCTGAAGTTACAACAGTCGTGACTCAAATTGGTTCACCAGATGATGGTACCGATCCAAACCCCTATTCAACTATTGAAGTTCTAGTTGATCTTAAGGGCCAAGAAGAATGGCGCAAGGAGTTCAATAGCAAGGACGCCTTAGTTGAAAGTATGGAGAAGCAGCTGGTTACACATTTACCGGGCTTACTCTTCAACTTCTCTCAATATATTAAAGACAATATGGATGAAACCATTGGTGGTGTCAAAGGTGAGCTGGGCGTGAAAATTTACGGCACAGATCTAGCCGTTTTGACAAAGCTTGGCAGTGAGGTAAAACAAGTTGTCTCGGCTGTGCCGGGTATGGTCGATGTCTCTGTGGATCAGCTCTTAGGGCAACCGCAACTGCAAATAGACATTGACCGACTCAAGGCCTCGCGCTATGGCATAAATACCAATGACATTTTGGATATTGTCGAGACTTCTATAGGTGGTAAATCAATCACGCACCTGTTAGATGGTGAGAAGCGCTTCGATGTTACCTTGCGCTATTCAACAGATTATCGCAACGAAGAATCTGATTTGAACAATATTCTTGTGCCCAGCCCATCGGGGCAGCGTATACCGCTTGTGCAATTGACAAAGATTACTCAAGCTCATGGTGCCAGTACGATATTGCGTGAGCGCAATGAGAGGCGCATTGCCGTTAAAGCCAATATCCGCGGCCGTGACTTAGGTTCAGCCGTAGAGCAAGCCCAGCGCGATGTGGCCAGTAAAATTAAGTTGCCTGAAGGCTACCACATTGTGTGGGCTGGCCAGTTTGAGCGTGCCAAGCACGCCATGGGCCAACTTTCATTGGTAGTTCCAGTTACCTTAGGCTTAGTGTTCCTGCTGCTTTATTCAGCTTTTGGCTCGGCCAGTCTGGCAGCTTTGATCATGCTTACAGTTCCTCTGGCGGCTTCTGGTGGCATACTTGCGCTGGTACTCAGTCACACCCACTTTAGTATTTCAGCCGGCGTGGGCTTTATCGCTCTGTTCGGCGTGGCAATCCAAAACGGTGTAATTCTCACATCGAAGATTCGCGATCTTGAGCAAAGCGGCATGGAGCCGGATCAAGCTGCTCTCGAAGGAGCTATTGTACGCATGCCCCCAGTAGCGATCGCTGCTATTGTGGCCTTCGCGGGTTTGCTTCCGGCTGCTCTATCAGACGGCATTGGTTCGCAAAGTCAGAGACCTTTTGCCATAGTCATTGTTGGCGGTCTGCTGCCAGCTACCGCTTTGACTTTGCTATTCTTGCCAGCGCTTTATCGCTGGTTCTCAGGCAAAGTTAATCGTCATAAAGAGAAAACTTAAACCGAACGGCTCTAGTGGTTTTATTCTGAAAGATCGCCGCCGACGTGGAAATGGTCGTTGATCCAAATTGCCACGAATGCGCTTACTGCTGTGAATGTCAGACCGAATGCATATTCCATGATCTTAGACCTGTAGTCTTGTTGGCTTAACCAGTAACCTATGACTCTATCCTGGCACTTTTGTGCCTATGGATAGGTTAAGAGAAGTAGGTGAAAAATATTAAGAACTTAAGTTGGAGAAAGCTTAGTCAGACTGTTTTAGCGATTCGGAACGTAGCTCAAAGCTGCCTTTTACTACTATCGGATCACCTTCCTTAAGACCACCGATAACTTCTTCTAAACTGCCAGATTCGCCGCCCAGCTTGATTGGTTGCTCGCGGTATTGGCCTTTGCCAACGGGAACATAGACAACTTTGCAGTCTTCGGCGTCTTGCACGGCAAGTTTTGGCAGGGTCAAAACCCTGGCTTTACCGACCAAAATTTTCATACGGGCAAACATTTTCGGTTTGAGCTTGCAGCCAGGATTCAGCACTTCAGCTCGAACAGTAAGAGTGCGGGTTTCTGGATTGATAGAATCGGCCACATAATTCAATTTGCCCAGGAACTTTTGACCAGGTAAGCTGTCTACTTCAAGCTCTATTGGTTGACCAACTTTTACTTTGGAGATGTCTTTCTCGTAGACATCAGCTTTGAGCCAAACGCTATCAAAGTCTGCGATGGTAAAGAGCGCTTTGCTCGGGTCGGCTAGCTCTCCAGTATTGACCAGGCGCTCTGTTACCACCCCTGTCTCTGGCGATACTACAGGAATGACCGGATTTAGTTGACCAGTTCTGAATACTTCGGCAATTTGCTTCTCGGAGACTCCTAATAGATGCAGTTTTTGTTTTAAGGGCTCAGTCATCAAGGTTAGGCGCTCGGATGACAGCGAAATAGTTGCTTGTCTTTTGCTGTTAAGGGCGTCAATAGTGATGCGATCTTTGTCGTATTGAGTTTTAGCTGACTCAAAGTCGGCCTTTGATGCAATTTTTTCGTCTAGCAGGCCTTTAACGCGGGTGTATGTGCTCTGGGATAGCCCCAACTGGGCGCGGTTTTGGTTTATATCTGAGTCTATCTGCAGCAGTTCGCGTTTGAGATCGGCCCGCACTTGTGAGGCATTTTGCAGGAGGTCAGCTTCGGTCTGTTCTATATCTTGACTGCGAATACTGGCTAGGGTTTGCCCCTCTTTAACATGGTCGCCAATGTTGACCAAGACGGCAATAATTCGGCCTGAAACTGGCGTACTCACTTTGGTTGTCAAATTTGAGTTGGCCTGCACTTCACCAGTACTCCTAACGGCGAAGTCTACATCTTTCATCGAGACTTTCTCGCAGCCAAGATTAAGGGCAACTTCAGTCTCTGGGGTCAAGGTCACGAGGTTTAGACCGCCAGCCGACACTTTGCTAGCCGGTGAAGGAGCAAGGGCCTTACCCTCTACCTTTTCAGAGGTGTGACCGCAACCGGTCAGAGCTAACCCGCTGGTTAGTGCTAGGGCGGATATGGGTAAGATTATTCTGTATCGGCATGGGGTAATGCTTTTTGGCAATATCTGCATTTTTTCACTGTCTCGATTTAATCTCGAACGAGTCAATCTTCACGCAATCTACATGTTCGCCACTCACGAATATTGCAAGAATCGCGAAGAGTAGCTTATTTAGCTGGTCTTCACGATACTACCCTAACATATTTTCAACGCTTTGACTGTTTAAATGCGCTGATAATCGTATAGCTGGGAACAAGAGTAGAGAGAGTAGCGTCGAAGTTTTCATCAAGATTGACAGTTTTAAAATTGGCACAGAGCGGCTTTCGAAAAGCTGTCCTGTCCGGTAATGAAAGGATGCTAGTTTTTTTCTATTACAATAGTGTGGTTTCTGGTTCAGGCGGTCATTAGAGGTTCGGTCATGAAGTTAAAGACAATCAAAACCTTAGCCATCATTCAGGCTGTTTTGCTGAGCTCTTATGCACCGCTTGCTCTGGCTGCAACTTCCAAGCAATCTCCTGAAATAGCTAAGCTCGACAATATAGAAGAAGTTATTTACGGTGCTCCAAAATCTAAGCTCGCCCTTGACAGTCGATTGAAAGATCTTGAATTGAAATTATTTGGCATCACTCGCAAAGGAACAACCACTGAGCGGCTTGCTGCCATCGAAAAGACACTGGCTTATGGCAGTGGCGCAGCAAATTCTGGTTCACTGCTGCCACCACTGGCTCCGACCTTAGATACACCCGCTACTTCTTCCGGCGCACCGTCCACTGCTAGCTCTAACTCTAGCACTAGTTATGACAGCGAGGAACCTTACGCTGTTGATTCGTCTGGTGCTCTGGCCGATGCCATGCAACTTTATCAAGACGGCAAAGTGGCCCAGGCTGAAAGTGTCTTTCATGGCATCATTGCTAAAGATCCCAACAATGGCGATGCTTACTATAACTTGGCTGTTATTGCTGAAGGCAAAAATGATTTGAACGGTGCTCTTTCTTACTATCGCAGCGCCCTCAATTTGAATCCTCAAGATACTGATCTGCAGAGTGCGGTTGTTAGCGTTCAGAACAAATTGGCTCAGACCAATAATAGTGCCCCTAGTCATGTGGCTTCGAGCTATGCCTCTAGTGCTAATCCCTTTGCCGCTTCTTCTTCTTCTTCTTCGGCTCCTAGACCGGCAGCTCCAGCCCAAAGCAAGGCTCTTGATGAAGCAAGAAAGAATCAATTAAAGAGCGCTGTTGCTTCAGCTTC
>JAUPUU010000458.1 GCA_030917395.1 Cyanobacteriota bacterium erpe_2018_sw_21hr_WHONDRS-SW48-000092_B_bin.40
CATCTAATTCAGCACCCAATTCGTTGGCCTGAAGGGTGAGGTTCTCGCGGTTGTTAATTTCAACGCGCTCTTCTGTTTCAGTAACGTCAATTAAGCGCTGTAGCTCTTTGAACTCGGTCTCGACAGCAATCTGGGCTTGTCTTAGCTCTTCTGATTCGATAATCAGTTTTTCTAAGTGAGTCTTCTTGCCCTTGTCGCGAGCACCTTCAAGTGAGTCTTCTAGCTTGGTTATTTCAGCGGTTAGCAGCTTAACCTGAGCATCAACTTGCACGGTCTCTTGGTCGATAACGTCCATCTCGTCGCCCTTGCTGCGCAATTGCGGTTTGATGCTCTCGACGTCGTCTTCCATGTTTTTGACAGACTTACGGTTGTTATCGAGTTCGGCAGACTTCTGTGCCAGAACCTGACGAGCACTGTTGAGTTTGCCCCGCTCTTCGTTTAGAGCTGTCTCTAATTCTTTGAGCGAGTCTTTCAGCCATCTGACCTGGTCGGCCAAACTCTTAGCTGTCTGCTTAAGAACAGCCAAATCTGTTTCGCCACGATTGCCAAAGTGAAGCTTGGCTTTGTTGTCGTTACCACCCGAGATACTACCTGACTTATCGAATAGTTCGCCGCCTAGAGTAACCATGCGAGCTTGGTTTAGAAGCTTTCTGGCGTTCTCCATGGTGTCGACAATAATTGTTTGGCCGCAAGCATATTGGAATGCTTTGACAAACTTAGGATTGAAGTCAATGAGGTTGTAAGCAAAATCAATGATGCCAGGGCGATTGGGGAGCAAGCCTGGAGGCTGGGTTTGAATTTTGTTTAAAGGTACAAAAGTAGCGCGACCAGCCTGATTGGCTTTTAGATATTGAATGCAATCTTGAGCAACCTGGTCGTCGTCAACAACAATATGTCCTAAACGTGGACCAATGGCAGTTTCAAGAGCGGTGGTGTATTGATCATCCACTGAGCCTAGCTGGCCAATGGTGCCGTGTACTCCGGGAATATTGGCAGACAAAATGGCTTCTACCGCACGACCATAGCCAGATTCGCCAGCTACTTCACGGGTGGTTTCAAGCTCAATTAAGCGGCGATTAACCGTATCTTGGGCATGCCGCTTCGATTCAATTTCTTCTCTTGTGCCAGCCAGTTCGCCTTCGTACTGTTGCAAAGAGCGCTCGATACCGGCTACTAAAGCCTGGTGATCGACAAAATCTTTTTCTTGTTTGCTGAGTAGACCTTTGGTTTGAGCAGACTTTGTAATTTGCTCAGTGGCTTTGGTGCGCATGGCATCAAGCTCACGCTCAAGCGACTCACGGCGGGTGCGCAGCTCTGTTTTCTTAACTTCAAGACTGTGACGATCGTCGCGGAGCTTCTGTAAATCACCATGCAAGTTAGAGATTTTGTCTGACGACTTATCTTTCTCTTGGCGGAGAACTTCAATTTCGGCCATGACAGCGCTAAAAGCGCCCTGGCGCTCCATTAAGCCAATGCGTACAGCTTGCTGGTCAGCCTGGTGCTGTTTCTTCTGTTTGGAAATATCAGAAAGGTGTTTATCGATGGCCTTGATTTGGCCGCCAATTTGTTTGGACTGTTTGGATTTTTCACCAATAACGCCGTTCAAATTAGAGAGCTTGTTCTCTTCGCGAGTTAGTTCGCCTCGTTTAGTCTCTAGCTCTTGACGCAGCAAGAGCTGCTCATTGCCGCCCTTCTCACGAATCTCTTGATCGATGCGACCCATTTCGGTACGCAGGCCGAGCAAATTGACTTCGGTTTGGTGCAACCGTTCGATCAGTTCTTCTTCTTTTTTATTGAGCTTTTCTATTTCTCTAAGTTCAATAGCGCAGCGGTTTTCTAAATCAGCTGAACGGACAAAGACGAGATCGCGCTCGACTACTTCCTTTTGATTTTTCAGTTCAAGATACTTAAGAGCCTGATCTCGGTCTGTTTTCAGGGTTTCTAGACGAGAGAGAATCTCAGTAAGAATGATTTTTTGTTGTTCGATTTTCTCGCCAACCGACTCAAGCTCGTTTTGGGCTTGATCAATACGGCGGTCGAATTCAGCCACACCTGCCAATTCGTCGATGATTTTGCGACGCTCGGTGGAGCTCATGGTGACGATGCCGGTGACGTCGCCCTGCATGATGACGTTGTAGCCAGTGGGGCTAACGTTGTATTTTGTCAGCTCTTCGTGCACTTCGGTAAGAGTGGCAACGCGGCCGTTAAGTATATAAGTAGATGTATAGCCGGTATCTTTGACGCGGATTCTGCGGGTGACTTCAAGCTCGGCGCCGTCGTCGTGACAGAAGCGCACACGCACTTTGGCTTCGGTTTTGCCACTCAAGTTATTGAGCAGATCAGGCAATCTTTCGGCCCGCATTGTTCTCGTGGAAGATAAACCCAAGGCAAAGAGCAGGCTGTCAATGATGTTTGACTTGCCTGAACCGTTTGGCCCGGAGATGGTCGTGAAGCCATCTAATAGTGGGACTAACGTCTGCTTCCCGAATGACTTGAAGTTATCAAGTTCGATTTCTTTGATTCGCAAAGATACACCTGAATGATGCTAGAGATGGCACCCTATTGCCGCATTAGACTACACACTGCATTTAGTGTCAAGAGTAGACAATACGTAGCATGACAATATTATCCCGAAATTGCCGTGCTGTCATCATTTTGGCCAAAAATTGCCGATTTTTCTCTGACAATTCTTTGATTGAGCACCACTTTTTGATCGATTGAATATCTATTTGGGTCGATTTGGCAATATTCTGTCTGTCTAGCTCCTAGACTGTATCTATCTAACCAGTCGCACCGCAGGTGGTGAGAATTCGGCAAGTATTTAACATATCGCTATAGGTGTTTAACTGCTACTTCGTGCTGCCAACTATATAGTGAGGGTATAGCTAATCTGGCTAGAATTAAGCTAATTTTGGCTGTTTACACCCTATAGAAAGAGTAGGGCCAAACATATATACTTTTCTTGTAGCTATTTGGTGTTCCGGTGTCACAATCTCATACTTCCAGTCAAATTGGCGATTTGCTCGTCGCCGCAGGCCTTGTTTCTCCTGACAGTATTGAATCTGCCCTGGTTATGTCCAAGGGGCGCAAAAGCCCGCTGGGTAAGGTTTTGGTCGAGTCTGGCCTGGTTACAGAAAGGGAGCTTAACGGCACCCTGCAGGCACAAAACTTGATTAGAGAGAGATTAATTAGCCCAGAAAAGGCTAGTGATGTTTTGAAGCTTATGCGCGTCAATGGCGACACATTTGTCGACAATCTTTTCTCTCTTGGTTGTGAAATTGAAGCGATTAATTTTGGTCGCAATCTCGGCAAACTTTTTGTCGATGCCGGTGCCATTTCTCCCCATAAGCTTTCACTTGCTCTCGAAACAAGTATTTTGTCTGGCCTGCCGATTGTGCGGGTGCTGGTTTTGCAGAAATCTGTCAATGAAATGGTGGCCTATGCTGGTTTGACGGCTCAACTCTTGGTTAACGAGCGTAAGATTGGCTATGACCAGGCTGTCGGAGCGCTCAAGCTCTCACATATGCACAACGAGCATATTGAAGAGATTCTCGAATTTGGTGGTTTGAAGCGTTATCGCGAAGAAAATTCAGTACGCTTAGGTGAGCTATTTGTGCTTTCTGAGCTTATTTCAGAGCTAGATTTGCTCTCATGCGTTGAGAAAAGTATGGCCGAAGCTAAACCTTTGGGTCAGGTTTTAGTCGACGAGGGAATCATCAGTGAGCTGATTGTCTCTTCAGCTTTGCGTGCCCAAAAGTATATAGCTGAGGGTACTGTTGACCCGGTTCGTGCCGCACAGATGCTCGGTTTATGTGCCAAGACCGGCCGCCCTCTAGAATTTTCAGTAGAAGAATTGGCCGCCATGAAACCAGTTATGGTGCGGCCATTTAGCGAGCTAAAAGAGAATCTTAGCCTGGTCGATATGATTGAAATTATCGGTATCGTCAATAGCGCAGAGCTAGAGCAGGTAAGGCTTGTCGAGCAGCGTGAAAGTGATAAGCTGGAGCAGTTTTTAGTTAATCGTGGCTTTGTTGATCAAGAAAAGCTCGACGCTATTAAAGCTGGTCATGCTCTGATATCTCAAGGCGTACTTACTGCCGAGCAGCTGATCTTCGCCTTCCACGTCTGGCTCTGGCGCCGTGGTGACTTTGTTTCTACCCTCAACCTTCTGGGTTGGAAAGCTTGATAAGTTTTTCTTTCGGCACATTTGCCCAGATGCTATTCCTTATATAGGGCGAATGAAGTGCCCAAAAAAATCATAAAGAACTGCGTCTATGAATTTGCCGTGGCGTTGTCGGCGCAATTGTCGGAGCTTGGATTTTGCCAGCTGGCGCCGGTTCTTAACCCCGCAGCTCAGGGTCTGCTTGAGCTTGAAGATAGTGAACTCATCTACTTAGAGAAATCGATTCTTGATTGGCAAGTTCGTCGTGATTGCGTTGCCGTAAGTATCTTGCGCAATGGCGAGACCGTCATTGTTATTGATGTAAATGTGCGCAAGCCTAGGGGCGGCCGCTATCACTATGGCGTCTATATGACTTTGGTGCACATTCCCACTGTTCGGATACTTTCTCAGATTCAGAAACTTCCAATAGATCCGCTTTACTGGACACATTTGTGCGGTCCAATTGAACAGTATTTCACAACCGTTGCCAGTGATTTGCCAAATTTTTCCTACTGCACTCTATCCAAAGACATCTGGCAAGAGCATAGCGCCAGGATTCTCGACTATTACTTGAGCGGTATCAAAAACGAATTACTGCCGCAGTTTACAGAGCCCTGGCTGGCGAAAGACCTTTTACTGTGCCGACATCACCAAATTGGCGAGCATGTTAGAAGAAAAGTATTTCCGCAATTCAATAAATATCGTCCTCTTCCTGCTGGCGAGCTTCGCTCTAATATAGCTCCTTCCGTGCGGGTTTCAGACTCCATACTATCTGCATTGGCTGGCTATCCAGATTTAGGCGTAGAGATCATCGGTCACATATTGCATCAGCAAGAACGAGTGGAGACTATGTTGCCAGATCCCGAAA
>JAUPUU010000459.1 GCA_030917395.1 Cyanobacteriota bacterium erpe_2018_sw_21hr_WHONDRS-SW48-000092_B_bin.40
AAAAAAGTAAGCGAGAAGGGCTCCGACTGGAGCTCTAATCGCTTACCCGAAAGTCGCCTAGACTTTCTGATTATGGTTTTCCGTTCTGCCTACAGCAGTTCTCAGGCTCGCCGGCGGAGAATCTCCCGATAGCTCTTCTCGCCGGTGTAGAGCTTGTGCCAGACCGGCGCCTTGGCGAAGGGCGAGGTAACACGGCTGTAGTTCGGTGGCGCAATCGACACCTTAACGAACTCGGATTGCTCGCCCTCGATCGCCGGCACACTGAAGTCGATACCGAGAAATGACAACTGCAGCACGAGCGGCAAGGAGCGCCCCGGAGTCATCAGCCTGCCCCATTCGGAACGCTGCTCCGGCTCGCCACCAAGCAAGAAAGCCGGATGCTCGAAGTACGAGTCCGAGCGCGAACGCCAGGCCGATTCCTTGCTGCACAGCCGCATCAAAGAGCCGCTGTAGGTGATGAGAACGTTCGATTTGCCCAGCTCGATGCGACGCCCGAGCAAGACCATGAAGGCTGCCGGAACGGCCTCGAGCCAGCGCTCGGCCTCGTCGACCACCAGCACGTCGCAGTTGAGGAGCTTTTCGAGCAAGCCCGGGCGAGCTTGTCGGGAACCGACGTAGCCAGGTCCATGATCGATCAACTGCAAGTCGGCGAAGTGCGCGTCGCAGCCGTGCAGGTATTCGCTGGACAGGCCGAGGGCGGTGGCTTGCTCGCGCACCTCCATGGCAATGACAGTCTTGCCGGTGCCAGGGCCACCCACGAGCAAGAGGTTTTCACCCCGGGCGACAAAGGCGGCGGTGGCGATTTCCTGCACCTGAGCCGGGTCGAGAGTGCCGTTGAAGGCGTAGTCGAAGTTCGCCAGAGAATGCGGGTTGCTCGAAACCGGATGGGGCTGAGCGGTTGCGGAAGTTTGCGTCATGGTATTCCTTGGTGAATGGGTTAAATCAAAAGCCAATGAGAAAGCGAGAGAGCCCAAGGAACCCCAGAGAAATTGCTTTCCCTGGGGCTGATGTTTGTCAGACACCAATTGCTTCCTTGTGCTCAATCAGCCCTTACTGCTTCTCGACAGGAGCTGCAGGGGAGACCGGCGCCGGCGAGACCGAGCTGGCACCGTTGCCGACCATGCGCAGTTCGCGCACGGCCACCTGCGGCTGACGAGTGTCGATGAACGTGCCGGAGACACGGTCACCATCGCGCAGCAGCGGAGTACCCGGGAAGACCTGGGTGGTGGCATCGTAGTAGTGGTTGTCACCCACGATTTGGAAGCGCCACGACGCACCGTTGGGTGCAATACGCCAGATCTTGCCTTCGAACGACACCACTTCGCTGGCGGCCGTCGTTTGCATGCCATTGCTGCCCTGGGCGAGCTTGGTGGCATATTCGCGCAGCGCCGATTGCAAGTCGGTGCCGTAGGCGACGTCAGAGACTTCCTGCGAGCGCGCGTCCATGAAGCCGATGGCCGCACCGGTGGAACCGAGCGACTGGCTCTTGGTGTAGATCGCCACCCAGGTCAGGTGACCGTAGATGTTGTAGAGCTCGAGGTTCTCGACCTCATACTTCTGCAGGCCGTTCTCTCGGGCGCCGAACATCGTCTGCGTCACGCTGCCGCCGTGGTTGAAGCCACGCAAGCCCGGATAGTAGACCGCCTTGTTTTTGTCGGTCTCGAAGGCCAGCACGCCAATCACACCGTGATCCGTCGAGCTGCGCGAAGTCATCGGCACGATGAAGATGCTGTGCTCGTCCTTGGTGTACGAGAGCAGCTGCCCCTCATCGCCATCGGCCGGCGTCATGGCATCCTGCTTGGACAGGCCCAGGAACACCTGCAACCAAGCACCGAAGCTCGACTGCGAATAGGCCTGACCATAGAGACCCCAGTCCTTGGCGTATTCGCGAATCAGGTCGCTGGAAACCACGCGGTCGACCCACTTGATCTCAGGCGCACCTTGCTCGTAAGCCGTGAGCTTCGGTTCGGCCGTGGCCACATCGATGAGCAGAACCTTCGAAATCTTGCTGCCGACGATGTCGCCGAAAGCAGGGGTGATGTAGGTGATGCTCCAGTGCGGCTGGAATTCATCATCGACTTCGAAGGTGGCGTTGGCCAGTTCACCCTTGTCGTAACCAGCCGTGTAGGCGAAGCGCGACAGGTTCATGCCCCAGGGCATGTCTTCGTACAGGGTGATCTTGAAGCCGTCACGCAGCTGCGGATGGGCTTCCTTGTCCTCGGCGTCGACCAGCACATAGCCGGGGCTTTCCGTGCGGCCGCCGAAGAGCGGTGTCCAGAAAGTGTCGTTGCTGTTGGTGGGAACGAGAGGCGCCGCGTAGTAGCGGTGACCCTTGATCGCCTGCAGCGTCAGCTTGCCGATGGTGTAGCGGGTGCTGTAGTTGCCTTTGCTGGAGAGCACCGTGCGTGCCTTGAGCTCCGCCATCTTCGGCGTCACCTGCACGAGATGCTGCTCGTCGGTGGGCGGGATGATGTCGGTGTCCTTGGCGATGGTGATGTTGGGCAGGTCGGCGAAGCGCTTGGCGTTATCCGGGCCGATGCTGTTGAAGCTGATCTGCACCAGGGGCACGATGAAGAGAATCAGCACGGCCACCACGGACCGACCGATCGCCTTGCCAGAACCACCAGAGCAGAGCAGGCCCACCGGAATGGCGACCAGCAAAGCAACAAACAACGGCGAGAAGTAGCCGAAGAAGCTGCCGGTGAAGTTGGGCTGGAAGTAGTAGAGGTTGATGCGCTGCAGCAGCAGGTCGATGACGAAGGTGATGATCGCTGCGGTGATGGCCAGATTGCGGGGCGAAATCTCCTTCTTGTCAGAGTCGTAGCCGCGGCGGCTCGAGCTGGTTGCGGATGCGGTGCCGCCGAGCCAGAAGGCAAAGGCAGCGGAAAGTGCGGCGAATAGCAAGGCCGTGGGCCAGAAATGCAGGTCGAATAGCATGTTTGTGAGATCCTCTAGGTTTGATTGACTCAAGGCTGCGCGCGACTTTGTCGTGCTACGAACAGCCAGTAGATCCCTATCCCAAGCCAAACTCGAAGACGACAAAACACGGCTTTCAGCGTGCAACAAGAGTTGCGTCAATTGAAGGTTCAATTGCTGGTGCTGATTTAGCTAGGTGTCTTGAAGTACTCGAATATTGAAAAAGGGAAAGGATACCCTTGACTACCAGGCGAAACTCTTTCAGAGCAAGCATTAATAAGAGAGATAACCTTAAATACGCTCGCGCGAAGATATGAGAGCTAGCTCATCTAGCGCTAACTAAGAATGATCTCGTTAAATTCAAACTCTGACGTATTTTCCCGATTGACCTTAAGAGCCCTTTCTCAATAATGGTCCTAGAGGTGCAATATGTCTGAGAAAGAAACCCTATCTAAACCAGAACAGACCAAGAGCGAAGCCGATGCCACTGGCGCAGGGAATTCACCATTTGATGCTAACGCCCTATTTAATCAACACAAAAAAAGCATCGTTAGAGTAAGCGACAAAATCAATCTAGCTGGCAATGTTTTAGACAACACTGTGGGCTCGGGTTTCGCCATCGACTTTCTGCCAGGCCAATCTGCCGACGGCAGCAACGACAGCAACAAAGATGCCTGCCGCTTTGCCACCGATAATCATGTAGTAGCCCATGCATCAAGCGCTGCCACTCTCGAACTCGGCAACGGCAATAGATATCCATTCACAGTGGAATTGAAAGACGAAGCTAACGACCTGGCCATCGTACGAGTTGAAAACGTCAAAAAAGATGACTGCCATCCCCTTGAAATAACAGACCAAGAAACACCACTCAAACCAAATGACCCTGTATTAAAAATGGGTGCACGCGAAGGCTCTCCCGGCTTCACCGAAGGTACCGTTGAAACCTATTTCATAAGAGAGCAGGCAGCGGGTCTCGCTCTTCTGCCCGGAGAAGACAAAAAGCGCACAATGCTCTCAGCTCTGACCAAGTCAAATCTCAGCCAGGGCGGCGACTCTGGTGGCCCCATGCTGGACGCCAGTGGTAAAACCATTGCCGTCATGGACGCTGAAGGCCCTCATGTTATGGCTGGCACCCCCGCTCACTTACTGCTAAAAAACTTGCAAAAATTGAAAGCCAACGACTAGTAATATTTCTTGGCAATACGGGGAATTATGTGGCATGAAGTCCCATAATCCCAAAGCGATTGCCGACAAATTTTATGGTGACCCTTTCTCGCGGAAAATCCGCGAGGGTAAGCGCTGTTGTCTATTTGGCCCATCGATCTTCAAGAGCGGATACGGAGGCGCCCAGCTATTAATCGACAAAGAAACTCTCACGCGCTATGAAATCTATTCGGGCATGATGCAATACGGCGATCTGCCCTTTCTTGATTACGAGAACCAACTAGGGCTATTCACCTGGCCTAATGAAGGCGGCAAACCAATTGCCAACGACGAGAAAATTAAAGAGCGGAAAGCTCTCGAGGAAAAATCAACTGGGGCAAACGTTGAAACAAAAATCGAGACAGCAAATATAGCAGCGAATGCCGCAGCCAAAGTGCTAGACGAACCTGGCAATTTAGAAGCAGAGCAATTGCTATTTGATGCCGCCGACGCTGAAGATGCCCAAAATCACAAGCTCGCCGAAGAATTATACCGACAAGCTATCAATGTCTTGCTCAAAGACGAAGCACACATTAGCCGCGACAGTTTTCTCATGCTGGCTTACTCAGCTCTTGGTCACTTACTAGTGGCACAAAAACAGTTTCTCCCAGCCACAGAACCACTGGCAAGCTCGGTGGCATTTTTCCAAGCCAGTCAGTACAAACAAGAGCTAATGCTAAGTGCGACAGTCTGCGTTCAATTGCTGGGAGAATGCCTAACTGAGCTAGGGCGAACCGATGAGCTGGCGGCCTTAGCAACAGTGATGGACGAAGTGCGGAAATAAACGCGCTCTTTGAGCGCTGTAAACAACTCTATTTTGCTTGCTCCTCAATACTCTTCGCCACAGGCAAACTTTTTAGCGTACTGGGAATCTAGATAAAATGCAGACCTCCTCCCAACTTAGCAATGACTGAATCTTGTAAAACATGCGGCAAAAATATTCTCGCCAATCGGGCCGGCTCGGTAACGTCCTATTTCTTCCAGCATAACTATTGTCAATGCGGCAATAGCAAGAAGAAAGCTACCCGCCCCGACAATTTAAGTTCATCAGCGCAAAGAGAAGACACGAGCGCAATCTGTCGCAACTGCGGCAAAGCCAGCCCATCCAATCGCCGCGCCGGTTCCTTCACCTCTTATCTCTTTAAAGAACTTCGCTGTCAGTGCATTACACCGGCGAAAAACCGAACTAGCGCTAACGCGAAAACAGAGCAAAGAAAAAGCTACAGCGGAAGCTTCAAAGGGAACGACCTTACACTCGTGCCATCGTCCACGGTTTTCCCGCGAGGCACACTAATTGGTGGCACTTTTAGAATAATATCAACGATTGGCGAAGGAGGCATGGGGCACGTTTACTTAGTCGACCACGCTGCCCTCAATCGTCGTTTTGCCTTGAAAGTACTATCTCCACAACTAGTCAACGAAGAAACTTGGCTGCGCTTTCAGAGCGAGGCCAAAACACTTGCCACTCTCAATCATCCAATTTTCGTAAAAGTCTACGATCTCGGTATTCATGAACATTCTGTGCCCTACTACTCGATGGATTTTATCAGTGGTAGGAGCTTGGAAGAGATTCTAGACGAAGATGGCCCGCTGCCAGCCAATGAGGCACTCGATCTCTTTATCGAAGCTCTAGATGGTCTTGCTTATGCTCATCGCAACGGCATTATCCATAGGGATATTAAGCCAGCAAATATTATGCGGTGCAGCAATGACGGCACCGCATCAGTAAAAATTCTAGACTTCGGCATCTCCAAACTAATCGGCGCCAAGGACAAAACGGCACAGGGCCTTACTTCAGCAGGCGAAATATTTGGTAGCCCATTCTACATGAGCCCAGAACAATCTATCGGCGGAAGCATAGACTCCCGCTCTGATATCTACTCAATCGGCTGCACTATGTTTGAGGTTCTTTCTGGCTTTGTCCCATTTGAAGGCAGCAACCCATTTGAAACCCTAATCTTACATCAGGAGAGCGCACCGCCACTGCTTTCAGAGGTTGCGCCGCAACTTGATCTGAGCCCGTCAATCGACCTTGTTCTCTCTAAGTGCTTGGCAAAACGGCCACAAGACCGCTATCAATCAGCAAAAGAGCTAGCAATTGATCTGACACGAATAAAAGAAAACAAAGAGATTCTGACCTTCCAAGGCCCAACTCACAACCTGACAAACTCGGCAGCACTCAATGGCGAGAACGGGTCTAGATTCAAAAAGATTGCTAAGCCTCAGCTAGCAGTAGCTGGTCTGCTGCTCATGACCCTTGGGGCGGCTAGCGTTTGGCAGTATTTCACTAAACCCTCGCACACTTTTCTCGATGCACCAAAACGGACGGATACAGTGAATCTAGACGAAGAGGGCTTTTCCGACCTAGAAAGTTTTGTTAGCGACGGAACCTCGGTAGACAGCTACTTTGACAAGATTGACACGCCCAAAGGCTCAGAGTTGCTAACCACGCCTTATTCTAGCCTCGGAATTGTTGAAGGCACTCCCAGCCGTCTTTTCAACTTCCCCAAAGACGCACTGATTGGTTATTTTTGCCAGTATGACGGTAGCGCTAATCGAGCAGCCAGGGGGAAATGCAGCTCCCCCGTGAGCGATCGCCTGGTGTTCTGCCCCACTCGTACAGTGGCACGCTATCCCCAGTACATGAAACGCTTTCGCTCAGGTGATATTGATGCTTTTAAAATTTACAGCATAGAAAACTCAGATGAGGTGCTGGCTGCATGCAGTAATCTCAGCGACATCTCTGAGCTGCGAATAGATCAATGTAAAACGCTCACACCTGCTTGTCTCAGCGCACTGAACAGATTTACTAACTTGACCATTGTCAATCTATCGGGATCCAGCTTGAGTGGTGACACACTAGCCAAAGCCACTTGCTGGCAAAAGCTTGCAAACCTGAATCTCGACGTCAACAAAAACGTCACAGCATTTCTGCAAAAACTCAGCTCAATCAACAGCCTAAATCACCTGTCATTGCACCAGACTCCGCTGACCAAGAGTGACTTTAAACTGATCGGCAGGATGTCTAACTTGCATTACCTCGACATCAGCGGTGACGGTAGAGCAATTAGCGATCTTCCTTGGCTTAGTGCTCTTAAGGTTAATCACTTGAACTTGAAGGGATATCCCGTGGATCAGCGCTTAATAGGGCTACTAAAGAACTTCAAACATCTTGAAAGACTAACTATTCTTCCGTCTGAAAAAACAACAGCCTCTAAAGACTACAAAGCTTTCCTAACTGCGATTAAGCATGAGCTGCCAAAATTAGCGGTTGACTAAAGCCTGCTAACCAGACAAGAGGCCTTTGGCAACGCCATAAATTCTAAATGGTGCTGCCCTTACCCGGCCGACTAGAAAGCTTACTGTTGTCTTTGCCTACAGTCCAAGAACAGCCAGCGAGAACACGGCAGGGCAGAGTATAGCGGGTGCCCTGGAAGGGGCTGCCAGCGTTGGCTAGCAAGCGCTGATTGAGAGCATTTTCTACTCGCACATCAAATGACGCGGGAAGATAGGCATACTTTTTGTGAAACTTCTCTGGAACCTGCCAACCACCACTAATACCAACCATAGTCAAAGTCGGCGTGCGACCACTGTGCTGGCCAAAGAGTGCTTTATCAATACTGTTTTGCAAACCAGTCAGCACCTGCACATCGCCTAAGACCCACCAGTTGGAGCGGCCCCGATAACCAAGACCAAGAGTAGATTGATAGCGTCTATCGTGATCGGGATACTTGGCCAAAGGTGCTTCCGGATAATCATAGAAACCTCCACTAACACCATGGGTGCCGCGCAGGTAAGCCACTTGCACAGTGTTTGAGAGAAAGCCATTGAAGCCATAACCATCTTTAGCTGGTTTAAGATCCATACGAGTTTCCACACCATAAGCCTCTTGTGCGCTATTGGTCAGGCGGTTATAGATAGGAAGATTGCCAATTACACCAGAGTCGCCAAAATTGCGCAGCTTTTTGTAGAAAATATTAGTCCGCGTGACAAAGCGTGGCCCCATCTGAGTTTCGATACTAACATCTACCAACTTGCCCCGGGTTGGTTGTAGCGGCCGCGGTGTGCCCTGATAGATGCCATTAACAATAGTGCCGGTAATAGGAATGGGATTTAGAAAATAATCAACTGGTGTGGGGGTAAAAATGTCAGAGTAAGAGCCGCGCAGCACAGTATTTTTATTGATGACAAAAGCCAAGCCATAGCGGCCGCTAGCTTGAGCAGCAGTGATACGCTGAGTTTGAAAAGGCTTAAGCGAAAATTGCTCAACACCAGGAGTCTGTGCCAATGTTTCGGCCAGGCGCATGGCATTACCAAAGACACTGTGCTGCACATCAAGTCGCACGCCGGCATCTACCGTCAGGCGCTTCCAAAAACCTTTCTCAGGCTTCCAGCGATCTTGCACAAAAGCACTTTGCAAATATCTAAAGCCTCTGTAATTGCCAATATTGCCCTGCATCTGCGGTCCATCAACCTGACCGGTAAAAGGGCTAAGAATGCCACCATAAGGGAAAGGATTAGTATTAATGGCATTGGCACCATCAAGATCGCCATCTTGTTGTAATTGAGCCACCTGGCCCAGAGCATCATTTTGAGCCAGGGCAGAGCTAACATAGTCAGCGTTAAAATAAGTGGCCTGAAAACTAGTCTTAACTGGCCGAACTTCGCTCAAGAAGCCAGTCTTAAGATGGTGTGTCTTGAAGGCAGTCTTGGTCAAATCGCCCTGAGCAGAAAAGATGTAGTTGAATCTCTTAGCGTGGGCAGCAATTGAAACCAGCGGCTGATCGGCGTTAAAGTCAGGGCTGGGGTCAAATACATTGGTCGAGCGAAAAGACTCAGAATAAAAGCCATTGAGCAAATGCAAATTGAATTCGTCAAAGAACTTAGCAAATTTATGCTTGTAACTCAAAGTGAAATAGTCTTGGCGGTCTTGCTGAAACTGCTTGACACCAAATTGTCTAGAAAGATTAGCTGTCGGCACTCCCAAGAAGCTTTCATTAATAGCAACGGTCAAACGCAATGTATCGCGAGGAGTGAGCAAATACTCCAAACGAGCGAGCACGTTGATATCGGCGCCGCGATTGTTGGCAAAAGTTTTAGTTGGTGGCGCTATGCGTATGCTCGATCCGCGAAAAGAGCCAGACGAATCAAAACGCAAGCGATTGAGTCTACTGGCCGGATTCTGACTAAAGGCCCCGCTAGTGTTGTAATAAATGCTTCCGGCAAGTGGGCCACCGATTTGCTGTCCAATCGTAAAATTAGGCTTTGGCAAAATCGGCAAAGTCTTCAAGTGTGCCACTGCCCCTAGTGGCCCACCGCCGTCCTGAGCCTCGTAGCCACCAATATCTATTTGGGCTGATTGTAAGGAGCGCGGGCTAACAGGTTGGGTCTGTTGCAATACACCGGCAGCCTCAGGTATGACCACACCGTCGACAACGTAGTTGATAGCATTGTGTTCGCCCCGCGTAATGATATTGCCATAACTATCATTCATCACACCGGGAGTACTCTCAAGCAGCTGCTTCAGGTCGTTGCCACTTTTGTACTCTTGTATAAATCTGTGGTCGAGATTGGTTTCACTACCAATCTTCTCAGGGTGAATGAGAGAGCGCTTGCCGGTCACGCGCAAAACATCTACTGGCTCAATATCATCTAAGGCTAAACTGAGATCTTGCACTTCGCCGCCGGCTAGCTTCACCGGCTGAGTGTGGGAGAGCATCTCTTTTGCGGAAGTAGTGATATGCCAGTTGCCTGGCTCTATGTTGTTGAAGTGAAAGAGACCATTAGCATCCGATTCGGTTTCAAAACGTTTATGCTCATTGCCATCTTGAGTTAAGACGACTTGAGCATCAGCAATCGGTCGGTTTCCTTCAGACGAAAGCACCTTGCCGGTGATCGAAGCCGAATTGATAGACTGACCACTAACAGCCTTAACAGCATTCTCAACCTTAGCTTGGGCGGCGGCCTCGCGCTTGTCTAGCAGATCTTTGACTGAATCGGACTGGGCCCGGGCATGACCGCCTGTAAGGGCCAGAGAAAAGGCACAGAAAAGACCGAGGGTGAGTCTTCGCCCACTGTTACTGGTAATGACACTGGTATTGGAGCTGCTTGGGCTAATGCTTCCGGGAGACAAAATGGATACCGCCGTTTTTCAAAACGGAAATCATTTCCATTTTCTGAAAATGTTAGCAACAATACAGATAAATGGAAATGGTTTCCGTTATAATTTCCCTCATGAACTCAAAACTTACCCACTTTGCAGCCGCCGCTCTAGCTGTGCTTGCCGCGAACCTGCTGGCTATAGCGCCGATTGGTAGCCTGGGCACCGCCGCTCAAGCCGACACCTTTAAGCTTGGCACCCAAGAGTCCAACCACTTAATTCCAGCCGAGCCCCTTGACTGCCCGCAACCAGTTATCACCGAAGAAATGCTCGAGCAAGGTATTAAAACCAATTGCACAGCAAAGTTTGCCATCGCCCCCACGGGCAAATCGACGGTCGAGCTGATCTCATCAACTGGCTCAAGTGAAGTCGATGAACTAACCCTAGGCACTCTACGCACCTGGCGTTTCCGTCCTGCCAGCTTAAGTGGTTCGCCGGTCGCCTCAGTGCGCAAAATCAAAGTCGAATTCGAAGTCGAATAATGTTCCTCAATGAATATTGCGTAGCACTGGCTCTTGCACTAATTCCTGGTTTTTTAGCTGGCTTTGTCTTCTGGCCAAGGTTCGGTATAAAGTTCAAGAACCATCAAGTTGGGCTTGTGCTTTTGTACTCTTTCTTCAGTACGCTAATGGCCGTGGCAACAATGATAATTGCCTTCATCGTCTTAGTCTCACTCACCGTAGGTCAGGTGAGCAGCCCAACTGGAGCA
>JAUPUU010000460.1 GCA_030917395.1 Cyanobacteriota bacterium erpe_2018_sw_21hr_WHONDRS-SW48-000092_B_bin.40
AGGGCCAATCCATACCCCAGGTCAGTGTCATGTTTTTCCACTAGTCCTCCTCATTGCTTTGCAGCAAGCGCTACTGAGGAAGACCAACCGGCGCGGCTCTGCAGGGCAAGCCTTGAGAAAAACCAACAGCAAAAGAAACCGCCGCTTGCGCTGTGGTGGCGCCGCGACGGTAAAATTAGAAAACAGCGCGGAACGTCAAAAGAAACTGCGGAATATAGAAACAAGCACCATGGGCAGTATTGCCCGTCAAGCAATAAGCTTGAAGACGCAACTTACGATCAAAATGACGACCAGCCTTTAATGGCTCTACTTGGCCTTTTTGTCGACCGCTACAGCAAAGTCTTTACCAGCTTTGAAACGAGCAACTCTTTTAGCCGGAATGTCCAAAGGCTCATTGGTCTTGGGATTGCGGCCTGTGCGAGCGCTTCTTTGGCTAGCATCAAAAGTGCCAAAGCCAACTAAGGTGACCCTTTCACCACGCGCTACTTGCCTGATAACAGTATCCATGAAGGCATTCACCACCATCTCAGCCTCTTTCTTGGTGATACCAACTTCGTGAGCTAAGACGTCAACTAAATCTGCTTTATTCAAGGCCAACCTCGCTTTCGGGACTATGGGGCTTCTCTCACCATAGCAGAAGTCAAAGGGCCGGGAGGACCACAGCTACTACTCCATGTCACTTAAACAACCGGCCAGGCAAGAAAAATACATCCAAAAGGAGGGTTTTGTATATACAAATTGCACCCGCTTGAGGCGCATCGCATACGCGTCGCAAATTCAGCAAAACAATTGCCAATTCCTGTGCCGCTGGACTGATAACTGCTAGCTTCTTGCTCTAAATACTTTTACAGAACTCTATTGATGAAACAAAACTGGCCTGGCTTCTTACTATTGCCTGTTGTCTTATCTCCCGAATCATGATGCCTTGCTGAAAGGTGCGCCGGTAAAGTTCGCGGGCTTCGTTGAGCTTTCCTTCGGCATCCAGTCTTTGTGCTAGAGAAAGTAAGGCTTGTCCAGTTGCAATAAGGTTATCCATGTCGTTCATTAAGTCATCTCGGGTTTCCTCTGTCAATATTGCCAGCAGAAAAGGCAATGCGCATCATCCTTGCTAGGTATCAAAGGCAGGTATCAAAAATAGGTATCAAATGGGTCATCTAAAACACAACGCATAATCCACACATCTGCTCTTCTTGGTCAATCCGACCACACCTGCAAAACAAGCACAAAAAAAGGGGAGACAAGCTCCCCTTAGGTGTGGTTATTCAATTGTTGGCAATCTAGCGAAATGGCGCCAATCTCTGTCGAAGTTTGCGCTTGGCATAATAAATCCTTGAGCGCACCGTACCACCTGGAGCCCCTGTCAATGCTGCTATCTGCTCATAAGGAAACCCTTCGACATACAGATACATCGTTCTCCTCTGATGTGCTTCCAATCGAGCGAACTCTTGCACAATAGCTTCCTTGAAATCGAACTCCAGAATATCCTTAACAGGATTCGGAACAAAAGCAAGCCTACTATCAGTCGCGTCTTTACTAGCGCTGACTATTCCATCAGAAGCCATGGACTCAGTGTTCCTGCTGATTCCTTCAGCACGCCTATACTCGCGGCGATAAAAATCTGCCACTACATTGCGCGCCACCACTGTCAACCAACTCATGTAATTTACGCGCACTCTGCAACCTATAATTTTGATGCAGACCTCTTGAGCCAAATCTTCTAATTCAGGCATCACTACTCCCATTGAAGACAGGATCCGCGTAATCTTTGTCATCACACTGCTCCAATCAACCCCTGTTCCGAATTCGATGCTGCATTCAACCTGGCTTTTCATCACTGTATTCATGGCTTTCTCATCCTCCATCTGTCCATGCAGCTCATTGCTGCGCGGCAGAAGAGGTGATTCGCGGCTCCGAGCAGTCAAGCCATTGCAGTGGCCCAAGGAGGCTTGACGGCCGGTGGCGCTGCGAATCAAGAATAGGAAAGCAGCAGAGCCACGAAACACCAGATGGCTCAACTTTGCCGAGGTTTGGCAATGCAATTAATTAGTCAATCCGTGTATCGAACGAGCGGCACCTATGCAACTGCGCTTAGACAAAAGCAGGCTGACGGCCTAATATTGATTAATTCAAAGCGGCGGCTAAGCAGCATGGCGAATCCAGCAGATCCAGAACTTCTGAACACACGTCACCCCATTGAGGATGTAGACGTACCTTTCAACAATCGCACGAAGAAGCCCAAGCCAACCCTATCCAAGACCCACCCGGAACTTTGTGTGGAGTGGTACTACAAGAAGAACTGCGGGTTTGGACCTGAAGATTTTTCGCGCGGCTCATCAGTTTGTGCTTGGTGGCAATGCCGTGTTGATAAGAAACACATTTGGCGAGAGCCGATATCGAGGCGTTCTGGCCGTGGCGACGGCTGCCCTTATTGCTCTCATCGTAGGCCCACTTTGGCAACTTCTCTGGCTAAAACAGATCCTGAATTGGCCAAGCAATGGCACCCAGATAATGAACTAACACCTAAAGATGTGCTAGCCAGCTCGCACATGAAGGTCTTGTGGCAGTGCACAAAGAGGAAGTCGCACACTTGGTTTGCGACACCACACAATAGAAAACTTGGCAAAACGGATTGCCCGCAGTGCTGGGGCGAGAGATTAGCCAATCTATACCGATATCCTGTTTCATTGGCACTTTTCGATCATGCAAAGAATACAAATATCGATCCTCGCAAACTTGGCACCAATAAAAAAGTCTGGTGGCGATGCATGCTAGGGCCGGACCATACTTGGCAGGCGACATTCTTTGCCAAGAAAATGAGATGCCCATTTTGTGCTGGTAGAAAACTATCGGTGACTAATTCACTTCAGGCTGTTAGACCGGACTTAGCTAAGGAGTTTCATCCGACGCGCAATGGCAAGCTCAAAGCTACTTCTATCACATCTAAAACCACCAAGAGAATATGGTGGAGATGCAGTGCAAACAAGCGTCATATCTGGGAATCAACAGTGCGCAACAGGACGGAACTAGGTAATGGTTGCCCTGGTTGCTGGGCGGAGAGGCGACCAGCGGCCTTTGTAGAGCTTCGAGCGAAGCAAAGAGAGGAAAGATTGAAGCGCGGTTGGCGACCTTCTAGAGAAAAGAAGCCTTTGGTTAAAGCAGATAGGAAACGCAAATAAACCTTGTAATTGCAAGATGCTATAGCGGTCATCAACTATCGAACACCAAAAATTCAGGTCTGAAGACCTTTGCGCAGTGGGCGGTTCTAGCCTCGCAATTTGGGGACGAAACATAGTGCTTATTATGAGACGCTTGAAAAAACGCAATAATTTGGTATCGCGAATGGTGCATTTTCTCTTTGAAGCTGACCGGCAATGTCAGTACAAGCGAAAGCTGATACTCCAACCCACCACCAATAGACCGGTCTATTAATTATCAGCAAAAAAATGTCAGGTAGTGTGAAAGCATTACTTGCGGTCAAACTTGGCCGACAAGGAAAGCTTTTAGGCATTTACTTCTCCCCTTTCTAGGATCAATTTTAAATGCAGTTGTTACCTTTGCAACGAGTCAATTTTCGGGGAGCAGGTCACACCCTCACATGCTTCGTCACGGCAAAGGATATCAGCTGGCTTCAGAAGGCGTAGATAGGCGAGCTATACAAGCCTACATGGGCACAAAAACATCCAGCATACTTGGTTCTATACGCCCAACTCAATCCGAAGCGGTTTAAGGGCTTTGGAAAGGATGTGCGGTTATAATTCCAATTTTTAAAATCGATTGGCCTACAACTGGAAAACTTCTATCAGTTCAAGAACTTCAAAAATGTTGCAATTGCAGTGTCTCTAAAACGGTATAGATTGTGGAACTACAGTTAAATTGACAGTAGGCTGCATTTTAACTATAAGAGCGACGCGATGGCCTCTCTGAAAATTCTGCGGAATATTTTTTATCGGCTCCGCACTTTTCACCACATCGACTATATAGGCTGCAAGCGCGTCAGAAGGGACATTTTTAGGCCACTTGAGTTCTGTAACATTTCCTTCTTTCGAAACATTAAAAACCAATTCGTAGGTATTCAAATTGGTGTGACTGTGAACAAAATCCTTCAAGCTGTCAAGTTTAGGAGATTGTCTAAGTGAGTTTTGCAAAGCTAATATCCAAGCGCCAATTTCCATTTTGGATTTTATTGATTCCGGATGAACCCTATTCGCATCTAAGTCCCGGAGAGAGGCTAATTGCCCTGTTAATACTTCTTCTCCACTTGCCGACTGTAGCGGAATTAACGTAAACAAAAGAACAAATAGCGCTCTGTGCAACATTCATTTCTTCCTCAAAAGGAGTGCGGGCACATCTTGCCCGCACTCCAGTCTGAATTATTTCAAGATATTCGTCAACCCGGGTTGCTGCCGGCCAACATATTTGCTGCCCACGTTCTTGTATTTGCAAACGCACCATTAGCAAATATTGTATCTGCCATCGGACGAGCGGTTCTGGTTAGGCCGGTAGTCGCTACGAAAGCAAAAGCTTGCATGCCCAATTCCGTCCATTGATTTGCCGATGGGGGACTAAACAGGGCTTCTTCAAGAAATTGAGCAATAACTTTGTTAGAGGGGTATGTGCTATACGGTGCGGTCAGCACACCGCCAGAGCATACATTACTACTAGTATGCAAAGAATACACGCCACTAAATGCTGATGCAGCACATCCAGAAACTCCGTTAAGGGTAGTGAAATCGGCAGTAACAGCTGCCGCAAGATTGCCTAACGGATTTAGTGAATTAAGGCCAAAGATGATATCCGCCGCATGACCGAGTTCATGAGCCGCAACTTCTTGCACCCCATCAGTGTCATAGGTAAAGGGTGTTGCCGTACCTCTGCTGCCATGCTGCCATGGGTTGCAATAGATTTTAGAAACTCCGCCACTTGTCCACTGGAAAGTTAGACCACCTTCCAATTCACCTTCTGAACTACCGTAGAAACCGTTGAAGTAAGTGTTCTCCTTGAAAAGGAATAGCTCTACGTTATTGGAGGCATATGTCGCACGAATATTGTTGAAGTTTGAGTGTAACGCCATAGTGGCATGCGCTTTATGGTAGGCAGATGGCCCAGATGACCCTGACCCCTCATAACCATCGGTAGCAACCCAATAGGTTTTAGGCCATACACTATTATTCGTTTTCCATTGACCTGCAAAAATGCCGTTTAGCGAAATTACTCCACAAGGGACAGTAACTCCAGCAGAGCTGCCGGAGTCTACCTTTATGAAGTCTGTAATTTGGAACATGCCGCAATAGGTAAATGTGACATTTCCGCCCTTGCCGTTCCCATGTCCCTTTGCCTCGATAATCGTTCCAGCAAAGCCATTGAGTGGGGCTCGATTATTAGGCGTATCAACATAGACTGAACCGCCCTTACCATCGCCTCCTACGGCATTTGCGGAAATTTTGGAAGCACTGCGAATAACTAGACCACCACTAGCCTTTATTTTTACAGACCCCCCGTTACCACCTGTAACGCCGGCATCAACATTCAATGAAGCCGGAGTGGCCAAATCGAAATTAAAGTCGTTACCGGCCTCGAATTCCATAATGCCACCATTTCCGGTGCCAGCGCCTTTCGCTTTAAATTCTCCAGCGATCGTGATATTGGCTCCCGCATTGCCAACAATTTTGCCTCCAATACCGTTTCCGGTCGGACCTGCTGAAACATCAAAGGATGCACCATCAAGCGTCATGCTATTCGTGGAAGAATTTGCAACGGCTTTGATTAGGCCACCGTCACCATCGTGCAAGGCCTTCGCTTCAAGGCGAAGATAACCGAGCTGATTCTTAATTTCGAGAGGTCCCCATTGTGCCAATACATTGATTTGTCCACCTTTGCCTGTGCCACTGCCATTAGCCTGAAGCTTATGAGCAGAAGGCAAAGCGGCAAAGGCAAGTATACCGATTTGAATTTCACCAGCCTGAATATCAATGAGTCCTCCGTCACCATTAGTAGAGCCACTGTCGGCAACTAGACCTGGACCACTCACACTGAGGGTGCTGTAACCAGCATTAAGCTTGATTGTGCCACCATCTCCGGTACCAGTTGCCAAAACGCTGATATCAAGGGAGTTCGCTGAGATACCGGACCAACTAGTGATATCGATTGTTCCACCCTTTCCATTGTCGCCTAAGGCAGCAGCGGATAGTGAAACCTGACCATCCCCGGAACCGATAGTCATGGGAACATTGGAGGTTCCGATGATGATTTTGCCACCATCACCGCTCGTAGAACCACCATCAGCCTTTAAGTAAGCCGGATTGGAAGCGTCAAAAGTTAGGCCTGCTGCACCATAGGCAACAATGTTGATTTCGCCGCCGTTGCCGTCAGTTCCTGGAACCGACACATCCAACACAGTTGTTGTATCAGTGGCGCCATTAACTTCGATAGAGCTATAGTAGCCCTGAATCTCAATTTTGCCGCCGGAGCCACTGGTCAAACCGCCTTTTGAAGAGAAGGAATACTGCTCATCAGCGGTACCAAATACCAGGTCAGTCGTTCCAGGCTGTAGCAGGATATGGCCGCCATCACCAGTGTCTTTACCATCAGCTTTGATGACCACCCTACCAGTGTCAGACCGATAGACCGGGTCCATATAGATAGAGAGGAGACCACCATCTCCATCATCCAAACCGCTGGCGTCGATGGTTACATCGCCGCCGTTGAACTGCAAGCCGTTGCCGCCAGAAGCGGAAGCACGATAGATCTGAAGCTCATGATCTTCGTCACCTTTACACTCAATATGTGTTTCGCCGGTATTGAAAACCAGCGGATAGCCTGATATGAATGTTCTGCTATGAGATCCATTGCATGAAATTTTCAAGGGCGCAGTTCCTGCTCCGTTGAAATTCACAGGAGCACTACCACTGTACGAAATGCTCTCGGTGTATGACCAAATCAAGAACGATGGCGCGTAATCATTGTCATAAATGGTCACCGAACCTTTGGGGAAAATCTGAAGATACGTCGGATAAGCGGAATTGCCACCGCCGTTTGCCTTAATTTCGAGGCCACTCGTACCGGTCAATGTGATGTTGTTAGCTGCAATTTGAAGCAGCTTTTGCTTCTCAGACGCTCCAGTATCGCTAGCAGAAATAATTGTGCCGTCCACCGTCTCAATTGTTTCAGCAAGAAGCTGAATAAACGAGCCAGCATTGGCGCCCGTACCGTCGGCACTCAGAGTACCAGCAGGCAGCTTGATAGTGCCATCCTCGGCATTCAGAGTAATCCCGCCAGACTTAGAGCTGGTTCCCTTTACTGAGATATTACTAGCACTAGTTACCGTGATACCACCATCGCCGCCATTGGTGATATAAACGCAGCCGTGAGAAAAGCTAGTTACTTCCGTAGCGCCGCCATTAACGGTGTCAGTAGTAATCGTTCCGTTTACACCATTGGTTTCATCGGTTCCACCAATAACAAATTCAGTACTTCCGCCAGTGCGGTGAGCCTTGATTGCAACGGCACCGGCGGATGCACCAGTGGCATTATCGACCGTGATCGAACCAGTAGCGACATCACCGTCGCTATAAAAGAGAAGGTTTCTAGCTTCGCTTGATGTCACATCAGCCTTGATGTTTATGAAGTCAGTAGCTTCGATTCTTAAGTGACCTGACGTGGCAAGCACTTTATCAGTACCGTCCATAGTGAAGTCATCACCAAGGAAGGTCGTGAGCTGACAATTCAAACTAACATTGTCCGAAGCAGTCAATGAGCCAGCCAGGTTGATATACGAGTACAAGCCAGTGGAAGCAGATGCTCCCATAACTAGTTCACCCGCTACATTGAAATCTTCTCCTTCAAAGTTAATGGTATACGCCAGCAACGAGGCATCACCATCAACATCAAGATCACCAGTGAGCGTAATTTCACCGTACTCATTCAGCGTGTTAACCTCTAGGTTACCGCCGACAGTGACATCCGTAGCTTCAACTGTCCACGCTTTGATTGTAGCTTCTCCAGAAACGTTGATAGCTCCCGAAACTACTAACGGCTGGTATCCTGGGCCACTAACGGACCAAGGCACATCCACATCGTTATCAGAGGTTGGATCTGGGTACTGACCATCAATAGTGAAGGACACGCCAGCTCCCACATAGAGAGTCCCAGCAGTAATTGAACCGACGGCGATATCTCCACCGGCCAGAAGAACAACCGCATCACCCGCGTGAGAGATATTTCCCAGTGAAAGGCTGCTGGTTGAATAGTAAACGTGAGTACCGGAAAGAAGTGAGGATTTACCATCCTTCAGCATCGCGGATTTAGTACCGATTCTCGATGATTTCGCATTCACGGAAATGGCACCTTCAAGCCCATCTGCCTGAACGAAACAAGTCCCATTCTCTGCCTCGAAGAGGAGAGAAGAAGACTCAAACGTTCCGTTCTTGACGCTGATTCCGAGTGAACCTGAGAACGTGATTGCTTGAGAAGCGGTCACGCTGCCGGAACCATCAATTGAAAGTTTTCCAGCTGTAGATTTAAAGACGAGGCTGTTTTGTGCCTTGATGTCGCCGGTATTTCGCACGGTTGACGAGCAAAGTGATAATGATTCAACTTGGCAGTCAAAAGCACCATCATTTATGATTTCGGCGGCGATAATCACCTGGCTGCTTTTCTTCGGACCAGTGATAGTAATTGTGCCATGGTTTTCAAGGTTGCCATGGAGTACGCACGGTCCTTTTGAACTGTCGTATGAGGCAGAGATTCCTTTCGGCACAACAACTTCTTTTGTTTTGTCGTTGTATAGGGACATTAAGTCCACGGTTTGGGTATTCATTTTTGTTTCCTTTATTTGCAAGGTTTTTAGTTGCCTGAAAATCTCAGGCAGGTATATAGAGTCAGCGGGGACACTTAGTCGAATCAGCGCAACACAGCATGATTGGACGCCCCGACGAATTGGCTATAGCCAAAGACACAAGAGCAGGCACCGCCCATCGGGAGCCAGATGCGCCGCTTTGACTTGCTGACAGAGAGTACTTATGCTCCTCTGCGATCAGACTTTAGATTTAAGGCGTGACTCAAACAGGCGAACAGAAATCGCTCACTTATCTGAGTCAACGCAAGGTGAGCAAGTATTCGATCTAACCTCTACCAGGTCACAACTGAATCGATGAGGCCGCTTTCACAAAAGAAGGTGTTTTCGCTATTCACTGACAGTTCCGCACCTGCTTAGTCAATAAATTCATTCGAATCAAGATATAGAGCACCTAGGTACCACACAGAGTACTCACCCGAAGAATAGTCACGAGACAGAAATAAGAGGAGTTCGGACTTACCGGTGATGCCAGTAATTTGAATTTCTTATTTGGGCTGCAGGTTCTGTAGTTCAGGAAAGGACTCATATGAAGGAGAGAAAGAATAGATTGCTCCTTACCTTACAAATGACAGTCACAGATCGCCATAGCAGAACCGCTGAGCTTCCTTTTGTATTACAAAATACATTTTTTGAAGTAAAAGCCTTCAAATACCGAACCCTGGGAGCTTAACAATGAATTGCTCTGCTGCAGAGAAGACCCCAGTTAATAATTTGTTTCAGCATTGTTACTCGGAAAGGCCTGACTTAGCTAGCTCATCTTGGCTTCCGCAGCTATTCTAAGGCCTGAAACATTAACTGATACCGTATACACTCCGTTAACAATTCACTCTAAGAACAGTACTGAATGCCATTACAAAAAAACTTCACTATTTTGAATTCCACGAAGGAGGGGGGATTTTGAGCAAGACAGGTTTATAGTGCAGACTCACAACATCGAACCTATCTAGCAAGCAACCAATTCAACGAGAGTGGAATTTAATCGTCGATCTTTGCCGCTTAGAAAATTCAAGCCTGAAAACCTCTGCTTAGTGCGCGGTTCTCGCCTCGACCAACGGAGGTGAAACAGAATGTTCCTTATCGGCCGCTGCCAAATTTAGTCCAAGTAGCAAAATGGTAGAGTCAGAGAATATAAAACCGCTAATGGCGAGTAACTCAATTTTTACATCAGGGGTAACGAGAGTGCAATCGGAAAACTGGACAGAAAGTCAGATTGAAAAAGCTCTAAAGAGCAGCAAGTTAGCTGAAATGACATCCCAGCCAGTTTTCGGACGGCTTTGGAAATATTATGCTGACGTTGCAACTTCCCTGTCGAGCAGTTCATCTTCAGCTTCAATTTTTCCGAACACCACTGACATCGGGGCAAGTCGTGAGTGGATTTACGCCAAATTCTTAAAAAATCACCTTCCATCAATTTGCGATATTTTCTTTGGTGGCTTTCTCTACGGCTCGGATGGCACAGAAAGCAAACAAATGGATGTGATCGTCACTTCAAATCTCTCACAAAGATTTCGCGCTTTTGAGGAAGGAAAATCATTTGCTTGCGTGGACGGCTCCATTGCTGCTGTCTGTATAAAGTCCACACTTAATACAAGAGAACTAATTAACTCACTTGAGAATCTCGCCTCTATACCAAGCTTATGCACTATAAACAAAGAAGAACTCAGTGACTATGAAAAGCTACCTGTAAAAATTATCTATGCTCCTGATGGAATGAGTGGGAAAAACCTATTTGAGGCGATCTACAACTTCTATGAGACTAATTCAAATATTCCATATCGCTCCAAACCAGACATAATTCACGTCAACAAAAAGTATGTATTTATAAAAGCAGCCCCTACTCAAGCAGGCCATTATTTGCCCCTTGAGGATAGCGATGGTTCATTTGGGCTCATACATGCTACTCATTTGATTCAAGACAGAATTCTCACCTCAGCCAAACTTGAAATTGGGTACATGCAGCCCATAGTGCCACTGCTTAAGCAGGGAAAGATCAAAATTGTAGAGCTTTAGAACTACGGATCAGAAATGTCTACTCACTTGAATTTTTATATAACTGACCAAATTATTAACCGAACAGTCGTCCTTGAAGCGTTGTGGTTTTAATAGGTGCACATCAATAGCACAGCCTATGGAACTGAGCTATGATTGGTCAGATTATCAAAAGGGTTTATTTTATGCAGCCAAAGTTGCGGTTTAGAAAATTCGTTTTCTCTTTACTGGTCCTCAGCTTGACCATACCAACAACCATTCAGCCTGGTTTGACAGCATCCAAAGACCAGGTCTGGATGTCGGTTCCGGTGTTCTATGCGACCAGCCGCCAGTATGACAAGGATCTTGGAATGTATTCCGGCAGACGAAGCCCAGAACACACTGACCATGGACTAGAGTACGGTATTGTGACAAGCGTCATACCTGTACCTTCATCAATAACCCCAAACGATATCGCCATTGCCAATCTGCCGTTAAAGAGCGCTTCAAGAAAAGACGCAAAAGGACATTCAGAGCTAGAGAAACTGAGCCGTGAAGAATTCTACAAACGTCTTTCCGGCTCCACCAAGAGCACTAAATTCAACGAAGCATGCTTGTTTGTTCATGGTTATAACAATGGTTTTGAAGCAGCGGCTAAATCTGCTGCACGACTTGAAACTGCTCTATGTGAACCGGTGGTGCTTTTTTCCTGGCCATCAGCAGCCAAAACAAGGGATTACACAGTCGATGAGTGCAATGCCGAATGGAGCGCTAGGCCCTTCCAGGTTTTCGCTCAGGGTTTGGAAAAACAAATTGGACCAGAGAATTTGATGAGTGTCTCGCACAGCATGGGCAATCGCTTAGTTAACTGGTACCTCCAATCGCGATACGACGCATCAAATCGCGAACCCAAGCACCTGAAGGAAATTGTGCTCACGTCTCCAGATATCGACAGAGGCACTTTTAAAAACTACTTTTACAAAATCGCGAATAACGGAGACAGAGTAAGACTCTACATTTCAGAAAAAGATCTGCCTCTTCGGCTATCGCAGTTTGTACACGGCGCACCTAGAACTGGAGCCGGTCTTACGAAGGAAGAAAACAAGTGGGATATGCCGGGCAATATCACCCCGACTCAAACTGTGAATTTCACTGAAGTTGACGACAGCAAAATTGGCCACAGTATCCAATACAAACTAATTGGCTCAATGCATAGAACCGATAATCCTGGCGACGGCCTAAAGCTTGAGCAAGATAAAGAATACAAAGGTGAGTATCTTAGAGTTCTTCGGACAAGGAACAAATAGGCATCTCATCTAAATCCCATTCGGCGCCTTACCCGTTAAATTGACTGATTAAATCCCTAGGCTGGTGAGCCAAACATTGGTGTAATCGTGAAACTTCGTACAATTCTCGCCTTATGTACTTCTATCGTTGCCCTCCAAGCTTACTCTTGCAATGGCCCTACGATTTCTAAGACCACTGCATCTTTAAGTGCTACAGCTAAGGGATCAACAGAAAAGGTTTCCCATTTTTACAAGCACATCAACGAGATTCACAGTAAGATTTTCTTGGATTACAAGGAAATTGGGGAAGATCCTGTTGGACGAAGCGAGGAACCTTCTAACCCTCAGCTACCAAGGGAAATCAAAGAAGTAGACTCTATTAGAGAACTCCTTATTGAGTCTCCGGGCGACATTGGTAGTAACGGTACTAAGCCGTACTATTCACTGGAGGCAATTAAGGCTAGGACTCTTGCTACCAGCGCTCTAGAAACATATGCCGTCAATCTTCAGATCTTAAGCAGCAGCACGTCATCCGCTGAAAGCAAAAAGGCAATGAGCGATCTGCAAAGCAACTTATCCAATCTTGGTGTTGAATTTTCCAGTTTAAAACTTGCGGCAAGCCCAACTGTAGCAAGGCAGGTTGAAAAACTAGGCGGCTTGGCGCAATTGGGAAATATGGGAGCGCAGGCCTTAATTGGTCATTTTCGAAATAAGTGGACTCCAGAAACAGTCAGAGCAAACAATGAGTTTGTTTCAAATTCGTGCGTAGCGCTCAATGACGATGTTAGGTTAACGGCTAAACGAGCGAAGACGAGCCTAGCTGGTCTACAACGCCACTGGGATGTGGCTTTTGCCAGCAAAAAAACAGACAGAAAATATTTAGATGAGCTAGCAAAAATTTCTGACCTTCAAGCTCAGATAGATTCAGAAAATCCTTCCGAGATTTTCACACAGTATTCAGGACTACACAGCAAACTAGTAAAATTGGTTGAAGACAAGAAATGAATTATAGCGATATCGAACTGCATCGACTTTCAGAGATAGTTCTCCTGATGGAGGACTGCTGCCAGCGAATGTATGACAATCCGCTCGCAGGCAAAGACCCCGCCTATCTAAAGAAGGTCGACGAATTACAGGAAGTGACGATAGTCGCCAGTCAGCAGCTTCAGTCTCACAAAACTCGGCAAATGACCGGTCTTAGCGCCAGTAGCGCTGGGGCAATTGACGATTTAGAAGACAAGGTAAGCAAAGTACAGGCTGCTGTCTCAATCACAGAGAACATATCGTCTGGCATCCAGGCTGCTGCCGACTTAATTGCAGCAGTAAGGCACGTTTTTGGAATCCCCATTTAATAGCTGCAATTAGATATGGCCGTCACGATTATGGGCAGAAATGAGATTCCTAAATGAAAGACGTAAGTATTTTGGCTACAAGACAGGCTCCCCGACATGAAGCAATTCAAGCCGGACGATTTAATATTATTCTTTGTAGATTTTTCGCGTTAGCTCTTATGTCAATCATAAGTACAAGCCCTACGCTAGCCACTCAAGTCGAAATGGTAGGACCGCCCAATGTTCGGATTCCAGTATTTTATGCGACAGATCGCAAAGCCATGACTACAAACAAAGACAAAAACGGAACACTAATAGCCCCGATAGCATTCGGTTCATCCTCTGCACTTCTTCCGATCCAAGACAACTGGCTAGCACCTCAGAGCAAAGAGTTGCTTCCAAAATTCTCAGCAATGGGCTGGAGAATTGATACCGTCAATTCGACAGTCAAGCCCTATCTAGAAATTAGAGGTTACGTGAGTGAAGAAAATCCGACGACAGTAGTGTCATCTCCTATAGCCGATGCCAGCTACTGGGACAATCTCATCAATCAGGTCACCAACAGTAGTACCAAAACAGTTTATGTTTACATTCACGGCTTCGCTGCGAGCGGAATTAATTCACTTTATGCCGGCGCTATTCTTTCAGCACAAACGGAATCACCAGTAATTGTGTTTTCATGGCCATCAGCCGGTACTGCAGGACTAAAGCCCCCTCACCTTACCGGCAAAAGGAGCATTAGAGAACTTTATCGAGCTGACCGAAAAGTTATTGATGATCCACAGGTTCTAACTGATTTGTCTACAACGATAACTTCGCTTAAAACGAAACTTCCAACTGGCACAAAGATCGTATTAGTTGCTCACAGCCTCGGCAATAGACTCATGGCTAATTATTTGGCAGGCGATAGCCAAGAAATACTAGACGGTGTCTACTTTTTAGCTGCCGACGTCAATCAAGATATTGTGGAAAAAATGTTGAAAAAGCTTGACAGTAGGTCTAGGTACACAGCTGTCTACTACAACAAAAATGACCGAGTACTTAAAGTTTCGGCCGCCAATGATTTACTGGATTTGAGGTTGACGAAAAAGCTCGGTGGATTCCAATGGCACGTACCAGGTATCGAATTTGTCAACTACAAGGAAATCGCAGAACCTAGAACCTCAGACTATCTCAGGGTGCAGCACTACGTTCCATTTGATCATTTTGGCAGCATTGCAAGAACTGGAAGCCCTAGCCATAGAAATGGCGAACCCAATTTTGTGTTAGTTCGAAGGACAACAATCGAGAAATCGAAGGCCAGATAGGCATCAACCCAACTTGTTTAGCGAGCCTTGTGCTAAGAGACAAGAAATTCTTTCAGCCGACGTCTCATAATCACCGTTATGGTTCACACCCAACTCCCACATCCGCAAACACAACACTAGCAAAAGTTTGCAGCTCTCTATTTATTCGGCTACAGCCATAAACAGACAAGCTCAACCCAAAACAACCCACTGGCTCCGCCCAAAACATACCGCGACAACAAAATCGCTATATTAAATAGCGAAAAATTCCGGCTTTTTGGGAATTTTACGTAGTAATATATAGTTATGCCAAAAGAGCCCAATTCACTATCAATCTCCCGCACACGCCTCTCCGCTGTACTCCGCGCCAGCAAAGAGGTCGTCTCAATTGACACTACGGCCAAAACCCTAGAACTCGACCGCCACCGAGCAGCAAAACTTCTATCCGGCTGGAGCGCACAAGGTTGGCTTCGCCGGGTAGGCCCAGGACTCTACATACCCGTACCACTAGACCTGGCTGGCAGCGAACAGGTCTTAGAAGACCCCTGGGTAATGGTTCCTTCATTATTCGCTCCCTGCTACATAGGAGGCTGGACAGCCGCTCATCACTGGGAACTTACAGAACAACTCTTTAACGAGACACTCGTTTTTACAACAAAGCGCGTCGCTGAAAAACATGTCGCTCAAGGAACAGTTTTCAACCTTCACAACACATCAGAGAAGCGACTCTTCGGGTTGACCAAGCTTTGGCGCGGCTCTACGCGTGTGAATATTTCTGACCCAGCGCGAACCCTAATCGACATGATTGCTATGCCTGACACCGGTGGCGGTATCGGCCACGTCACAGAATGTCTAAAAACATACTTACTAAGAGAAAACGGTGATCGAAAAATCCTACTAGAATACGCTGACCAGTACGACAACGGCATAGTCTTTAAGCGCCTCGGATTTCTAGCAGACAAATGCCTAAACGACCACGAACTCTCTAACGCCTGCAAGCTCCGGTTGACCGCCGGGTACGGCAAGCTTGATCCGTCACTTAAATGCAATAAACTAGTAACCGCATGGCGTCTCTGGATTCCAGCAGGCTGGAGTACAAACCTGGAATGATTGATAAACGCGACATTATCGAAGCCGCCGCTAGACTAGGCCTTTTGACCAACGTGGTGGAAAAAGACTATGTGCTTGGCTGGATACTTGGTGGCATCGATAACCATCCAATCCTAAAAGACTCATGGGTCTTTAAGGGCGGAACATGCCTGAAGAAGTGCTATTTTGAAACTTATCGATTCTCCGAAGATTTAGACTTCACCCTCAAAGACGAAAACCAACTCAACGAGACTTTTCTCACCCAGGCACTTCGAGAAGTTGTTGCCTGGGTCTCACAACAATCTGGCCTTACAATGAGCCCTGACCAGGTTAAGGTCGACATATACACTAATCCGAGAGGGAAACTTTCTTGCCAAGGCAAAATTGGATATCGCGGTCCAGTATCCGCCAAATCGAATGCCTGGCCGAAGATAAAGCTAGATCTCACAGCAGACGAACGGCTAGTCATGCCAAGCGTTCGCCGCCCGGTATTTCAGCCCTACTCCGACACACCCGAAGAAGGGCTCTGGAGCAATTGCTATGCCTACGAGGAAGCATTCGCAGAGAAACTGAGAGCCCTCGGAGAGCGAACAAGACCTCGCGATCTATATGACGTCGTCAATCTCTATCGACACGTGGAAAATCGCCCCAAGGCTTCAGTACTGCGTGACGTCCTCGAACAAAAATGCGCATTTAAGGCCATAGAAATACCAACCTTAGAAGCATTGGTTGGCCACAAAGATGAATTGGAGGTACTTTGGCGAGACATGCTTGCCCATCAGCTACCCGTGCTTCCGCCAGTGGCAAACTTCTGGGATGCACTACCAGAAGTATTCGACTGGCTAATGAGTCGAGCGGAAGCACCGCAACGAGTACCTTACAAGCTGGGCTCCGGGGAGAAGGCTATCCGTAGCCGCATTCTTCCACTCACGATACCTAAAAAGAGCCGCCCATTCTTAGAGGTAATTCGCTTTGCTGCTGGAAATCAACTTTGCGTGGATCTCACCTACGAGGGAAAAGTTCGTCGAATCGAACCATATTCACTAAGGGAAACTTCTGCCGGATACTTTTTACTGCATGCGGTAAAGAGTGAAACAGGAGAAAACCGCGCCTATCGACTGGATCGCATAGAGGGAGCTTCAGTCACACAACAAGGCTACTCACCAAGATATCTCATTGAACTTACGCAGGAAGGGCCTCAACCGGTCGCAAAAACAGCAATCAAACAAAGCACCTCATCTAGTGGCAAATTAAAAAGCACCAGCACCATCTATGTTTATCGGTGCGCCCGCTGCGACAAGACATTTAAGCGTTCAAAACTCGATCCACTACTGAATCCACACAAGAATTCCGCTGGCTCTCCTTGCAGCGGAAGAACAGGAATATATGAAGGGATGAGATGACGGTTGAAGCCATGAAACAAGACTCCGAGTTAATGATCAAACCAAGTAGTCTCACCAAAGAAGCTGTGGTCTGGTTGAATTGCCTAATCTTGGCGCTTTTTTTTAGTAAACTTGGCTTGGGCCGCTATAGTTTTGCCAACGACCTAGTTGAGCGTTATGTCGACACAATTTGGATACTGCTGTTAGTCTTCGTTGCTGTCGTAGTATTTAAGGGTCCCAAAGGTGTTGTAAGAACTATTAGCCTGATACTGACGCTCCCAGTCGCAATTCTTGCGATCCCTGCATCTTTCGTTGCCGCTACTGGCTACAATGAGCATCCGGACCAGATCGAGACAGTTGCACAAGTGGGTGAAGTCACCTTCAAACAAGTTGCAACCTACGATCTTACCGACGAGGAGATCTGTAGGCAGACGATAACTCTTGAAGTGGAGCGACCAATCTTTGGTGGTCTATTAAAAGAAAAAGATATGCTCATTACTGTTCGGCCAGCCTTTGCAGCCAACACTGAATTGGTGTATGGAGGCAAACAGATTCGCTTCAGTTCACCGGCCTTGCTTGGACGAAAACCGATAGTGCGCTACTACAGCACAAGCTGGGGTGAAGCGATAAAGCACTGGGAGTCTATTTCTTTAACACCGGCGGAGCGAGCCGCGTCCAGCAAGCCCTAGTTAAAGATAGGGAACTGGCAAGATTTGGAAATTAAAAGAAACAAAGAACCAAGGTTTATTTGGCTGAGCGATCTTGTCAAGCAATTACAATAGTTAGCGGTAGGAAATATAGCTTTTCGTCAAAATCCGGAAGCGCTAAAAAAGAGCTTCCCATGCGCTTCTTGCGCACTTTGAAGTCCTTGCTTCTCTTTAAAATTCTGCTACTGACTGAGCACCGAATGTAACACCAGAATTTTAGCACGCCTCTAAGCTTCCGATAATGCTGCTTATGTATTATCCCAACAAACCGTCGCCCAAATCGCCGTCCTAGTCATGCTTTTCAGACTTGATTTTTCAGCGTTCAACCAGGGCCGCTATAACCTCTTACCTGGAATTGGCAGCTCCACCTGCAGCAGTTATAGAACCCTCCCATCATCTTGACTCTCCTCATCGTTACGACTAGGCCAGCTTTCTACGACGCCAACTGTTATAACGGTCAAGACCAGGGGATAATACCAAACGTTCCTAAACACTTCAGAAAAAACCCGCCGAAGGATCACTGATTGAAGTGCTCGTTGTTCCTCGAGAGAACTCTTATTAAAGCTCGCCGTCTCCCGCCAAGAAAGTTTGTCCATCTCAGCTATGTAATAGAAACCAGTGCCTAAGCCCAGAATAACTAGGCCCCAAAACAAATACGCGAGGAAGACTGGAAAATACTTTGACACTAAACGCTTCAAGCTTGACTCCTCATGCTCACAAATATATGAACAACGCCGTCTAGATGAATGAACCAGAAATTGACACCAATTTGCTTGATAGGTGTTCAAGCAGCTTTTACTCTTGTGCCTCATCCGCAGGTTTCACATCAAGCGCCGAGGAACAAGGATGTGGGTTATTCCATATCTTCCGGCGAAGACGCTTAAAGAGCTCCGCTTGCTCCTCATTACCTAACTCTTTCCAGTACTCCTCCGTAGCCTCAGCCAAGCGATAGGGGCTCGTGGCGAATTGTTCTTTGAATTTGAATTTGGGCATTTGATAAAGCGACGTTTCATATAAAGCCTCGACATCGGCCAACGGCAACTGATCGAATGGATACGGATATACAAACTGGGCAAAAAACAATTTGGTACAACTTACGAAGCTTGCTAAGAGCTCTTCTAAGCAATCCGCAAGATCATCAACACCTGATGTAATTACTATGCGCCTCATAGCAATATCGTTAAAGCTATCGGGCATTTGAAAAGTGCAATCACAAGCTGCAAGTTTCATTTCATCTCGAGATTCTTTTGGACGTAGGGCACCCAGAAATGCAGGACGGTATTCAACACCAGCTTCAATGCTAATGGTTATAGGAACAAGAGATAAATCGTCTCCTTGCTCCGACAAAGGGCTGGAAATAGATAAGGAAGCAACGTGAACAAACTTACTATCGACACTCGAGCGAATGTAGTTCGTATTGTATGTTTCGCGCCGGAACTTATAACTGTACTTATTTTTTTTGAATTGCTGCTCTGCTAATCGTTTACCGATATTCTTTTCGAGAGTGATCATGGCCGGATAGTTGTCTACGAGCTTTTCCAAACACAGCTCCTTCTGTCTCTAGGTATCGACGATTGCCAAATTACTATGACCTTACCAACAAAAGTAAGCCCAAATAAAATGACTTTGAATCTACATCAAAACAAGAGATCACACCTAAGAAGCTGGCGGCATCAACCCAATCACCAGCTGCACTGACTGACCACTGGCTAATAGCTGCTCCTTAAGACTAGAAATATGTCCACTCAACCACCTCCAGTCTTCTTCAGATGGAGCAATTAACAACTCACGGGCTAACAAATTGATCTGAATCTTCAATTCAGCAGGAGAACCACCTGAGAGGTCTTTCTTCAATAGAGCGTTCACTCTATCCATCCACTCTTGGTCAAGACCCTTCTCGGCCCTTACAGCAGCCTCGTGCTTTTGAGCCTCTTGACGCTGATCTCTCATCTTCAATTCATAAACTAATCGACGAGCTGCCAAGCGACCTGGCGGCATAATTTTTGGATCAAGAGGTGCAGCAGGCTGACTTTGCTTCGCAGTCGCCTGCACCCCAGCGTTATATTCGCCTGGATCAGCTGCCAAGCAGACCCCAGATAAGCGCTCCTGTACGTGTTTCCATAAATCGGCATGCTTGGCCAGGGTATCAGTACTGCAGCAAGTCTTCAGTTTCAGGTCTCTGGTAGAGAACGGCTGACCCATCTCTTCGAAGTCGGCAACAGCAGCCTGAATATTCTGCCTGGCGGTGGCTTTTCGTTTGGCATTGGCCATCACCCAAACCACCGGCACTTCAAACTCATATTTGCGAGCTTCTTGCCCCCGCCTGTGTGGTGGCACCCAATTTGCTGCCCGCTCAATTTGTTTTAGCCCGTCTGAATGACCGGCAGATATATCTTTGCTCTGCCCGTGGTGTTTAGCCCGGAGCAACTCTTCCATTAGCCACTTGCGCTCATCTTCATAGCCGTAACCGAGTGGAGAAACCATACGCTCAGGATCACCATAGAAAAGATAGTGCGAAAGCGATAGCACAGCATCTGCTCTCTGCGACGGTCCACTCAACCCATGGTTGTAATATTGCCGACCGCGAAGCCAGACATCACACTTGATACCTGGCGGCAACTTCTTAAATACCGACTTCACTTCTTTGATCGACTCGGCCGACCCTTCTTCTGGCAAATCTCGCCGAATCGGAATAATCTCAGCCATTCTGGTGCTGTTAGCAGCCCGATCGACAATTACTTGCTTGGTTGAAGCGACCTGCTCTACATAAGCCTTAAGTCTGTGGAACTGATGATATGGATTTACGTTGCACTCCATGTCACTGACAAATTTGTTCAGCGCTTCTGCTGGACTAAGCTCATCTCTTTCCTCGCTCACAGCAAGGCTATTTGAATTGAGCCAAGCAAACCCAGGTTGCAGTGGAAGCCTTAAGCCCTGACCGACTGAATTCTCACCAGGGTGGGGGAAGATCTCGAGCGTGCCTTTGGCTACTTCAAAATCATGCAGCTTGAGCAGATGATAGAGCTGGCGGTGCAAATCCTTAGAACTCACCGGCGCATCAAAGAATATATATAGGTGCCAACCGCCAGACTCAGAAGATCGATAAAGGTTGTGCTCAGAAATCCCGGCCTTCTCAAGCAAGCTAGTTATCTTCTGAAGCCCTTCTTTACTGTGATAGCGACTGCCGGCATCAATATCTAAAACTGCATACTTGCTAGCCTTGCCCGACCTGGTGCCAATGAAAGCCTTCGGGTGAACACAAGCAATGGCTTTGAGAATCTCAGTATCAGTAAGACTCCACTGCTCATTGGCTGAAATCCACGCTCCACTGCCAAATGGCCGATAGATATATGCATACCGATGGAACAACGAGACAAAGCGCTCTGCCGTCTCTTTTGTGTGAGCCGGAAAGTATTTTAGACGTGAAAATTTAACTGGCGCGGCACTATTGCCTGCCAAAGATATAAGTCCGGTC
>JAUPUU010000060.1 GCA_030917395.1 Cyanobacteriota bacterium erpe_2018_sw_21hr_WHONDRS-SW48-000092_B_bin.40
GAGCGAGAAGGGCAAGTAGTGCCTCTCCTAGACTCTTGGGTGGCTGTTCTACTTCATCAATGGTCACTGGTGCTTGCCAGTGAGCTTCGAGCTCCAGGCGCGGTGCCCCGTCATGCAAGAATTTAAGATCTAGCAAGGCAATAGTTTTATCGGCCCTAGTGATGCGGAAGAAACCTTTGTCATCGAATTTGCCGACTACTGTAAGTTCGACACTGTGTTTCTCGGCTAGCTCTTTCAGTTCTTCGATTTTGGTTGAAGATAAAGTCATGCGCTCTTGCGATTCGGATATGACAATTTCATAGTCGGCTAAGCCGGGATATTTAAGTGGAATATGATCGACTTCAAGGGTGGCGCCGCCAGTTATTTGGGCCATCTCGCCAACTGATGAGGAGAGACCACCAGCACCGTTATCGGTGATACCTGATATCAAACCAAGATCTCGTGCTTCTAGAATGAAGTCGGTCACTCGCTTTTGTGTAAATGGGTCGCCGATCTGTACTGCTGAAACCGGCGAGTCTACGTTTAATGCTTCAGAGGAGAATGTCGCTCCGTGAATGCCGTCTTTACCAACACGACCACCCACCATAATAATGGCATCGCCATTTTGGGTGTGCTTCTCGTAGCCGCACTTGCCGTCAACCGTAAGCGGTAGAAGGCCACCGGTACCGCAGAATACCAGGGGCTTAGCGCGATAACCAGGGTGGAAATAGACAGCACCGTTGACAGTAGGAATACCGCTCTTGTTGCCGCCATCTTGCACGCCTTTGCGCACACCTTGAATAATTGACTGGGCTGGCAACATAGTAGGTCGGTTGACCAGGTCTTGCGAAGGATAGGCAAAACAGAAGACATCGGTGTTGCAGATTGGCTTAGCACCAAGGCCGGTGCCGAGAATGTCGCGATTGACTCCAAGTATGCCGGTGAGAGCGCCACCGTAAGGCTCTAAGGCCGAAGGTGAGTTGTGGGTTTCGACTTTGAAGCAGATGCCCCAGTCGTCGTTCCACTTAATTACTCCGGCATTATCAACAAAGACCGAAAGTAAATCAGTGCGCTTCTCGGCCAGCTTCTTGGTTGAAGCCTGCACATAGCTCTTGTACAAACTAGTGATTGTGCGCGCTTCGGTTTTTCTTGCTGGTTTAGTGGCTGAGGTGCCAGCCATACTCATGGTAAGAGTCTGAACCGCTTTAACGTGTGCGCTCTTTTCATGAATGATGGCATTGAAGATTTTGTGCTTGCAGTGCTCAGACCAGGTCTGGGCGATTACTTCTAGTTCTACGTCAGTGGGCCACTGGCCCAGACCGTACTGTGAGCGCTCCTCCACTACTGAGGTTTGCTCGTAGTAAGCACGGATGGCCTGCATCTCAGTTAAATTTAGAGCCAACGTGCGCTTTCTACTCAGGTTTTCCAGTTCAGTATCGCTCAGGTTCAGCGCCACAATTTCTGGTTCTGGAGTGCCAGGCAGATGCACTTGAGGAAATTCAAGTAGTTTAGACAAGTGCGGGGCTGTCAGGTCGTGAATGCGGAACTTGTCTGTGACAGGATGATAGTGGCGGTAGCGGCAGTGATTTTCTACCTGTTTGATGTTGAGTGAATCATCAAAGAGATAGGCTGAGCCAGAGGCTACTCTAATGTGTCCTTCTTCTGTAGTTTCTTTGCCAGATGTCTCCAGACCGCTCAGTTTAATTGCTTCTTCGACAGTGCGGGCCAAATTGTCGGTCACGCCTGGCAAATAATGTCTTTCGGCAAACCACTTGAAGCCTTGCTCACGCCACTGTGAAAGCCAACTGCTGCGTTCACTAGCAACCACGCACCAGACATCTTCTAAAAGCTGGTCGGCAAGAATTTCTTTGAGAGCGGCCATGAGTTTTTTTGTTTGTTCTAGATTCTTGCCACTAAGCCAATAAAGAGGCAGAGCTAGGCTTGTCAATTTGCCCGCGGCTGCAGCTGCTTTGGGCACGATGGCGACACAAAGATCTTCGTTGTGCTCATTACTAGTACTAATTTTAGTTTCGGCAGTCTCTTTCTGATTTTCTTGGTTGAGATTGGTCATCGCGGCCAAGCTAGAATTAGCCAGTTGGGCCAGCACCTGGGGAAATAGTTTGTGCTCAAGCTCCAGGCCACGAGCTTGGAAAGTTTCGAGAGTGTCACCGCTTTTGCGTTCAAATACACCTTGAGCCAGGATGGGGCCGTGATCTACTTGTTCGTCTACCAGATGAACGGTGATACCAGATATTTTTACGCCATAGTTGAAGGCATCTTCATAAGCCGACTTGCCGGGGAAGGCAGGGAGCAAGGATGGATGGATATTAATGACACGATAGAGGCCATTGTCGTCTTTGAAGTGGGTGAGAAAATCACCAGACAAAATGCGCATGTAGCCAGCTAAAACAAGATAATCAGGGGCGAACTTTTTCAGCTTTTGCAAGACTTGCTTTTCATGCTCTTTGCGCGAGATGCCACGATGGTCAACACTAACTGTGGGAATGTTGTGTTTCTTGGCAATTTTTAGAGCGTAAGAATCAGGGTTGTTAGAGAGCACCACGGCGATTTCGGCTTCTAACTCTTTCTTCTCTATGGCGGCAAGAATCGCCTCTAAGTTAGAGCCACGGCCTGAAACCAGTACAGCTATTTTGATTGGCACGTAGCTTCCCTCTTTGCGATATCCCGACGATAATCAAGCGATTGACATTGAACAGTGGTAATTAACTGGTAGGCACGCTCTCGAGCATCTGCCATTTTGTCGGCTAGACCCACAGCGGCAAATATGCGCCCACCATCGGTAACGAGCTGCTCACCATTAGCAGTTTTTAGCAGTTTGGTTCCAGCTTGGAAAATTATTTGTCCGTTAGTGTGGTTATTGCCGTCGCCGCTATTGGGGAAAACAATAGCTTCACCTTTTGATGAGCTATCAGGATAGCTTTGGGCTGCACCTATGACACAGCAGGAGGATTGCTTCGACCAGGATAGTTCTTGCTTGTCTAAAGTTTGCTCAGTGCAGGCATAGAGCGCATCAAATAAGTCTGACTGCAGCAGTGGCAAAATCGTTTGAGTTTCGGGATCACCAAAGCGGGCATTGAACTCTAAGACATAAGGTTGAGCGTTGCTGGAATTGTCTGCGCTCGATTTTTCTCTGTGCATAAGAAGGCCAATATAGAGCACCCCTTTAAAATTGAGTTTGCCCTCAGCTAAGGCCTTTTGCAAAGGTTTCAAGATGCGCTCTTGAATGGCATCTTTGTGTTCTTCGTAGAGTTGCACTGGCGCATAGGCGCCCATGCCACCAGTATTAGGGCCTTTGTCATCATCAAAGCGACGTTTGTGATCTTGGCTGGGTAAAAGTGGTGTCAGGGTTTTGCCATCACATAGAGTGAGCAGGGAGATTTCTTCGCCATTGAGCATCTCTTCGATGACAACTTTTTTGTCATTGAATTTTCCGCTCTTATATATAGTGTTGAGGGCTTGTAGGGCCTCTTCTTCACTAGCGCAAACAAACACACCTTTGCCTAAGGCCAGGCCGTCCACCTTAACTACCCTTGCCCACTGATTGGCTTTGACAATGGCTTCAGCTGTTTGTTGCGAAGAGGCGGTGGCGAATCGAGCCGTGGCAATATTGAGTGAATTGAGAACTTCTTTAGCGTAGGCTTTGCTCCACTCTAATTTGGCCTGGTTCTTGTTCGGCCCAAAAACCCGCAAACCAGCGGCTTCCATGCTGTCGACGATGCCTTCAGCCAGAGGATTATCTGGTCCAATTACAACTAAGTCGATAGCCTGCTCTTTGCTAAAGGCAATGAGTTTGTCAAAGTCCATCACGCCAATATCAACATTGACAGTCTTGTGGCAGGTTGCTGTGCCACCATTGCCTGGAGCGCAGAAGATGTTTTCCACTCTGGTGCTTAAAGCGAGCTTCCAGCATATTGCATGCTCTCTGCCTCCGCCGCCAACAACCAGAACTTTCATCGATCTTTCCTTCTATATATTTATCTTTCGGCGGCAATATTGATCGAGTCAACAAATTGGGGCAGGGTGGGATGCTGCTGGAAGACGTCGTAGCCGATGGTATGGTTGGCCAGTACGCCATAGAGCTTGTCTGCCACCGCTTGAAATTGGGGAGATAAGTGGCTGGGCTGCTCTTTTAAGTCTTTCTCGCAAATTTCTTGCCAATCAAGGCGATTTTGACTGGCTGCCATCTTTTGGGCTTTGCCTATGGCTAGTTGCCAGCTGGAATCACGGTAAAACTGCCTGATCATTTCTTTCGATAGGCTGTGACCGCTATAAACCAGTCTTAACTCATCAGGGCCAATGCTGTCTGCTAAGAGCAGGCCTTTATGATCTTCTAGAAATTCAAATTTGCCGTCCCATAACTCGATGCCGCGCTCGGCGAAGTGATGGTAGATAGCTAAAGCTGTAGCAAAGGCTAATTCGGCTAACTCTTCAAAGCGCTTGGGAGTGAGCCCTGAAATTGTCAGTGCTTCTTGAATTGATAAGAGTCGGTCTTTCGGTTCGAGTTTTGTATAGAACTCAAGCACGGGTCGCTCAAACCACCCTTCTTCGGGCACGGC
>JAUPUU010000461.1 GCA_030917395.1 Cyanobacteriota bacterium erpe_2018_sw_21hr_WHONDRS-SW48-000092_B_bin.40
AAAATTCGATACCAAAGTCTCAGCGCAGATTCTGCCCAAGCAGGTACCAGTAGAACTAAAGGCGTCACCTCTGAAGCTTGATACAGGTAAAAGAAAGAAGAACTAGCTCTTCTTGATTCAGGGGCCAATACAGTCTTAATTAAGTGGCTAGATCACTCTTAATTCATTGGCTAATTCACTCTTGATTTAGTAGCTAATTCACTCTTGATTTAGTGGCAGAGCCAGCCTAAGGCCTCGGCCCAATTGCCTGCGCATAGCGGTTGAGAGTGAGAGGACTCATTGGCTCTTGTTTGAGGAAGGATGGGTCAAGAATATACAATTTGCCGTCTTGAAGCCGCATATTCTTAAGCTGCCAATCAATTCTTATGCCACTACTAGTGAGGGCGTCACCAAAAGCATAGTACTGCTGGCGCAGCGCCACCATATCTGCACGAGTAAGTTCACCGGCAATTAGTTGAAACTGTAGATGATCCCCATCACCAATCTGCTCCATACGCAAAGCTGGGCTGCCATCCTTAGTCTTGCCTACTTCCAGAATCTTAGGTGTACGCACACCGATCGATTGAAGCTTCTCGTAAATGCCCTTTACAGCATCCATATTAGCCGTGCGATCAAAAAACACTTTTGTCACTGAGCCATCATTGTTAGAATAGACTTTGCCCTCATCACCTTCTCCAAGAAGTTTTCTCTGGTCAAAGGAAATGGGCTTTTCTTGCGGTGTTTTGATTCGCGCTGCTGTAATTGGCTCTACTCTAATTTGTTCTACTTTGCCAGATTGAGCTCCCATCTGTTCGAATTTAGCTGGTTGAGTGGAAGCGGCCTGGGCAACATCTGCTTGAACTTTTAGCGGCTGCGCTTTGGCAGAATCTAAGTTCAATGAAAAAGGGACACTGCCAACTCGTTGATAGCGGTAATGCGACGCCGCACCGCCGAAACCACCCAGAATGCCACCAAACATAGCAAAATCAGTGACACTTTTACCAAGCTCTTGCTGACTTGCCAGCCCTTTGCCACTGGTCAAGGAGCCTAGCTCAGCGCTAGTCAGTCCAGCTGGTATGCCACTGATAGCACCAATACCAGCACCCTTACCAACACTAGCAAGGAGACCAGACTCGGGCGTAACAGAAAATGCCCGAATCCCGCTAAGACCACGCGCAGAAGCTCCCAGCACCGCAAAAGTTCCAGCATCGGTAACAGCATTGCTCAAACGACCGGACAAAAAATCTCGGCCCGTCTCAACGGGAGTAAGTACGGCACCCATAAAAGCCCCAGTGGCTCCGCCTTCGATCGCATTAGAAGCGATTGAAGTGCCCAAGCGATTTCCAAAAGCTCCGCGCACAGCGGCCCGGCTGATCAGAAATGGCACAATCATGCCAACCGAAGCACCCGCCTGCTGCACGAAGGCCTCGGTTCTGTCGGTTGGCTTGCTTGGATTAACCAAATGCAGCTCTGGAAGAGATCTACCAACAACACTGCCGGCCAACTGCGATATACCGTTGACTGGGCGCTGAAGACCGGCGTCTAGCGCAGACGCTGCAAAGGAACCAAGCAAAGAATGCTCAGCCCGCGGAGACTCAAGTCCTTGCTCCGAACTACGGGTTTGACCGCGATCCATTGGCATAAGAATTACCTACAGTAATAGGTTCTTTGTACCCAAACTGCTGCTCGCAGGAAACTGCGCAAATTCTTAAATCAGGCAAATGGCAGAGACTAGCAGGAGAGAATTATACCCACGGAAACTGAACGTAGACGGGCGTAACGTAACACAGCAAATCGTTGTAAGTTATTGGAGGGTGAGCCAGGCAGGCATTAAGGAGTGAGTCGGGCGCACGCACCAAATTCTTAAACTGGTAGCAAAAGCCAGCCAAATACAATTGCAGATACTTTCGACTCACCCCATGACAATTTCCTTTTATAAAGGCAATGGCGCTCCTTATACTTCTAACGGGCAAGGGCTCACGGCGAGCAGTAGCATCAGGGTACTTTTCAACAACAGCCAAGGAACCATCTGCGGTGCTCAGCTCGTTGCAAGATGGTGAAACACTGTCTGTATTCAACGGGGTATGGTCAACTTCCACTTCGGCTCCACGAGCAGTTAGCTCCTCAGCCACAGGATGCAAACGTGCGGGCGTTTCACGACTACGCTTACAAATAGCATCTTGAAACAATTCGGATTGCAGCAACAAGGCCTCGTCGTTGATTTGACCACAGACAACGAGATTTAATTTGGTCTGAATCTCATAGGCTCCAGTTGGCGAAATTTCAGTTAGCCTAGCCAATTGAGCCGGTGTAAAAACAACTCTATTCTGCTTCAAGTAAATTGCAGCCATCCACCCCTTTAGGTTAGTGGTCCTTTCAAGTAGGGTGTTAGCTGTAAACCAAGTCTTATGCCGACATACTAAGCACTTAAAGGTACGTCCCCCCGGAGCCCGCACCACATTAGTACTAGAACAACGACACACTATACGCCCTTGCCCCTCAAGAAGCTGAAAGATCGCATCAGCAGCAGCAGCATCGGTCGGGATCCGCCGTTCAAATTCAGGCCATACATCACGCAATCGGACAACTTCAGCAGATTCATTTTCCATAACTCGTCCTCCTCGTTTTATTACAAACGTTGGAATAGAGGAATTAGTTCAATCCGAATTTGCCATCATCGACAAAAATCGCTATAGGAGGAAGAGGAAATTAAACCGACATCGCCTTAATCCGGAACCTTCAAAACTAAACCGATATCGCCTTAGTCCGGAACCTTCAAATCTAAACCGATATCGCCTTAGTCCGGAACCTTCAAATCTAAACCGATATCGCCTTAGTCCGGAACCTTCAAATCTAAACCGAT
>JAUPUU010000462.1 GCA_030917395.1 Cyanobacteriota bacterium erpe_2018_sw_21hr_WHONDRS-SW48-000092_B_bin.40
ACGATTCGGAACTATTGGCGCGCTGTTCCATCACATTGTCAAATGCTGCGGTAGGCCATTCGTGAAGGAGAGAATTGAGCCTGTTGGGGCTGTGGCCAACCAGAACAGTAATATTGACTTCACCGCCTTCGTCGTCCCAGATTTGAATAGTTGTTTCGCCCGTTGCCTTACCGAGCAAAATTATGGTGTTTTCGCCCACTACTACTGGTTCGGCTATGCCAACATCGCCTGCAGATGTTCTGAAGATTCTGTTTTTGATCAAGAACAATTTCGACTGAGAAACATTAATTTCAATGGTTTTGGTCTTTTTGTACTCTTCAAGTTCTAGCTGGCCAGCTGCTTGCTGCGGTTTTGGTTTTTCCGGTTGTCTCGTTGCGCTAGTCGAGGCATCTGAGGCATCCGCTGGAGCCGCTGTACTTGGAGTTGCAGTACTTTCACCTGCTATGGCCGGCAGTACTGAAGAAATTGCCACCGTGTATGCCATGATTAGTGGGCACAGCCGGAACTTCATGTATGGCGAGTGGAACTGCATTGGCGCGACCTTCTGTATAGCTTTAACTATACCCGTTTCGTGAAGGTGGGCTTTCTCGTTCTTTAATTTCTCTGCCTAAGTCGATAGAAGGAGGTTTGCGCTATATCTTTGTGTCAAAATTGACCAATGCAGGACGATGCCACAACTTTTTTCCTCCAATCTGAAGAGAAAATTCTCTATCAACCCGGCGACGTGGTCGGTGATTCTTATGTCTTGATTTCGCTTCTGGCCAAAGGTGGAATGGGTGTGGTTTACCGTGCCCGGCACACGCAGCTTGATCGCATTTTCGCACTTAAGATTTTAGCTCCGCGGGCTCTCAATGATGTTAATTGGAAGCGCTTTGAGTTAGAAGCACGCACCCTTGCGAAGCTGCAGCACCCTAATGTGGTGCAGATTTTTAACATGGGAATAGATCGCAAGGGTTGCCCATATTACGTTATGGAACTACTTGATGGTCGCGCAATTTCAGAAGTGCTCGCTGAAGATGGGCTGCTGGAATTACATCAGTTTGTGCAGTGTTTTGTCGATGTCTGTAAGGCCCTGAAATTTGTCCACGATAAAAACATTGTGCACCGCGATATCAAGCCTTCGAACCTGATGCTGATCAATTCAAACCAGTCAATCAAAGTGACTAAAGTAGTAGATTTTGGCATTGCCCGCTTGGTTGGCGATGAGGAGCTAAGCAGCCAGGGCTTGACCCGGCCTGGCGAGGTTTTTGGCAGCCCGCTTTACATGAGCCCGGAGCAGACCTTGGGCTTGCCTGTTACTAAGGCTACAGATATCTATTCTGTTGGTTGCGCCATGTTTGAGATATTTTCCGGTAAGCCATCATTTAAGGGTTCATCGGCGCTTGAGACAATGATGATGCATCAACAGCAATCCTTGCCGCAGCTTAAGCGCGATGATTGTCCGCCCGCGGTGGTGGATGCTGTGGAAGACATTATCGCCTGCTGCATGGCTAAGAAGCCCGAGGATAGGTTCAATGATGTGGAAGAAATCTTACCTTTGCTCGATGATGTTTCGCGGTTACTGGGTGGCGGATTTAGCAGTTTGCGAGCTGCGCAGCCGGTAGTCTCTGGCGCGGTTATTGAAGAGAATTTTGAGATTACTTCGGATACCCTGTCTCAGGGCCAAACCAATTCTTCAGTTTTTTCCTCTAAGCTGAAATTCGTTGTAGTTGGAATCGCGCTTCTAGTTGTTGTCGGCGGTATTGCTTTCATATTTCGGCCAGCCAAGAAGACTCCTGTATCCTCTGCTTCCATTGTTTCTTCCAGCGGAATAGAGGTATCTTTACCAAATGTTGATCTGGACAAGCCAGACAGTTGGCTTCTTTCTAAGGCAGCTATCTCAAGCAAGGCGTCGGTTAATAACCATCCCTGCTTGGTATTCGAATTCTCACCTCGGGTAGGCCTATTCCATATTTCTGACAATGGAATGGACCAAGATTTTGCTATTGGTCATATTGTTCGCAAGACTGACAAGCCTGTTTTTCTTTTTGCCGGCGAAGAATTGAAGAATTATCCCCAGGTTTATGAACGGTTTCACCCCGAGTCGATTCGTTATCTATCTATTAAGAATACTTCTAAGCCGCCCGAGATAAAGGTCTTGAGTACGTGGCAGTATTTAACAGGATATGATTTTATTGAATGTCATATTGCCGATTCTTACTTTCGACAATTGGGTCAGCTTAAGTCACTCAAGGAGCTTTTGCTAAAGCGCACGCAGTGTTCTTCTAAAGCACTTTTTGCTAGCGGGGTTTTGTCTCGATTGGTTAGATTGTCTCTTGATCATGTAGATGAAGCCTCTGGCATAGTGCAAGGTTTGCGAAATTCTAAGATGATCTCGACCCTCATTCTTAAGGGCGCAATGCTTGGGCCGAAGGATGCTGCAGCAATAGCTAGCCTCTCTCGGCTGAATGAACTTGATCTACGTAATTGCAGGTGTACAGGAGCTGTCCTCAAAGCCGCTTCCACTCTCCGTCACTTAACCAGTTTAGATATTCGTGGGGTGGAACTTGCACCCGGCGATCTCATTAATTTGCGTGGTTTTAAGAATCTAACTAATCTGCGTTTTTACAAAGGTCAATTGCCGCATGAGTTAAAAGAGGAGCTAATGAGACTTTGTCCTACTGTTCGTCTTGTTGAGGATTTAAAGGGTTCTCGCAGGGCGGAAGATAGCTAGTGTGATCGCGGATGCATCACAAATTTTAGTGATTCTAACTGCATCAATCTGATTTTTTTGCCTCGTTTTGTCGGTTGCCTTTCTCGTCTCGACTTTGCGAGTGATTTTTAATCCAATCACACAGGCTGTTGAGTAAGTTGTTGCTGAACTGTCCTTGCTCAAATAGCAAGTGTTGCGAGCGGCCGATTAGCGATAGGTCTTTGTCTAGGGTGCCAATTTTCCTGAAGAGATTAATGGTGCCTTCTGGTTTTATCAAAAGATCGTGTACGCCTTGATACATAATCACTGGGGTTTTCGTGATTTGGGCCGCCATTTTTTTGTTGTGCGAGAGAAATTTACTGACTGCCAGAAACTCTTCAGGGGTGGCTGTAAATCGGCTTTCGGGATCTTCAGCTAATTCATGTTTGAGGGTGTTATCGGTGGTCTCACGGTTCACCACTGCTGGTGCAGCGTTAATCGGTTCTTTGTTGCCGGTGACCATGGCAAGTCCAATTTTTGAAGTAAGTTTCCATTGTCTATATCGTTTTGATGATGGCACAGCGGCAATCAATCCATCAATTAACTCGGGATGCTTAGCTGTTAGCTGTAGCGCGATTGAGCCGCCCATTGATTCTCCCAACACAAATATAGGCAAACCAGGATTATCGCGGCGAATTGTTTTCAGCGAAATTTCTAAGTCTTCGATGGTCTTCACCAGGTCAATTCTGTCTCTGGCTTTCATGCTGGTGTAGGCGCCGAAGCCTCGCACATCGTAGGCGTAGACTAACAAACCTTGCTCGGCAAGCTTCTGGCCTAGCTCTTTGAATGAGCTTCTGTGCAAGCCGAAACCAGGAATACACACCACAATTCCCTTCGCTTTGACATCGGGATTTACCCACTGCATTGCCGCTGGCTGATGCATGATGATGCGTTTTCTCTTCCAGGGCAGTTCGCTGTGAAATTGACCTAGTTGATGGTGGCTTACGTGCGGTGGAAGAGCCTCTGGTGGCGTTATTTCTCCTGTGTAGGCTGCTTTCAATTCAGGGTCCGGTTTTTCTGTACCGATGCCGACTGTACGTTCTGTTAGTCTGGCAACCAATTCTTCTTTTGAATCTTTTGTTTTACCTTCTAACTCCTCCACCAGGCGGTCGCGGTCGGCTAAGCGGAAAATCCAAACCGAGCGATCAAAGCATTGTTTAGCTTTGTCTTGTTCGTTGAGAGCTTCATAGACATCAACCAGAACTCTTAGTGACCAGCCATATTGGGTTGATAATGGGCCATATAAATAGCGATCGCGCCAGGCCATTTCTTCATAGATGGGCAAGGCTTCCTTTATGCGCTTGCTTTTGAAATAGCAGGCAGCAAGCCCTTCTAAGCTACGCATATAGATTTCGAGATATTCTCGTTTGCCTTGACTGAGTGCTAAGGCTTCTTTGAAATAGCGAATGCTTGGGTCGTATTTCTCCAGTTCATAATAGACATCACCCAGGTCTACAGTCAGTTCTGCTGTCAGTCTAGCTTGTTCCTCGCTAGTTGAATCGACTTCCTTTTTGTGCAATTTGTAGGCGGCTTGATAGTGCTTCATGGCCAGCTTGATATGGCTGTTTTGATAGGCCGCTGAGCCAGCGCCAAGATGAGCTAGTACACGGTCTTGCGTTGATACACTGCTGTATTTGCTCGGGTCTTTACCGCGTGCTTTGCTATGTTCTATGCTGCGTGCTTTGCAGATCTCTTCGAAGCGATAGACTGCCGAATCATATTGCTCGGCCTGGTAATCTTCGACAGCTTTTTGTAATGCGGAAGCTGCTGCTGTGGAGCTAGTAGTTAATTCGGTTTTGTTTTCACTAGCACTGTTTTTGCTAGCATGCTTTTCGCTAAAATTGTTATTTGTGCTCGCGGCCCAGGCCGGGCTGGTTTCAAGACAAATCGTGGTTTTCGCTACCATTGCTAGGGTTAGTGCTGTGAGCAGGATTGTTTTAGCCGGCTGTTCAGATGGCTTGGCTTTAGTTCGCCTAGGTTTACGACTCATCGCTTTCTTTTCGCTCTATGCACTCGTTGCTTTCGTGATTTTGGTTACTTGCTGGGATCTCTTTGTCTTCTTTGTTCTTCTTGTTATCTAGAAATTTCAATTTTCTTTCCTGGAAGCTGGAACCTTCCAGCCGGCGCTCTTTGAGCAATTCACTCATTGGCTTGCCATCCGGATTGGCGATGATTGTTTTTTTGCCACCAGGAAGCAGAATTAAGGCGATTATGACAAATGGGAAGCCAAAGGCAATTCTTAAGAACAGGGGTAAATTGCTGTAGCCAAAGGTTAGCCAAGCAAAGGGAGTAAGCATGGCTAGCACCATTATTGCGGTAACAATCTTGTATAGCAAAGACTTTGCCAGGCTAAGGCATTGCAGGCCGATGGCAACTCCAGCAAAGATGACGGCGCAACCAATTGCTGTCATCACCCAGTGGGGTGCGTGCAGAGAGTGGGCGGGAATAGGGAGGATTTTCAGGCCAATGGCAAGCGGATAGAGGCCAACCGCTGCTACGAATAGTGCTGTCAGCGGCGTGGGTTTATGGGTATTGGCGACTCGTTCTGCTTGTAGCTCTGCGTGACTGTTTGTACGCCCGCCTTTTGCTTTATGGCCGACTTGAAAGTTTTGACCACCGAGCTGCAGGTCATTGTTGTTGTTGTTTTTTCTTCGCTTGGCCATTTGCTTATGTCAGACTTGGCAACAGAGTATCTCATAGACATAGTACGGTAGAATGTCGCTATTACTAATGTAAGGGAAGCCAATGTCTTATAAATCAGCCAAATCCCGCCTTGTCAAGCTGGTGCCTGCTCTTTTAGCTGCGGCCATGGTTCCCATGAGCGTCTTTTCTTTGAGTTTGACTTCTTTTAGTGCCAGTGCTGCTCAGCCGGTGACAGGACTGACTTACGACGGCGATCACGACGTGATAGTTCTTCCCACTTGCGATCTTGCTGTTCGCTATAACAACAAGACCTTTCTGCCAGTCAAAGCTAAGTTGCAAGATGCCACAAGTTCAGCCTTTCTCAAGATTGCTCCTGATAAGGCCGTTAAGATCTGGGAAGACTATGACTCGGCCAAAATGACCGCAGCACCAGAGCAGATTTTGATTGAAGCCTATGATGTTGGCAAGATTGGATCTTTTGGTTCTAGTCGCTTCAGCAAAGAATTTATGGCTGCTAATCGTGTTCGCGAAGTGCAGTTCACCAATGAGCGCATTGCCAAAGAAACGGGGCTTTCGCTTAGCGCCTTCACTGGTATCACTGCTGTCAAACCCTTTGAAGTCGCTCCTAAAAGCGGCGAGACACCTTATTATCTCTATGTCATTCAAACACCTGAGCATCTCACCATTTATGCTCGCAAGATGCGCGCAGGCAGTCGCAGTTTCGAATTAGATCCTGCTGTAATTGTCACTCAACTGCAAGTGCGTGGTACCAAAGACTGCGTTAGTAACGTCAAGCTTGATGAACAAAAAGTTGTTGCTCAGTAGAGTCTAACTGTCTGTAAGAGGGTATCTCGATGGAATCGGCAGTTGCCGTTGTAGTAGTTGGAATGATTGTTTTTCTTGCTCACCTTTTTGCTGTGGGCTTTGAGAAGACACGCATTCCAGATGTGCTGCCCTTGGTAATCTTAGGGGTTTTGTTTGGACCGGTTTTTCATTTTGTCAAACCATCAGACTTTGGCGCAGTTGGTCAAGTTTTCACTACTCTTGCCCTCGTTATCATTCTCTTCAACTGCGGTCTAGAGCTTGACCTCAACTTGTTGATGAAGTCGTTCTTGCCAGCTCTCAAGCTCGGCCTAATTACTTTTGTAGTAACCGTTGGCACTACTGTTTGGTTGGCCATGCAGGCTTTGGGCCTGGGGCCGATTGAGGGTTGTATTCTAGGTTGTATTGCCGCTGCTTGCTCGCCGCCGGTGGTCATTCCGATGTTGGCGAAGTTGAGCGCTACAGAACAAACTCGTACCATGCTCATTCTTGAGTCTACAATTTGCGAAGTGCTAGGAATTGTCACCACTTTGGCCTTCATCAAGATTGCTACCCAGAGTGATATTCAGCCAACAGCTATGGTCGGCCATATCATTGCTTCCTTCATAATGGCTGCCATGATTGGCTTTGCCGCTGGGGTTGTCTGGTCAAGTCTTCTCAAGGTGGTGCGCCACGTAGAAGACAATATCTTCTGCACACCCGCTTTTGTTTGCATCGTTTTTGGCACGGCTGAGCTCTTCGATTACAGTGGCCCTGTGGCCGCTCTGGTCTTTGGTTTGGTCTTGGGCAATATCAAAGATTTGACCTTCTTGAAGAATGTACCTAAGGCTCAGACAGTTAGTTTGACCTATCAGGAAAAGACGTTTTTTGCAGCTCTGGTATTTTTGCTCAAGTCTCTGTTCTTTGTTTATGTCGGCTTGTCGATGCAGTTCAATTCATGGCATCTGGCCGGAATGGCAATGCTCCTGACCGTCTGGACCTTGCTAGTGCGCTTAATTGTTGTGCGCTTTGCTACCAGCAAGACCCTTTCTACTTACGACCGCTCATTGGTATCGATAATGGTGCCAAAAGGATTGGCCGCGGCGGTTTTAGCCTCGTTGGTATTGCAGTCGGGGGTGACCGGTGCTGAAACTATTCGAGAAGTAGCCTTCGGTGTCATTCTCTTCAGCATCTGTTTGGTAGCTGTGCTCACGTTCATGCTTGAGCGCGGCTGGCTTGATAAGTTCTTCCGCTATATCTACGGCAATTCACATGTGCTCAAGCCTGATGCAGATCAGCTTGTAACCGGACCCTTTAGTCACGTTGACGCCATTGAGAGTGCTAGCAAGAGGCATTCTAAGGGCGACTCTGAACTTGATGGAACCATTGGACCGGGAACCTCTGGGCCCAGTATCGCTGGGCCCGGAGGCTAGTTCTTGCTTATTAGTTATTGCTTATCTAGTCTAGGCTAATTTAGTCTAGGCTAAATGACTGCTCGCTGAAAGGCTTGTCCCATGCGCCCAGGGCGTTCTGGCCACCTTTGACTAGGCCTTCTCCAAAGGTGCCCACTAGTTTCATGGCCTGGCCTGGAATACTGACTAAAAGCAAGGGTGCTGAACCGTCTTTGTCAGTAAGTTCGGTTGAGACAGCGTCTGCATATTGGCCGACGCGATTGGCTTCACAGCGCATGATGGCAATGGGTGTGCCTAGCACCAGTGAGGCTCCCACAGCAGCGGTTCTAACCGGCAACATTGCTGTGTCAGTGAGAAAATGATGGGCGTCTGCTGCGCTTTTCTTTTCTTGTTCACCATAGTTGCTTGCTTGTGCTGGAGCCGAAGAAATAGAAAGGGCAATGGCGCCGGTCAGCAATAGAGAAAAAATACTTTTCATGAGAAGTTCCTTTGAGTGCGGTTGACAGTTAGCTTACGGGGGCCCCAGGAAAATCTAGAGGGGCTCGCAACAGTTCGCGTATTGTTGGCTCTTTTGTCATAAACTGTAGGGGTCTAGTTTGCACGCTCGAACATTTGCTTAATAGCTCCTTTGTTCAGTTGCACAATACTTTGCAGGTAACGGATGAACTACGACATTATCGGCGACGTGCACGGCTGTCTTGATGAGCTATTAGAGCTCATGGAGAAGCTTGGCTATGACGGCGCTGGTGGTCACGGTTGCGGAGAGCGTAAGCTTATTTTTGTTGGCGATCTTGTTGACCGTGGGCCCTCTAGCGACGGGGTACTGGAGCTTTTGATGCGCTTGCGTGAGCAAGGGCGAGCTATTGTTCTGCTCGGCAACCACGATGAGAAACTGAAGCGCTACTTGCAGGGTAAACAGGTGCGGGTGGGCCACATGTTGGCTGGCACCTTGGCGCAGTTGGAACCCCGTGGCAAGGCATTTATGCAGCAGGTCTGTGATTTCCTCTCCGAACTCCCTTATCGCTATGCCGATGAAGATTTGTTAGTCGTGCATGGAGCTGTCTATCCTGGTTCTGCCACCATCGGCTCACTCAGTTTTGGCGAGCAGTCCAAGCGCGATCGCGAGTGGGCGCTGTATGGTCAAGTGGGTGGAACCGATACGATTAGTGGCTATCCCATTCGCTTGCAAGACTGGGCACGGAGTTACTCAGGCTCGCATAATACAATTGTGCGCGGGCACTCGGTGGTGGCAGAAGTCGAGACTATAGTCTCGCAGTCAGGTACGCGTATCTACAACGTTGACACGGGTTGCTCTTTTGGCGGCTTTCTGTCAGCCTTACGCTATCCTGAGCATGAAGTTGTGCAAGTCAAGGCTCACAAAGTCTACTACGAAGGTTCAATCATTTGACGCTCAACACTTAACGCTGTGAATAGATAAACATTATGGAACGACCAGGTCTTAAATACTTCGATAAAGTGGCTCTCCATGAGGGCTTTGAGCGGCATAGTCAAGGCCGTGTGATTAGCTTCAGCTATGACGAAAAGAATAATTCTATTACTGGAAAGGTGCATGGTAGTCAGCCTAAGCCTTACGTGGTTAGCGTTTTTCTCAAGCCTAGTGGCTTTGATGTTAGTTGGTCGCTCTGCACTTGCGATGAGCGCAAGGCCTGCAAGCATGGCGCAGCCTTAATTTATGCTTTCTTTGATTTCGATAATCAAGAGATTCTTCCCGGTGCAACTCTTCCTGCAAAGTCTGTTAATAACCAGGCTGCTTTGCCTGGTGGCTTGCATTTTAAAAAAGGCGGAAGTACTCCTGTGGCCCGTACTCAAATTGATAAAGTGAAAGAATCTATTGTTGGCGATAGCGGTTATCTCAAGATAGATCAGGCTGGTAAGGCTCACCTAATACCGGCTCAGGTTGATGTATTGCCATCAACGGCTCGGCCTGTAAGTTTTGGCTCGCTCAATTCGGGATTGGCCAGTTCAGCTATATCTTCTTCTTCTTCTTCTTCTTCGGCCCAGGGCTCGCCGCGTTTGATGCAATCAGAGTCGCAGCCAAAAGATTGGTCGCCTAAGCCATTTCGCGCTGGCGTGATTGATTTGAGCGATCCCAGCAGTGCTAGCTGCTCTGATAGCAATGCCATTTGGAAAATTGACATACACGAGAGCAAAGAATTTTGGTTCGGCGTCAGTCTTGGTATTGAAGTAGAGGGCGAGACAATTGCTCTCTTACCAGTGCTACAGCGTGCTTTGTCTAAACTAACGGGTTATAGCGCTAAGCAGATTGAATCTCTTGGCCGCGATGGCAAGTTTTTCGGTCGCCTAGAAGATGGCCGCATCTTGATTCTGCCCTTCGTTCGAGTGAAGGCTATTCTGACAAACTTAGTTGAGCTTTTGAGTCGGGAGGTAAATGAAGCTACTGAACTGAAACTCTCTTTAGCGCAAATCAATGCAGTCACTCAAGACAATAAAGACACTGGGCTGGTTGTAACTGGCTCTCCTTCACTGACAGATCGCCTGGAGCAAATACGCAAGCTCGCTAGCCTACCGGTGGTAGAAGCGCCTAAGAATTTCAACGCTGAGTTGCGGCCCTACCAGCTTGATGGTCTATCTTGGTTGCAAGGCCTTGCTCGAGCGCAGCTATCAGGCATTCTGGCCGATGATATGGGTCTGGGTAAGACCGTGCAGATATTGGCCCACTTAGCTCTTGAACATGAGAAAGGCCTTCTGAAAAAGCCGGTTCTTGTGGTTTGTCCGACTTCTGTGCTGCATAACTGGCTGGCTGAGACTAAGCGCTTTGCCCCTCAGCTCAATGCTGTTGCCTACCATGGCGGAGAAAGACAAAGTCTATTGGCTGGCGAACAGTTGCAGCCGAGTTTGATAGTCACTACTTATGCCTTGCTCATTCGCGATGCCAAAGAGTTGGCTAGCATTGACTGGCAAGCGGTAATTTTAGATGAAGCCCAGGCTATTAAAAATGCTGGAACCAAAGCAGCCAAGGCCGCTCGCTCACTCAAGGCTGACTATCGCCTATGCGTTAGTGGCACACCGGTGGAAAATCACCTTGGTGAATTGTGGTCGCTTTTTGAGTTTCTTACCCCAGGAATGCTTGGCGATGTTAAAGCATTTAGCAAGCACTTCCGCACCCCGATCGAAAAACAAAAACGGGCAGATATTAGACAGCTCCTGGCTAAGCGCCTCAGCCCCTTTATTTTGCGCCGCATCAAAGAGCAAGTAGCACGGGATTTGCCCGATAAGACTGTGATAGTGCATGAGCTCGATTTGAGCAGCATGCAGCGTGACTTGTATGAAACTGTGCGTACGGTCAGTGCTCAGAAAGTTTTAGAGGAAATCAATAAGAAGGGTCTGAATCGCGCTCAGCTAGCTATTCTAGATGCCATGCTTAAACTGCGTCAGGTTTGTTGTGACCCGCGCTTGGTCAAACTTGCGGTATCACAAACGCCTTCTATAACTGATTCTGCCAAACTGGAAGCTTTGATTGATCTGCTGGAGCCCTTGATTGAAAATGGCCGAAGAATTTTGGTCTTCTCTCAATTTACTAGCATGCTTGATTTGATTGCCCCTGAATTAGAGGCGCGTGAAATTAAGTTTGTGCAATTGCGTGGTGATACTACTGATAGGGTCACTCCTGTGAGCCGCTTTCAGGCGGGGGAAGTCAGCGTCTTTCTCATTAGCCTCAAGGCCGGTGGTACTGGCCTTAATTTGACTGCTGCCGACACTGTTGTGCACTATGACCCCTGGTGGAATCCGGCCGTAGAAGATCAGGCCACCGACCGCGCCCATCGCATTGGTCAGACTGAAAAAGTATTTGTCTATAAGTTCATAGCCCGCGGCACCATAGAAGAGCGAATGTTAGAGCTGCAAGTGCGCAAGCGTGCTTTGTGCGAGGCCATCTTTGATGCTGAATCGGCTGCCTCGATTAGTTTCAGTGAGGCTGACCTGGAGTTTCTCTTCCAGCCACTGGGATAGGTATTGTGTACTTGAATGTTTGTTTGTTAAATTTTCAAGACGACCGGTCTAATTCTTGCAAGTGTTTGCTAGCATTGAGCCAATGAATTAAATGGCTGAAGCTGTGTGGAATATACAGCCATAAGCTTAATGGAGGATCCCGTGCCAACCGATACTAAAACTGTGACCAATACCATTACTGACGCTCTTAATTGGCGCTATGCCGCTAAGCAATTTGACCCAAGCAAAAAGATCTCAGCCAGTGACTGGCAGGTTCTAGAAGAAGCGCTGCGCCTCACACCTTCTAGCTTTGGTATGCAGCCATACAAGTTTGTGGTTGTTACCGATCAGAAAGTCAAAGAAGAATTGGTTGCTGCTTGCTGGAACCAACCGCAGGCTGCTCAGTGCTCGCACTTTGTGGTATTTGCTCGCAACACCGATATCACCGTTGAGTCAGTTAATCAGTATGTTGAGCTGATTGCTAAGACCAGAAATGTTTCTGTTGAGTCGCTAAAGCCGCTTCATGGCATGATGAGTGGTTTCATTTCCGGCTCTACCCCTGAAAAATTGGCCGAGTGGGCCGCACGTCAGACCTATATTGCCTTAGGCAATTTGATGACGGCTGCAGCTATTCTGAATATCGATAACTGCCCAATGGAAGGCATCGTTGCCGCTGATGTTGACCGCATTTTGAAATTGAATGAAAAGGGATGCAGCAGCGTTGTTGCTTGCGCTCTCGGTTATCGAGCCGCTGATGACAAATATGCTGGGCTGACAAAAGTTCGTTTCGCTAAAGACGAGCTGTTCATCAATATCTAGTTGGTCCCCCTCTAGTTCATTGCAGTTCAATAGTCTTGAAGAGAGCATGGAATATTCTGTGCTCTCTTTGCTATTTTGCTGCTCAGTGATTGTTCTATCGGTTGAGTCTTTTGTTGGCATACCGACCTCTTGGTTAGTTTCTATCTGTTTTAGCCGTGGCATAATGACCGCCTAGCCCCATGTAGGTAGGAGTAGCCGTTGAATCTCAATAAAGTCATTGTCGCAGGAGTCTTTGGCTTGTTTCTGGCGCAAGCACCTTTGCTTGTTGCACTGGCTTCAGAGCGTGAAGCAAACGGCTGGATTTATTCCAATCTAGAGGAGGCTGGGCTGAAGCTCACTTATCCAGCGGCATGGAAGAAAACCATGATTGGCAGTCAACCTGCCGAGCAAGACAATATCTTGAAAGTTAGCGGTCCGTTGACAGGGGCGGCTGAAAGCTGGGCTGAGCTCTCGCTGCTTAACTCGCAGGCGGGGATGAGTCCAGGCTTGCTCATCAAAGTTATGGAAGAGACCTATTGGAGTAAGCTGCCGGAGTACAAGGGATTGCTTGAGAAGCCGATTCGCCTTGCTGGTGCTCAGGCCGCTGTGGAAAAGGAAATAAGCTTCCGCCAGGCCGGAGTGATGTTTAGCCAGCGCTGCTTAGTTTTCCAAATAGGCCCAAAGTCTTACAGTCTAATTATGACTTGTCCTCTCAGTGAATATCATGCCGCAGGCACAATTTGGAATACAGCCGTAAATAGCATTGCTGCCATCTCTCCATCTGTGGCGGGTTCGACTTCTCCTAGTTCCTCTAGGGCGTCAGCAGCTAAGGGGGGGAAGGCTGGCAGCGGCAAGTCAACATCAACTGGCTCTGCGCCGCTAGCTTCTTCTTCGAATAAGGCTGCCGCCTCCGCCACTGCCGGTAGTGACCATGCCTGGCATACCAAAGACGGCACCTTGGCTTTAGCTTTTCCGTCATCTCTTAGTGAAGCCGTTGTCGAAGGTGATGATCATTTGCTAAAAGCTGCTTGCGACAAGGACGGCAAGATGATTGGTTTAGATGTCTATCGTGGTGACGCAGACAATAATTTGAGCCTTGATGACCTGTCAGCTATGTTGGAAGAAAAGCATTTTGCCCCCCTAAAGAATTACCATAAAATTGGTGAGGAGCAGCGTGCGATGGGCTCCGGTGGGGGCGTTCCTGGGGTGATTCGCGAGTCTACTTTTGACATGAATGGTGTCAAAGTGCATCACCTGGCGGGCTACATTATGGTCGATAGAAAGCTTTATGCAATTTGTTTAAGCACTGCCGGAGTTAACTCTAACGAAGCTCATCAAGTCTGGAGTCGCGTGACTTCAAGCGTTACCATCAAGCGCTAGAGAGATTTAGATCAGGTGATAGCTGACTAGCTTGGAAGTGTCTGAATTGAGTAACAATCTTCTACCAACCTATATGTTGAAGCGGCACCCGATAGTAGTTGAGGCTCATTTCGATTTCGTTCTGGTGCTCACCTATGCATTTCCTAAAGCACTCTTAGAGCCACTGCTGTCGCCGGGTTTGGAGTTAGATACCTATGGCGATTTAGCTTTTGTTGCAGTGGCCGTGGTGCAAACTCGTCGCATGAAACCAAAGGGCAGTCCAAGCTTTCTTGGCCAAGACTATTTGCTTATTGGTTACCGCATTTTCGTGCGCTATAAGACACTAGAGGGCCGTCATCTGCGCGGCTTGCAAATTTTGCGGTCAGATACAGATAGCCATTCGATGGCAGCGGTGGGCAACTTGCTTACGCACTATCACTTTAATGCTGCGGCTATGAAGTATGCCTATGGCGAGCAGAAATTGACTTTGTCGAGTCAAGCTTTCGATGGTAAAAGCGAGTTTATAGTGACAGCTAGCCTGGATGCTGATGACAATTATTTGCCTGAAGGCAGCCCCTTTACTTCGGTGCGGGATGCTCTTAAATTTGCCGGTCCGATGCCGTTTACTTTTGACTATGAGCGCGAGACTAATTCTATTGTTCGTGTTGAGGGCGTGCGCCAGAATTGGCAGCCTAAACCAGTCGCCGTTGATGTTGGCAAAATTTCGTTTTTCCAGCAACTACCTTTTTCGCAGGCTGAACCAGTTCTTTGTAGTTCCTTTTTTCTGCAAAATATCCCCTATTATTGGAAGGCTGGCATAGTGGAGAAGCTTCCGCCGGCTGGCACTCAATGAGGGAAGGCCGAAATGACTTTGATGGCATGCTGCGCGTCGTCCGTTTTAATTGGCCGCTTTATGCGACCGCCGCATTGGTTGTGCTTGCGCTATTGCTGTTAGCGGCGCAGCCTGTTTTTGCTGGTGTGCAAGCTGTTTTCTTACTTTCATCAATTCTTGTTCTACTCCAAACTCTCTTGTCTTTGCTCGCTTCTCATTGGGTATACGATCGCTCCGCTCTGCGAGATTGGCGCTTCCTGCTTGACTTGGTTAGCGAGCAACCTCTTTGTATTGTTAATGTTCATTCGGGCTATGACGAAACTAGTGGAGCCTTGCATCAGCTTTTTGCCAAGGCTGATATTGCCACAGTCGATTTATACCCCGCGCTAGGTCGGCGAGAGCCTTCAATCGTGAGAGCTCGCAAGCTTTATCCGCCTGTGGCAAAAAGTATTTGCGAGACTATTAGTGATTGGCCTTTGTCTGATTCTTCGGTAGATTTTATTCTCATTGCTTTTGCTGCCCATGAAGTGAGAGACCCTGAACAAAGGGAACTACTTTTTCGGCAGGCGCACCGGGTGCTCAAGCCAGCGGGGCGAATAGTTTTGGTTGAGCACGTTCGCGATTTTTCTAATTTCGTGGCGTTTAGTTTTGGTTTTATGCACTTCTTGCCTTTGGCCGAGTGGATTAGGTGTGTCGGCAAGAGTAATCTGAAGATTGCCAAACAGTATAGAATTACGCCACTGGTTGCGGTGCTTGAATTATGTCGTTAGTTTCCCTTCTCAATTTGTTTTTACAAATTGCCGGCGCTGCAATGATTTGCCTTTGCCTGGCGCATTTCTACTTGGCGCAGCTGCTTGATTGGAAGAACGATCTTAAGAGCCTTAAGCCTATCAATCAGCAGGTTTTTTTCGCCCATACTATGTTTCTTACTATCGGCATGGCTATGCTCGGTTTCGTCTGCTTGTTTTATCCCCAAGAGCTAACCAATAAATCTACCCTGGCAGCCATTTCTGCTTTGTGTTTTGCCATGTGTTGGCTCTCTCGTTTGATTTTTCAATTTGTCGTTTTTACTTCAGCTTTGGTTGAGGATAGTCGTTTAGAAAGAATATTGCGCCTGACTGGTACACTTTTGTGGTTCTTTCTCACCGCCTTGTTTGCCGTACTGTTTGCTTATCAAATTGGTGTGATATGAACTCTAAGCTGAACTCTAATATGAATCCTAAGCTGATTTTTGCAATACGTTTGGCGCTTGCGGCGGTGTGGTTTTACAATGGCTTTTGGTTAAAAGTTATTGCTCTTGATGCCCACCATCTAGAGATTGTGCGCTCTGTCTCTAGTAGCAGTGGTATTGAGCCTGCCTTTATTTTGCGTCTTATTGGCAGCGCTGAAACCTTTCTTGGAGTTGGCATTGTTTCTGGTTTGTTTTATCGCTTTGTTTCTTATTTTCAGATATTCATTATTGTGCTCATGAACTTAATTGGCTCAATTGGCGGCGGTGGAGCCATTGCCCATCCCTTTGGTTTGATTATTTCGAACTTGCCGACCATTATGTGTGCCCTTGTTGTGGCCACTAATGGCCCTGGGGCTTTTGCTTTGAAACTGGGTGGGCGTGAGCCTGAAACGCCAAAAGAGAAGATATGACGATCAATGTGGAGCAACTATCAAAGAAAGAGTTATTTCACGCCCAGGGTCGTCTTATGTTTGGTCAAGTGCGCGAAGATGCAGCTGTTGACCTCTTTTTAGTGAGGCAGTTGCAGTCGCCAAATCGATTTTTTGTAATAGCATCCGGCGGCTGTACTGCCCTTTCGCTGTTAACGGTTGATTCTTGCTCTGTTGACGCTCTCGATATTAGTCAGGCGCAGATTGCTCTTGTGGAGCTAAAGGCTGCTCTCTACAAGCATCTCGGCTTCGCTGCGGCAAAGCAGGCTTGTATCGCTGATGGCCGCGCCTACCTTAAACAAGTGAATTCCCGGCTTTCGCCTCGAGCACAGCAGTTCTTTAGTGCCAGAAGTGAGTCGTTGAAGAGTGGCTTGAATAACAGCGGTTGGGTCGATCAACGAATGCATCAATTGACTAAATTATTCTATTTGTTTGTGCATAGTCTTGAGGAAACGCAGGCTTTCCTCGGCCTTGATGAGATTGATAAACAGCGAGAGTTTTACAGTAAGCGTTGGTGCAATTGGCAGTGGAAGCTCACTATGAAGGTTGCTTTCAGCCGATTGTTTCTCAGGCTGGCTCACGGCAATGCCGCCGAGCGGTTGGTGCCGGATGATTTTTCTGGTGTAATGGAAGGCCGATTAGTTCGTGCTTTCACTGACTTTCCTAATGCTGCAAATCCTTATTTGTGGCAGGCCTTCTTTGCCCAATACAATAGTAGCGAAGCTGGTTTGCCGCCATATTTGCAGAGTGCAAATGGAGCATTGATTGAAGCTAATATCGATAGACTCAATTTAGTTTGCGAAGACACTATCACTTGGCTGGGTAAGCAACCGACTGGGTCTATAGATTATTTTGGCTTGTCGAATATACTTGAGCTGCTGCCGCCAGAGTATGCTGTCAGGCTGCGGGCTCAGATTGTTCGCTGTGGGAGCCCTGGAGCTATCGTTTGCGTTCGCTCAATATTCCGTCGGCGCGCAGCAGTGTTTGAGGAGAACGGTGCCGGGGCAGTTATTAGTGAGGTCGATAGGGATGGAGCCGATTTGGCTAATCCGAATTTTCGCTCCCTGAAATTGGTGTTCGATCGAGCCCTCAGTGATAGGGCTGAGGAAATGGATCGTAGCTTGTTTTGCAACTTCTATGAGATTTACCGCTGTGTCTAGAATTGTTACCTGTTGTGCTTCTTGGCCCCTTTCGTTCTTGTTGTTTCTCTGTCCGTTGGCTTCTGCCGTTGGCTTGCCGCCCACGGCGCTAGCTCAAGGTAATTATCAAAATTGGTATCCCCGCGACATCACTATGCCGGCCGGTCACAGCTACCCTTGCGCCCTGACTGCGATGCCGAGCAGCCTAGATGGAATTCCTGCCGCTGATAAGGCTTTCATTAATCACGTTTACGCCATGCTTTTGCAGTGTGTTCAGGCAAAAACAATAATGGTTGATACTTTGCGGACTGACAATAGTGGCTTTAGTCAGGCTTACAGCACTTATTATGCCAAGACTACCCAGGCGCGCCAGAAGATAATGGCAGAGCCCCTTCCTGCTGGTCTGCAAGGGTTTCGAGATGGTGTGATTAATGCTCTCGATCAGCAGATTCTGTTCTTCGGCAAAGCATCACGAGCGAGAACCGGCGGCAAAAGCTTTCAGGAAGTGATGACCTATAGCGAGGGGCGCAATGCCTCTAGTCTGCTCATTGCTGCCTGGTCTGCCATGACTGCTCGCTATCCTGGTCTCTCCCCTGCTGTTTCCGACAGCGCCTATCACCATCTTTGTGCCCTCGATCTGTTTTGAGATTTTGCGGATACTTGAGTACTCAAGTATTTTCTAAAACAGAGGTAGTTGCCATTGGCAAAGTGCTTGTTGATGTGGCGCCCTGCTATCATTGCTAAGGTGACCAATTAAGTTACTGGAGGCTCGTTAAGGTGCAGGCAGCAGATCTGATTTTGCGTGATCAAGTCAGAGAAAAAGATCTTGAAATCAAAGTGACCTATCCTGATGGTGCAGATACTTATCCAGTCATTGTTTTCTCTCATGGTTTGCTAGGTAGCAAAGACGGCTATCAGCCCTTGGTGCGCTATTGGGCTGACAATGGTTACGTAGTAATTCAACCAACACATTATGATTCTGCTTCTTTTCGTAAGCCTACATTGACCGAACTGCGTGACTTGACGCCGTTGTTCGTAGGTTGGGAAAGTCGGCCCGATGACATTATTCTGATTCTCGATCAACTTGCTAATATTGAGAGTCTTTTGCCTGGTTTTCTGGGCAAGTTTGACCACGGGCGCATTGGCATGGGTGGCCATTCTTTCGGCTCGCATACGGCCATGCTCATCGGTGGCACCCAGCTTTCAGCCAACAGCTTTGGCAATTGCGGCAATGTCGGCAGTATAGCTACTAGTAATATCTCTGGTGGTGCCAGCGCTAAAGGCAATGCTGGTGGCAAGCAATTTAGAGATGAGCGGCCTTTGGCCTTTCTTCTTCTTTCTCCGCAAGGGAGCGGCCGAGCACTGACTGAAACAGCAGATTTTAATCAGTCAGCCTGGGATGATTTTGAGCGACCAATGATGATTGTCACTGGAACTGAAGACAAGGGTAGGCGACGTCAAGATCATATCTGGCGGTCTGAAGCCTTTAAATATGGCGCTCCTGACGATAAATATCTGATGGTAATTGAGGGTGGTTACCATGGTTTTGGTGGCATCACGGGCACTAAATTTTTTGGCTCAGGTCCAGCTAATGACAGCCATGTAGAATGGGTGCAACTGTCGACCTTGGCCTTTTTTGATCGCTACGTTAAAGGCTTGCTAGAGGCCTCTAAATTTCTTACTGAAGGTGGGCTTGCCAAGGTGAGTAGCGGGGCTGTGCAGGTCTCTTACCGCTAGCTCAGTTATAGCTGCTTGCCCCTGTATGGCCTTTGACCGCTGTATAATTAGCCCGAGCTATCAATTAGAGTAGTTTTTCTGCTATTGAGAAATTGAAAGCTCCACGTAATTGTTTTGGCCGTTGGATTCCCAGAGGATTGTACATGCGCATGTTGCCGGGTGAGCCTTATCCATTAGGAGCTACATGGGATGGATTAGGAGTAAATTTTGCGATTTTCTCCGAGAATGCCACCAAAGTGGAACTTTGTCTCTTTGATTCGATGGACGCTGAGCGAGAGTCTGAGCGCATACTCTTGCCTGAGTACAATAACAACGTTTGGCATGTATATCTGCCCCATGTGCTACCTGGTCAGCTCTATGGTTATCGTGTTTACGGGCCATATAATCCAGAAAAAGGATTGCGCTTCAACGCTAACAAATTATTGCTCGACCCTTATGCTAAATCGATTGTTCGCCACGTCAAATGGGACGATAGTTTGTTTGGCTACAAGACTGGCGACCCCAGCAAAGATCTAAGTTTCGATACTCGTGATTCAGCTGCCTATGCGCCACTATGTGCGGTGGTCGATCCCGCTTTTTCTTGGGGCAACGATCGTCGGCCGAAGACGCCATGGCACAAGACAATTATTTATGAAGCCCATGTTAAAGGTCTAACTTTTCAAAATCTAGATATTCCCGAGCATTTGCGTGGAACCTATGCCGCTCTTGCTTGCGAGCCTGTGATAAAGCATTTGAAGAGCCTTGGTATTACAGCAGTTGAACTGATGCCGGTGCATGTCAAAATCAATGATCGCTTTCTCGTTGACAAAGGTCTTACTAACTATTGGGGTTACAACACCCTGGGTTACTTCGCTCCAGAGTGGCGCTTAGCCTGGAAAGATGGTGCTGTAGATCATGTGCGCGAGTTCAAGATGATGGTGCGTGCGTTGCACGCTGCCGGGTTAGAAGTGATTCTTGATGTGGTCTATAACCACACTGGTGAAGGAAGTCAGTTAGGACCAACTCTCAATTTCCGTGGTATCGATAACAGTGCTTACTATCGCACTAATGCCGATGACCAGCGCTACTATGTCGATTACACTGGCTGCGGCAATACCTTGAATGTCACCCATCCGCGTGTCATTCAGTTGATTATGGATAGTCTGCGTTACTGGATTGAAGACATGCACGTAGATGGCTTCCGCTTTGATTTGGCCAGCGCCTTAGCTCGTGAACTTTATGCTGTTGATAAGCTCTCTTCTTTCTTTGACGTTATTGCTCAAGATCCAGTGATCTCGCAAGTTAAGCTTATCGCCGAGCCCTGGGACTTAGGTGAAGGCGGCTACCAGGTTGGCAACTTCCCTGTATTGTGGACTGAATGGAACGGTAAGTTCCGAGATATAGTGCGCAGTTTCTGGAAGGGCGACAGTGGTGTTGCTGGCGAAATGGCGACAAGATTGTCTGGTAGTAGTGATCTCTATGAGCACAGTGGTCGCGCGCCGCACGCCAGCATCAATTTTGTTACCTGTCACGATGGCTTTACTCTCAATGATCTTGTTACCTACAACAACAAGCACAATAAAGACAATCTAGAGAATAACAACGATGGTGAGAACCATAACAGTAGCTGGAACTGCGGCGTTGAGGGCTTCACTACCGATGTTGACGTTAAGGCTTTGCGGGCCCGCCAAAAGCGTAATTTGATGGCTACATTGATGCTCTCGCTTGGAGTGCCAATGATTAGTGGTGGCGATGAACTCAGTCGTACCCAGCGTGGCAATAACAACGCCTACTGCCAGGATAGCGATATCAGCTGGTACAACTGGAAGTTGACTGAGGAAGAACAAGATTTTCTTGAATTCGTGCGCAAGGTTACTCACATTCGCAAGACTCAACCGGTACTTTTGCGGCGCAAGTTTCTTAGCGGAAGGCTAGAGAGCCTTGAGGGAAATAGAGACGTAGCCTGGTTTAACGCTAAGGCCCAAGAACTTACTGCTAAAGAATGGACTAACCAAAGTTTGCAGAGCTTTGGCATGGTGATCGATGGCTTTGGTATTACTGAAGTTGATGAATTGGGTGATCCAATTGTTGGCAATACCTTGTTTATGCTGCTTAATGCCTCGGCCCACGACATAACTTATCTTATGCCTGCCCACTATGATTCCTTCTGCACGCCAGCGAGAACGGCTCAGAGTAAGGAATGCAAAGAAGGACGTTGGAGTCTCTTGCTAGATACTTTTGATCAATTGCGCGATCATCAGCGCTTTGATTTTGGCTCGAAATTCTTATTGCATTCGCGTAGCTTAGTGCTATTCGAACTATTGCAGAGTGAATTAGAAGGCTAGTTCTACCGAAAATCTACTGAAGAATAATTAGTGGGCCCGGTCGTAGCGCAAGCCCTTCTCTTTGCGTATTTGTTTCTGCTCGAACATTTTGGCGTCGCCACGTCCTTTGAAGGCAGCAAGGCCTTCATTGGCATTTAACTGCACAACGCCAGCGCTGACTCCAACTACAAGTTCGCCGGGAACTGGTGGCTCACTGGGTTGCAGTGGTCTGATGCCCGATTGGTCTAGAATCGGCCTTGGTACGACAGGAACATTTCTTTGCATTCCTTGAGCGTCGACGACAAGGCTCAATTGGCTATTTGGTGCAGGGTTGTCGTTGGCAGCATGCATGCCTGGGGTTGAATGAAATAGCTCTCTGAGCCATTGTTTGGCGGCCCGTTGCACTTCGAATACTTGGTCTATCTGAGCCTGGCTTGCAAACTTTTTCTCCACTAAAATTTGGCCTATTAGCTGGCGATTTTCTGGTGTCTGCTGTGATTGAATGCGCATGGCTTCTTGAATTTGCTCTTCTTTCACGCCGCCGTGGAGTTTGAGAAGCTGACCAATTTGAGGCAAGAAGCGATAAGAGGTTTTTTCACCCAGAGCAGCGATGTCGTTATCATTGTATACATCTAGCTTTCTGCCGCTGGTGACCTGCCCTGGTTTGAGACCAGTGCGCTCTTGCAGGCGAGCGACTTCGGCGCTGATGTTAGCGGCATCGATTTTCTCACCGGTTATGTTAGAGCGAGCCTTGAGTAAAGTTTCGGCAAGGTCTTCGATGGTTTGACCTTCTTTGCCAATGACCGAGCGGGGCATGGTTTTTAATTTGGTTACTTCGGCTGGATAGTTCGCGCTCAACTGCATTGTTGTTGGGGCTTCTTTGGCTACGCCTATGCGCATCTTCTGCTCAAATGTCTGAGCTAGTTCTGTGGCTTGGGGCAACTCGGTTTTGGGCATGACGATCATAAATTCGTCGCCGCCTTCGCGCACGTGAATATCTGTGCCGCGCTTGAAGTGACCTTTGATCATTTCGGATGCTTTCTTCAAGACAGCATCACCGACATTGTGTCCAAAATTATCATTAGCGGCTTTAAAATTATCTAGGTCAAGATAGGTCATTGACAGCGGCTCTTTCTCTCGGCTGCTGCGAGCAACTTCGGTGCGCAAGGCTTCTTGTCCACCAGTTTTATTTTTTAGCCCGGTGAGGCCGTCGACAAGAGCGAATTCCTTTGCTCTTTCGGAATAGCCTTTGGGGTGAACCTCAATTGGTCCTATGGAGAAATAGGGCTTACCCTCGCTAACACGAGCTTGTAAGCGGCTAGAAATTGCTTCTTTACCTGCTGCTGTACCGTAACCGAGGGTGCCGAACATGGCCCCGAAAGTGGCATAGGAGGCGGCGTCTTTCGCTACTTCGTTGTAGTTCAGGGGTCTTCCGTTTAGGGCCGCTGTCAGGCTGGAGTGGCCGACGCCACCGACTGCGCCTGAAATCGTAGCAGTGCCAACGGTACTGAGATAGCCAGTTCGGGCGAACATTGGTATGGCTTTCAGCCCCATCGCTGCACCGTCCATGGTGGCGAATGTGCCGACGCCGATTGCCATGTTCCGTAGTTTATTGACGCCAAAATCTTTGTCTGCAATCGGTACTGTTGCTTCATAGAGTGCGCCGCTAGCGGCTGATTCAATAATCGGTACTGTGGTGGCTCTGTCAAAGGCGACGGCTCGAGATACACCTACTCCCTTGGCTATGATAGCGAAGTCGAGCACGCTGCCAGCGATGGTGCCGGTTTTGGTCCAGTTATTGTCGCTGGTGGGTTTGCTGATTAGATCAGGGGCGTCAGGCTTAAAAGAAGTGGTATGCCTGATTACCTGGGCAACTCCAGCTAGTGGTTGCTCCACTGCTGAATAGGCAGCGGCATGCAAAGCATCACCTACTCCGGACGTTAAAGTGGTGTCGCTCTGACTTTTGGTCTGATCGCTTGTACTTTGCTTGTCGCTGGAATGTGCGTTGATTGGCATGACATGTTTCCCTGGTCTAACTCTTTGTACCCAAAGTGCCCCAAGCCTAGTCGCCAGCCAGAAAATCAGCCATAAGCCTTGAACTACTTCTCGTTCAAGATACTGTCGAGCTCGGCAGTTAGCGTGTTTTTCAGGTCGCCACCAAAGCCCACATGAACTACCTTGACAATGCCGTCTTTGCCGATAATTACCGATTGTGGGATGCCTTCAACTTTATAGGCTTCAGCGACTTTACCGTCTTTATCTAAGGCGACATTGATGCTCAGGCCTTGCGAGCGCAGAAACGCTTCGATTTTGCCTGGCTCTTCGCGCAGGTCTACGGCGTAGAATTTGACGCCTTTAGATTCATAGGCTTTGGTTACTTCAGCCAAAATCGGCAGAGCCTGGCGACAAGGTGGACACCAGGTGGCCCAGAAATCTAGGACAACTACATTTTTGCCTTTGAGGTCTGCCAGGTTGAACTTGCCACCATCTAGGGTACTGAGCGCAATGGCGGGTGCCTCTTTTTTCAGCAGGGCGTGTTCTTCTGCTTCTGCCGCAGCTGAGTGTGCCGAGCGTGCGGCTTGCTTGTTTGCGTCAAAAAAGGTTGTAATTTCTTTGGCGGCAGGCGGCGCTACGAATTTAAATTCGCTAGCCGCTATTTTGGCATCGGAGAGTTGAGTGTAGTCAAAAACAATTGATATGCTTTGGTCGCCAAGCATTTTGCCCAGAGCCGGTGAAATTCGTCTGAGCCACGGGGTTTTTCCGCTCTCTATCCACATGTCCCAGCCCATTTTTGGCGCATCAACCTTGATGTGATCGCATTCAACTCCGTCAACTGTTTCTTTGCCAATCAGGCTGCCACCGGTTATGCCGTATACATTTTGCATAAACTGATATGGGTCTTCGGCAAGCAAGCATTCAAGGGCATTGAGGCCGCCAAAGTTAAAACCAGTGGCGTAAAAGAATTCGCGGTCGCGGAACGAATCAAAGAATTTGCTCGTGGCTTTGCCCTTGATGTAGCCAAGGCGCGGATTGTAGAGATAGCGATTGTCTCCATCCATGCGCACTTCGCTGCCGTTGTAACGGTCACGATCGCTGCTATCCATGGTTATAGACAGTTTATTGGGCCGCTGCACAAATATTTTGAAAGTTGTATTGCGTTCGTCCTTTTCTGTTCCTTGGCGCACGCTCATTTTGTACTTCAGTACAGTTTTGAACGATTTCAAGCCGGCATAGTAATCTGACATGCCTTTGAGCAATTGGTCGACTTTGGGGTCGATTTTCGCATTGCCCTGAGAATCGCCCTTTGCTTCGCTTTTTGCCTCGGCTTTTGCAGCAGAGCTGGCAGCTTCTTTATCTTTGCCATCACCTTCAGCGAAGGCTGGGCAAAAGCTTAGGAGAATTGAAAAACTGAGAAAAAGGGAACGAAAGGCAGTGGCCGAGACTTTTAATTGCATTGTTAGCTCAATTCTGGGAACTAGGTAATTGTAGCCCAATAATGATTGACAGTTTTTGCTTTGGGCTATGATAGTAGCCATTTGCGCTTGTCAGTAATGAGAGTACCCAACCATTTCATCTGGTGAAAACGAACAGTCTCCTCCAGCTCCAACCGGGGCTTATGGCAGACCAATACCCAAGGGAGCCGAGTTTGCCGCTGGCACTCTGGTGGGTGGTTCCTATGAGATTGTTGATTATCTTGGTCGGGGCGCCATGGGGTTTGTTTACCGTGCCCGGCACAACATTCTTGGTCGCGAATATGCCCTGAAGACTCTTGGTGCTGATCAGGTTTCTGATACATCCTGGCGCCGCTTTCAGATTGAAGCTCAGGCGATCGCCAAAATGTCACACCCTAACGTGGTTGGCATTCACAATTTTGCCTTGCATCACAGCGAAGGTAAGGCTGACATCCCCTTCTATGTGATGGATCTGCTCGAGGGCAGCAATCTTGGCGAGAAGCTGCGTGACAATGGCACTCCGCCCTTAGCGATTGTTCTGGCGATTTTTCAGCAGGCCGCCGCTGGCCTTGGCTATGCCCATTCTAAGGGCATGATTCACCGGGACGTTAAGCCGGGAAACATTGTCTTGCTCAACCGCCCAGACGCTGTGGGAGCTACGGTAAAAATTGTTGATTTCGGCATTGCTAAGCTGACCGATTCTCAGTATGGCGCGCAGAAGCTGACGACAGCTGGAGAAGTTTTCGGTAGTCCTTTGTACATGAGCCCAGAGCAGAGCATGGCGCAGACTTTAGATGCGCGTACTGACATATATTCTCTTGGAGTGGCGCTATTTGAGTCATTGGTCGGTGACCCACCATTTATTGCTAATTCGGCCGTTGCAGTAATGATGATGCATCAAGGAGAGCCCATTCCCATAATTAATGACGTTTCTGAAGTTAGCTATCCGCCTGAAGTGCAGCAAATTGTTGAAAAAATGATGGCCAAAATGCCAGAGGATCGCTATCAGACGATGGAGCAGGTGGCTTCAGATTTGGCTGCCATCGCCCGAGGTCAGGAGCCTACTCTAGGCGCGGCGCGGCTTTCTGATACGGCAAGATTACAGCATCGCTCTGACAGCGCTGACCATGCCGGTGGCAATTCTGCTTATGGCAACTCTGCCAGTGCTAACTTGGCAGGTCGCTTTGGTGAAACCTTTAGTGGTCCGCTTTTTTCCACTTCTCAATCTGGTGCCGATAATTCTTTAGGTGATAGAGAGTTAGATGAGGAGCCGGAGGAGAAGTCGGCTAGAACCATTAAGTCGTTGTCTGTGGGTCTGGTGGCAGTAACAGTTGTCGTCTCGATTGCCTTGTTTTTTGTTTTTCGACAACCTGATTGGGTCGTGAAAACTAGTGCTAGTGCGGCTAAGCGTGCTAATCGGTCGGGCCCTACTTCAGGTTCTGGTATTGGCGGCCAAACCTCGGCGAGTGGAATAGGTGGAGCGAATACTGCCAGTACGGGGAACGTATCAAATCAGCCCAGCGCTCTATCGCCAGGCGATGAAAGTGCCGATCGAGAAACTGAGCTAGGAACGATTGACCCTGAGGTAGGAGCCGGTGTCTTCAAAAAAGGCGGCACTGATTATAGTGGTCTTGATGAAATTGGTACGAGAGATAAGAAGGGCAAAAATACTAAGAGTTCTGAATTTTTGAAGAAATTTGGTGGCCAACAGAAGCCTTCGGCCGGTTCGCAGAATAAGACCTTCAAATATTCAAAAATCCTGGAAGTTAATGGCTTCAAGGTTCGTCGTTTTCAATTTCCTGATGATATAACTATTGGTCGCTTTGAGCCTGAAAAGGTAAATAAACCTGAGCTCGCCCAAGAAGCTCATGGCACCATTGAGCTTAACCCCAGGTTCGATTTTAGCTTCACCCCCTACCGTTGTGTTGAGGATTATCCTCAGTACATGAAGCGATTTCGTTCTGGTGATATTACTTCGGTAATTCTCATTGAGGACCTATGTAGGGACAAAGTATTAGAGGCTGTATCTTATATTCCCGACGTCACTTCGCTTCGAATAGTTGGTAATGACGGATTTACCGGCACTTCTGTGGCTAATTCGCTGCGTCGATTTAAGTCACTTCGCAAGTTCTACGCCAGTGAAATTGGTGTCAGTGGAGCTGCTCTGGCTGAGGCTAATTGCTGGCAGAAGATTGAATCGCTTTTGTTGACTAAAGTTTATGGCTTGCAGCCGCTCTTGAAAGTTTTGAAAAACTCCCATGAGTTAAAAGGTTTGACGCTAGGCGATGCCAATTTAACTAGTCGTGATATTGAGATTGTTTCGACCATTTCTAGCATCCGCGGTCTCGATGTTAGTCAAAATAAGATCACAGTCAAAGATCTGAGAACCTTGTCTAAAATGCCGAACTTAGAGTACCTAAACCTGCAGATGTGCGGACTTGACCATAAAGCATTGCTAGAGCTGAAGAACTTTTCAAAATTGCGTGAAGTTGATGCTTTTGTTCCAGGCCCAAATCAGAAAGCTGCGAGCGCTCCTTTGAGCCGGGAACTGCCAAATGTTTTAGTACATTGACTCAAGACTACTAATTCCACTTTTGTTATTCGGTATGACGATGTTCACACTCTGTAAAACTTGCGGTAAGCCACCTCTAGCCAATCGGGCTGGTTCCGTTACGTCATACTTCTTTCAGCATAACTATTGCCAGTGTGAAAGCGAAAAAAACTCAGTTGAGCAAAAACGCTCCTCCAAAATTGCTTCTGCAAAGGCTGACGATCAAGTTTGTGCCAATTGTGGCAAGAGTAGACCGTTAAATCGCCGTGCCGGCTCATTCACAGCCTTTCTCTTTAAGGAGTTGCGTTGCAACTGTGCTGGGGCCGCTTCTAAGGTAGACGATAGTCGGGGGGCTGCTGTTGGTGCTGGTTCATCTGGGCCCGCGAGAGTGCGTTCGCGCACTGCTGCTCGTATCGCTCAGCGTAAGAACTTTACCGAGAGTCTTAGGAAGTCTAAAGCCGGTGATAATCTTAAAGTCGATACGGCGTTTCAACCCGGTGCAGTTATTGGTGGAGCATTTCGAATTGAATCAGTGATTGGCCAGGGCGGCATGGGTGTTGTTTATCTGGCCGAGCAAGTGTCATTGAGAAAACAGGTGGCCTTGAAGATTCTTGCTCCAGAATTGGTCAATGAGCAAAGCTGGTTGCGCTTTAAGGCCGAGGCCAAGACTCTGTCTGTACTCAATCATGGTTCGCTGGTAAAGGTATACGATTTAGGCGTTCATGAAAATACGATTCCGTATTATTCGATGGATTTTCTGCAAGGGCGGAGTTTGGAAGAAATACTGGCTAACGATGGACCATTGCCGTTCAGGCAAGCTCTACCTATCTTTATTGAAGTGCTTGATGGTCTTGCTTACGCCCATCGCAACGGTATTGTTCACCGCGATCTTAAACCCGGAAATATAATGCTTTGCACTGTCGATGGTGCCAATGCGATCAAGATTCTAGATTTTGGTATTTCTAAACTAATTGGTCCTAATGCAGCGAGTTCGCAAAGTTTAACGACAGTTGGCGAAATATTTGGTAGCCCGTTTTACATGAGCCCCGAGCAGTGCTCCGGTAGTGCTGTTGACGCTCGCTCGGATATCTATTCTCTCGGCTGCACGTTAATTGAGGTGCTGACAGGCTTTGTGCCATTTGAAGGTAAAGAATTTATTGAAACTGTGATGATGCATCAAGACGAGGCACCACCATTGTTGGCTGATTTGGAGCCTAGCTTAAGGTATCCACCTGCCCTTGATCGTGTCTTAGCCAAGTGTTTAGGCAAGCGACCACAAGATCGCTATCAATCGGCCAAGGAGACGGCACTAGACCTTGGACGTGTGCTTGAAGGTAAAGAGGTTATGGCACCGGAGCTGGCATCTTTGTTGCAGGATAGGTCCGCTCATTCTACTGAATCTAGCGATAGAACATTTCATTTGCCGCTGCCACTAATTCTCTGTGCTGCTGGTGTGGCAGCTGTTTTGGTTGCTGGCAGTGCTTACTTTATTTTGCGGCCGACTTCTACCGCTCTCCATTCTCAACCGCTAGTTAGTGCTGCTGATAGCGATACTGATCTTGAAAAAATGTACCCTAGTATGGGGAGCCAAGTATTTAAAAAAGCTAGCAGAGACTATTCTGAAGTCGAATCTCCGCTAGGCAAGCCCCCTAGTGGCTCCGATTATGCGGTTCTGCGTAAGGTTGCTACAGCTAGTCGCAATGGTGAACAGACGGCAGGTGGCATGATTTTTGAGCACGTGCCAGATATTGATGGCTCGTCGCTTGAGCCAAAGGGATCTGAAAAGGAGACGTTCAAGTACTCGAGCATAGTTGTCGAGAATGGCCGGCGTTTGCGGCGCTTTAATTTTCCTGCTGACACTATTATAGGCTTTATTCAGGCTGATAAGAAATTGAAAAGGCAGTCTGCAACAGGTGTGATCTCCGTTCCTGCTGATGCTCCGGTTGTTTTTGTTCCGCTGGCAATCGCGGGGCGCTATCCTCAGTATCTGCAGCGATTTCGTTCTGATGACATAGCTAGTTTGGATCTTCCTGGCTATAGTTGCAGCGATAAGATGTTACTAGCCACTTCAAATATTTCTGGCGCTACTACATTGCGTTTGAATGATAGTGGTGAGTTAACGGACAAAGGCTTTCAGGTAGTCAAAAACTTCAGGCAGATAGAAGATCTGTCGCTTGCGTTTAGCAATTTAACTGGCGAGGCTATTGCTCGTGCTAATTGCTGGAAGAATCTAAAGCATTTGACATGGCGCAATGCCAAGGAACCAGGTGCTTTCCTTAAAAAGTTGCAGTCGAGTAGCTCGTTGGCTTATCTCGACTTGTCAGCAAACAAACTTAGTCAGGCTGACTTCGAACTTATTTCAAAATTGACTGGTCTGGAGTACTTGAGTCTTGCCAACACTCAGATTACTCTTGAAGCCCTTGAGGCCATTGCAACGCTGCCAAAATTGACTGGCCTAGACCTTACTAATTCTGGTCTAGGTGTTAAAGCTATTCCTGTCTTACAGAAAATGAAAAGCCTTAAACGGTTGGCGATTTTGCAAGCGAGCTCATCACCACAGCTAAGAACAACGTTGATTAACCAACTACCTCACGTTAAAATCTATGGCTGGTCAGAATCGATGCGGGTACCCTAGATGACTGACAAGCTCTGCAAAACTTGCGGTAAAGCACCCCTGG
>JAUPUU010000463.1 GCA_030917395.1 Cyanobacteriota bacterium erpe_2018_sw_21hr_WHONDRS-SW48-000092_B_bin.40
ATAGTTCTCTCGTGTTGATTACAAATCTAATTGGCCCGTGTTCTATCTCCATGCGATTGCCCCAGACATTTTTGCGCAATAACGCTCTAATTCTCGCTTCTAGCTCGCCAAAATCGAAGGGCTTTGTCAGGTAATCGTTGGCGCCTAAATCGAGCCCAGCAATTCGGTCGGAAACAGCGTCTCGTGCGGTTATAACGATAACGGGTACTGGGTTGCCGTCAGCTCTTAACTCTTTGAGTACCTGGCTGCCATCGATTTCGGGTAAGCCTAAATCTAGAACTAGTACGTCATAGGTCGATAGTTTTAGGGCGCTAGTAGCTTCTGTGCCGGTCTTTACAGCATCGACATTGTATCCCTTAGACTCTAATCCTAAGCGCAGAGCATCAGCAAAGAATTCATCGTCTTCAGCGAGTAACAATCTCATATTTTATGCACAGACCTTGTGCGATCAATACACAAGAAACTGTTTGTGAGCTGTAGTGTCAAATGCATGCAAATTTTCCTAGATCATCCAGAATAAAGTGCTGAGTGCGCTTGCCCAGCCGGATCCGCCGAGTTTAGTATTATTTTCTTGCGGTTTGCTGTCGCTGTCTACCGCTCTGCTTGTAAAATCCAATATGATATTGATCTTACCTGCCTGCAGCGCTTTGGTAATGAGTATCCTTGCCATTAGGACGGGGCGGTAAAGTTCCTTCTTCCTTGCCATCGAGTTGACCTGATCTTGTTTCTGGTTGGATGGGCGACTCGATCTGCCGCGATTCCCTCGTCTCTTCTCCCTCTGGTGGCGTGATTACCTTTTGTTCGCCTGTCGTCGACACCTCTAAGGCTGTCACTTCTGTTGCTGGGATAATTCTCAACTTGAATTGCAGTGCACTGCCGATTTCTTTGGTTAGAAGGTCTTGAACGAGTTTTACCTGATTCGAGGTAATTGTTTCTCCCGAGCCTATAATCGTAGCCTGGACGCTCATGGGTGCCTTGAAACGAAGGACTTTTACCTCGCGCAGCTGAGCCTCGCGAAACGTCACCGTTTTCTCTTTCAGTACTGTTCTAATTTTTGAACTTATTTGATTTTCCAGAATAAGCTCTCTCATGCTAAAAGCTAGCGGGACTACCAGCAGTGCAATACAGCCCGCTGATATTGACAGTCCTCGCCTGGCGAGCTGTAAGGGGCTGAAGCCCTTAACTAGAAAAACTAGCGCACCTGCAATTGTTATACCAACCAGATTGGTAGCGTATAAGAGTGCTGCACCTGAGGAGACTTCCGGGCTACCAAACGCTAGCCCAATACCTACAACGCTCAACGGTGGCACGAGAGCTACTGCAATTGCCACCCCTGCAAGGGTGTCGGAAAGCTTTGCATTGGTTTGGCAATATGCTCCTACCGCTCCAGCCGCAAGCGCCACCCCCAGGTCTAGTAAGGTGGGATGAGTTCTACCTATGATTTCCGGCGTTAGTTCCAGTGCTCTTAGAAAAAGTGCCATGCAGGTAGAGATTGCCATTCCAACGAGGGTTCCAACTATTAGAGTTAACAAAGCTTTGAATATCTGCCTGGTGTCAGCTGTGATAGTCGCCAGCGACATGCAAACAAGTGGGCGCATGAGAGGGGCGATAATCATCGCTCCGATAATTACGGCTGGGCTGTTTTGAAAAAGCCCGAAGGTGGCAATCATTGTCGAGCCAGCTAATAAGAAGAGAAAATTGCTAGAAAGCTTGCCATTTTCTTCTAGTCGGTCTTGTAGATCTCTGAGTGTGGTTTCATCGACGTGTTTTAGGAAGGGTTTCTGCAATATTCCTCTTTTCGCTCATTGTGCAATTTAAGCCTTTGGGTACACCAAGGAGTTAATCATAGTTGAAGACAACTTTTCTTTAACGGTCATTTTTTGCACTTTACTTTGCAGATCCCTTTGCAGTAATGAAAGACAGCAGTGTCGGCTGCCTTTGAGTTTACTTGTGGCAGATGGAATGGAACCAATCGAGCGGTGTTCCGTCTGGGCAAAGAATCAATGATAGTGAGAATTATGAATAAGTTTGAGATTTTTATTGGTAGTGATAGCAAGTTTTATTTCCACCTGAAAGCTGAGAACGGGGAAATAATTGCTGCGTCACAAGGTTACACGACGAAACAGTCAGCCGAATGCGGTATCGATGCGGTAAAGCGCATAGCCGCAAATGCGGGCGTGATTGATTGCACGCTGCCCCAAGGCCAAGGTCTAACGCTGGGAGCTTGACAGTCAAAGGCTTTGGTCAGGATGAGATCAAAGTATTCGCTGTTCTGATTGAGTGATGTTATTTCAAATGCTCTTCATTTCTAAGCGCTGTTACTGTTGTAATTGACCACCATGGTCCTTTGCTTTTGCCCCAAAGTGCGGCCCAGTACCATTGCGAGACATCTGTATAGTCTTGGCCGTTCTCGTCATAAATGCGTTCACGTACTTGCAAACGGCGTGTGCTTTTCTGCGCTAATAAAACATTCCATGCCATCCCCGCCCCGTCTGTTTCACGATGAAGATTGGTGATTCTGAAGCCGCTAGCGCGATAGCAATCTGCTGCCGGATGCAATTGTCTGGTGGCTTGCCTTACCCTGCGGATGATGATTGTCTGCTTGTCTGTCTGGAACATAGCTATCGAACCAGGGAAATTTCGGGCAAATTCTAGTTCGCTGCCAGTGAGCGGTAAAGGTCTTAGTTTTTGTCCTTCATAGGTAGTCGGCCATTGCTCTTCTTGTTTTACAGGTGATTTTTGCGGAGTGAAGAAGGGGATGATGGCTGCTATGGCGCAGGGCAAAAAGAAGTATTTGTTGTCGAAGTATTTGTGGTTGAAGTATTTGTTGCTTGCTTTTTGAGCTGTTATTTTGGATTGATTTTCAACTGCACTCGTTGGAGCCGCATGAAGGACCGGTTCCGCAAGACCGGCTTTGATGGTGTTCTTGTTAAAGCGCTGGTCGGCAAAATAGAGAATCAGGGCCACTAGCAAAAATGCTGTTATGCCGGTTCCTGTGTGCACAGCGCTTTCGAAGTGGGCGGCTATTGATTGGGGAAGAGCTGCCGGTGCTGTAATGATTCCGGCTTCAAGATAAAACAATGATGTCACCCGCAGTACGTTGGCTAGAACCGCTGCTGTGGCTGCAAAGACGAGATATAGCAATGCTTGTATAATGCTAGATTTTCTCAAGCTAAGCTGCACGGCTGCCAGATAGAGAGCTGCCCAGAGCATTTTGATGCCGCTACAGGGCGCATCTATTTCAATTAGTTGGTTGTGCCACAGCAGGGATGTGCCTTCAGCGCTCACCGGAAATCCGTTGATGCTCAGTAGCGATACAGCGAATTGGGCTACTACTAGTCGCAGAGGATAGCCAAGATAGAAATTGAGGGAGGCTACCAGTGGCAGCGATAGCAACAATAAGCTCCAATGCCCGCAGTTAAGGCGGCAGTTTAGTAGGCTGTGTAGGCAAATGCCGACGGCAGTTAGAGCCACGGCTGCACTAATAAGTTTTGGCGCCAGTACTAGGGAGATGCCGTAAAACACTACCATCGCCGTCAACGAAATGGGAATTTGATTGGTTTTCTTCGTCTGCTGCCGGGCTAGCAGATATATTAATGTAATTAATGCCACTATGCCTAGTGGCTCATCAGATTGATCACCGACTCTTTGTCCGTACCAAATCCAGACTGGCCAGAATGTCGCTAATAGAATCAGAGTTTGTGCTAGAGCCGATTGGCTGCCAGTTGTTAACGACAGTCGATTACTGCGCTCAGAAGTCAACTGTTTTGAGCCCTACGCTTTTTGCTAGCGAACCAGCTACCAGCAAACATCATCGCTAACAGCGAGAGGAGCATCCAGGTATCTGCTTCAGGTACGGGCTTGCCATCAGCGTCTACTGTATCGCCGTTAGCATCTATGAAGTTGCCGTTGGCATCGGGTGCTGGCTCTTGTGAATCGTCAGCTTCATTGACCTTTCCGCCACCGACGCTTGGAGGGGCTGCGAATTGATTGTGGTAGGGGGCCGTTTCTAGTCCGAGATTCTTACCCTGCACTAGCTTGTCACTTCCGCCAGAGGCAGAGCCTTCGAGCGGTGCCACAACTCCATTTGTTGCCCCTTGCAGAATGGGGCTGTCGGATTGACGTTTCTCTGCTTCTGCGTCCTTGGTGCCGCTCATGGGTGACATCGCTATTTGCTTAGTTTCTTCACTGGCGCGCATCGACTCAGCATTGCCTTCCTTCGCTCTATAGCTAGATGGCATTGGGTTAAATTGGGTTCCAGGTGGTGAAGCTGAAGAAGCAGCTGAGCTTAGTGAATTTAGTTGACTGGTTGCCGATTTGAATTTGAGATCTATCTGTCGACTAACACTGAGATCTTCAGAGATTTTTCTTCCAAACGCCCTTATTTCACCTATGGGTTTGCGCAAACGGTCTGAAATCTTAGGTTTGACTATAGTGGCCAAAGTCTTTTCTTCTGGCTCGGTGACAATCGCGCTTGATACCGGGCTGATAATTTGGAATGCTTGAGCCAGTACACCGGGCTCGGAGCCGCGTGCCAGCATCGGATTTCGCAGATCTTCGGCGATTCTTTCGTTGGCCCAGATCTGAGCTAGCCGCTTATCGACTGGAATAGTATTTGATTTTTCAGCAGTGGTCGCTATATCGACACTAGGTGGATTTTTCTCGGCACCTTGGCTGAATGCATATTCAGGCTCGGGATTTGTGCTGGCGTCAGAGCAGGCATTGAAGAAAGTGATTAGATCGCTTTTTAGATCACCATCGCGCTCTACTCTTACTAGTGTCTTCTGGCTGTTGACACCATTCAAAAGCTCGTTGGGGGCAGCCATTACCTGCAGGTCAAACAAAAGTGGCCGCTCGGCGCGCTTCAGGCTTGCCTGTATTCTGGCACTGCTTTCTGATGTTACTGGCTGAGCGGCATGTATCCACAAGACTGACATTTTGCTGCTCATGGCCGCTAAGCTCAGGGCGTCATCTAGTGTTGCAGAATCGTCTTGGCCGCCTTCGGCTTTCATTGTCTTCAGAGTTTCTGCGGCAGTGAGAACTGCAGCGCTGCCTCCCGCTTGTAGACCAGGATAGAGTTCCGTTGTTGTGTCGCCGACTACCTTGATTTGCACCTGCATTGAAGGGGGAACGGCTTTTAAGGCCTCCGCAATTTGGGCGAAAGACTGTTGCATTGAGGCCGAGCCGTCAATCACTATAAGCAAGCTGTTGATTCCGGTATAGGCGGCTGGCCGCAGGTTGCGTGTGATATTAAATTGCCCAGGTAGCTCTTTGCCTTGGTATGAAATTGCTTCGCTGGTTGCATTTCTTGGGGCTGAGACAACTGCACCAAAGCATGCTAGTTTGGCGTTGTCGATATCGCCTTTTAAGCCGCCGGCTGCCAGTGGTTCGCTTGATTGAATATTGACTTTTACTGGTGTATCAACTTGGAAATTGCGTTCCAAAAATGCTGGCATCATCAATTTTGCCTGCTTGTCTTTCGTTATTGACATAGGCGCAGCTATTTGTAGCTTCACCTTGACAGTCTGGCCCGGCCGTACTGGATAGCACTGCACTAAAATCTGGTCACTGCCGCAAGTACTGACGAGCAGCGGGTCTTTCTTTGCCATTACCGCTTTTTTGTAGCGAGCTCGCGCCTTGCTGCGCACCATGATGGTAGCGTCTCGTTCGACATTGTTGATTGTTAGTGTGGCTTTTGTCGTCACTGCATGTGGTGGCAGTAATATTTTTGCTCTGGCTTCGCGATCAAATTTCGAATCGTTGGTGAAGGCAATCGACCAGTTAAGGCTAGCCAAGGCAGTATTAGGGTCTATGTTTCCTGTAATTTCTGATTGAGACGCTGAAAGCCCTCTGGCTACTCCGCATACTTCTTCACCAGCTATATCGGTATCGATATCAAATTCGTCGTCCACCCCAGCATTGAGATTATCAGGGTCTGTGATTACTCCAGTATGTTGAATGGTCGCCCGCGCGGCTTTTGGTATAGGAACCGAGTTGTATGGTTTGCCTGTGACCTTGAAGAATACTTTTCTATTTTGGTCAATTGTAGTGTGGTGCGCGCTTTCGTAGAGCGATCCCAAAATATCTGTAGCTTTGCCTGAGCGCTCGTAGCAGGAGCGCAGTAAAACTTCCTGGCTGCCGTAGCGCCTTAACCAGTCTACTCCCGCACTTGATTCAATGACGTTTTTATCCGCGGCTTTGGCTAAGTTGATTCTTGTTAAAGTCGATGGCAGCTCAATAGCAATCACCATAACAAGAATAATCATGTGGCCCATGTGCTCAAACTGATGAGCATTGAAGTAGGTGCCTTTGCGGTCGGCGAGGCGGCAAACTGTCTTTCCTGCAATCAAATTGCAGGGCACTGACAAGAGTGGAGCCAAGCCCAGCAGACCAAAACCCAGAGCTAGAGTGAAGAAACAGGATATTGGTGTGAGCGGCAGAAACATCAATGAGTATAGACAGCTCACCCCCATGGCCATGCCGCTGGCCAGAGACATGAAGGCATAGTGGTTTGAGAGGTCTTTTCTTGTGCCTAACCAGACCAAGAAGTTGCTTAGTGGAATTAAGCCGAAAAGGACAACGTGACTAGGCGTGGGAAATGGATCAAAGAAATTGTGGGCGCAAAAATGAAAAGTTGTCTCAAACAACATTGCGATGGTCGGCAAAATTACGCCGCAGAACAAAAATAGCAAGCCGCGTTTTTTGACTTGTCCGTGTTCGATGGGGTCAAAATACTTCGGCGCAAAAGATTTACTCTCTGCCTTGCCCTTGTCTGGCTTCTTCTCTTTAGACAGTTGCGCGGGCTGAGGCATTTGCATCTCCAGATTTCTGCTCTGAGCAATTAAGCTGGGTTCCTGCAATTTGATATTCCCAAACCCACTACAATAACCCTCTACCATGGTAGCTGCCGATCAGAAACTTCAAACTAGGGAATATCCTGATCTGCGTCTATCGGTTCAATTGCTTTTCGTTTGATGGTATACGATTGTTTGCATGGCGCTTCTGGAGGACGAGAGAGCTTGGAAATTATCGGCGGAATACTAGTTTTGATTGTTATGCTGATTTTTTCAGGCATAAAAGTCGTTAAAGATAGTAACCGTTTGGTTATTTACCGCTTTGGTAAAGTGGTTGCTACCAAAGGTGCTGGCGTGCACTTGGTTATGCCAATTTTTGAAACAGCCGAGACCGTTGATACTAGGGTCAAAGTTGTGGAGACGCCAGAGATTAGCGCTACCACCCTAGAGCTTGAGACTGTAAGTATTTCGGCAGTTTGTATGTTTCAGGTCGGAGATGTGGCCAAGGCTGTCACTAAGGTTGACGACTATGTCAGTGCTACCGGCGCTGTGGTGCAGACGGCGTTGCGAACAGCCGTTTCACAGAATGATTTGCAGACTTTGCAAACTGAGCAAAAAGGAATTAACAAAAGACTGAAGGCGCTAGCTGAGAAGCAAACTCGCGAGTGGGGCGTCAATATAAAGTCTATTGAGATTAAGCATCTTGAGGTTGTAGCGAAAGTAGCAGTTGCCGAGATAGCAGTTATTGAAGCCGAGGCGTGACGGCGTCTTCGGGAAACAATGGTTCTTTCTTGCCTAGAAACTTTGGCTTGTGATCGGTCATTACATCAAGCCAGGCAGTCTCAGCGGCAAGTATTTCGCGGAAGTCATACCAAGATTGAATTGAGCCATACGACTGTATGCCAGCATCTACTCCAGTTACTTCGAGGCCCAGCTTTTGCGCGAGAAACATGGCCCGGGGTAAGTGATAACGCTGGGTGACCAGTACTGCTTGCTTCACTTCGAAAATTTCTTTGGCGCGGTAAAGGCTGTCATAGGTTCTAAATCCGGCGTAATCACAAGTTATGTCTGCTGCGGGAACTCCATCGCGAATTGCCTCATCTTTCATGGCTTGTGGTTCGTTGTAACTAAGTTGACCGTTATCACCGGTCATAAGGAGCTTTTTTACCTTTCCTAGTTTGTACAAAGTGGCTGCTGTGCTAATGCGATCTTTGAATTCGCGTGAACCAATGCCTGCACCAAATACAATGGCAGCCGATGTGGCGGGAACCATTTTTGCATCGCTGTAGATTTTGTAAGGTTGATTTTCTACTTCTTGGTAAATGGCAATGAGGCAGACTATAAGTAGAGCGCTGACAAGCCCGCTTATCTCTAGCCAGCGGCGCCGCTTAGAGGCCGGGGCGGCGGCAGGGGCTTGGTTCACGTCAATGTTTTCGGTAGATTCCATAGGCAAGGATTGTACCACTAGATAAAAAGTGCTTGACAACGGTGGCTAACATTGCTACATTCTGCGTTGAGGCAGTTTGTCTCCGGCATCCTTTCTTTTACTAAGACCAAATTTCTAAGACCTGGTTCTTCGGAACTAAATGGTATTCCCTTTGGAATACTAGCTGCGGCACTTTCATTTGTGCCGGTATCGCTGGTAATGCCACGGTAGTGTCATTTTTGTTCGCTTTACTATCCCTCAATATTATTACTGGCTTTAGAGAGCCCTCACATCTTCGCGAGGCCATATCATGTTGCGCATTCAGAAACCAATGTCAGACGGCTTACGGCTAGGAGAGTTACTAATCGGTGCCGGAATTCTTACTAGAGAGGCTGTAGAGGCCGCACTTACTCTCGCTTTTGCTTCCAAGTTACCCCTCGGTCGCGTATTGGTATCAACCGGTCAATTGCAAGATCAGCAAGTAGACCGGTATGTAGCTGTGCAACGACGAGCACGGTCCGGTGGTCTTGGCGTGGCTGACGCTCGAAAAGTGATACAAGAGCTGACCTGGGGCGCTGAGCATATTGTGGTCGGCAATGCCGAAAAGCAGCCAGAAGGACCAGCCAGTATTCTCATCGATTTATTGGGCCAAGCTGGTGTGCTTACTAAAAATGAAATTCCTTATGTGATGCGCTCCAGCATTGAGGCTGACATTACCTGCGGTCGGCTTTTGCTCTTGCGCCGCCGCATATCTCCAGCCTTCCATCGCTATTGTATTGAGCTCTTGGTGCAGTATCGAGAGGGTAAGTTATCTTTTGCCAAGGCTGCTGATGAGTGCCGTCGCCTCTATCAAGGTGGCGCCTACGTTGACCAGCAAGAGGGCGGTGCTGGCAATGACTGTGTTCGCAAACTTGGCCAACTGATGGTTAAGGCTGGTTTTATCAATGAAACAGAACTCTTTGATGCTCTAGAAGTAAGCCTCAGTTTGAATCGCAAGCTCGGGGAGGTTTTGGTTGATGCTGGCCTGGTCGTGCAAGAAGCCGTTGACCTGTGCGTGTCTATGTTGAAGCGCATAATGTCAGGTGAGGTTCGCCCGGCTGAAGCGGCTATTTACTTGAAGAGTCGTGTGAGCTTAAGTCAGAGACAGGGGCACTGCGCTAGCTAATATATATTTTCGCTGTAGACTATTTAGTAATAAGTAGCTCTAATCTCAGGCGTGTATGCTTAATCGGATTCTTTACAGAATTGCCAACGGGGCGGGTGTGCAAGCCCGAGCCGCCGGCGAATTGAAATTCAGAGCTGCGGTCAGATTCCGAGTGGCAGTTAAGTTCAATGCTGCAGTCCTTGTCTCGCTGCTATTAATAAGTCAGGCTGCCCTGCCATGCATGGCGGCTGATGAAGAAACTCAAATCAAGGCCGTTCTTGATCAGTATTTTGACAATCAATATGAGAAGGCAAAGAAGCTTTGTCGCACTCTTTTGGCAGCTCATCCCAAAAGCCTCACAGCCCACTACTTGCTTGGCAATATTTGCATCAAGCTCAATCAGGTAGCTGAGGCTGAAGCCGCCTACAAATATTGCCTGCGCGGTGGCAAAGGCTCTACTGAAGCGGTCAATGCCTATCAAGCGCTTGAGCAAATCTATGAACAACGTCGGATGGCCAGCGGTTCGACCAATAGTGTAAGCAATGGCTCGGCCCTGCCCCGCCCTACAGCAGGCACCAATCACAGCAGTGAAGAATATGTTCAAGAAGAAACTGCGCGCTTGCAAAAGGACGCCAAAGACAAGCTTGAGGTGAAGCAGCGCACTCTCGATGACCGCCTTGAGCAAGAACAAAAGGCTATGCAGCAGCAGATTGCCAATGCCCCTAGAGGCAGGCGATCTGGCTATTTTAGACAAGAGTATCAAGCCCAGGTCAGAGCCGAGTATCAAGAGCGAGTTGACCGCCTGAAGAAAGAATTCGAGCGAGAAAAAGATGAGATTAATCAGGCCTGCCAGAAGCGCATTGATGGCCTGACCGAGTACCGCAACAGTATCGACAGTCGCAGGTCGAACAAGTAATTTGGGGTTTTTTAGCCTTCTTTCACTTCCATTCCTAATAGTGTGGCGAAGTGGCGGCCTAGCATTGCCGCTTGGTCTGAATCAATTATGGCGCCTTTAAGATCGGCTGGATGAGCCTTAATGCCCATGATATTGGATGAGCGGAAGTCGGCACCAGCCAGTTTAGCTTCGTAGAACTCAGCTTCTTGTAGGTCGCAGTCTTTGAAAACAGCGCCCTCCAAATTGCAGTAGCGAAAATCGGCGCCACGAAGTTGGCAGCCTTGAAACACGACCCGTTTGAAAACGCTATCGTGAAACTGAACCAGTTCGCCCGTGCAGCTCTGTAACAGTAGATCACCGATATCTGTATCTGTGACATGCATACCCGTGATCTTGCAGTCAGTCATTTCTACGCGAGTGAATTTGCCATCTTCAAATTCAGAGTTAGACAAGTCGCAGGTTTCGAAGCGAATATCCACTAATTTCGATTTGGCAAGATTTAGTGCAGAGCAGCGCACGAGCTTGAATAGGCTACGTTCGATGGTGACCCGCTCAAAAGATTGGCCGACCAGGCTTTGCCCGCTCAAGATAAAGTCACCATATTCGGTGTCGTCAGCGAGGTCAAGATTGCTGAGTGGAGTAGTTGATTTAGAGGGAAGAGTCGGTGACTTAAGAGTCACTTTTGTAGTCACTTTGCTCGGCTCTTTACCAGCCTCTTTGCCAGTGACCTTACTTGCTTTCGAATTACTTTTGTTTGAATCCATAGTCTTAACCATATCGGTCCAATTGTTTTACGAGAATCGACCAATGTTTTGACAATATGGATACATGGGCCGGTCTAAGATGTTCTCATGTAAACGGCTTACATGCAGGAAGAAATATGAAATTACTTCAGCTTTTGTTTGCAGGGGTCTTTGTAATTGCCTCCGCCGGGCCTCTTGCTCTCCATTGTCGTGCTGAAAATCCAGCGCCAGCAGAAGCTAGTCAGCAACAAAAAGACCTTTTGATAAAGACTTTTGAGGAGATGCATCGCGCTCACATTGTCGCTAATACGCCACCAGGGAAACTTTTCGATAAATACCTAACTCGGGATCTCGATGCTTGCTTTACCGAAAGGATGGGGCGGAAAGTTCGAACCACTTATGAGCTTTTGCAGAAGGACGCTATTCACATTGGTGTCGGCTTTCCCTACTACTATATTTGGGTCAAAATTTTCGATGACAAGAGCGGCGAACTGCTCGATGAAGGAGTGACTAGTGCCAAAGCGATGGATCAGAAAGAGTTTGGCATTGGGAGTAAGCTCAATCACGCAGAAGAGATTCTGAAAAATCCAGGTTTCCCTGATTTCTTTCCTGACAGCCTCTGTCTTGCTATTTTAGGTCGGGCTGCAGTTGTTCAGGCTGCTAATAATGTCAGCAAGGCTTTGCATATGAAAAACTAGTGCCATCTGACTGGTAACCTTTTTTAATCCACCTTAGGATCTTTGGCAATCCACCCAGCGGATGATAGAGCGGCAGCCTTAGCTTGTTACTATAAATACATCGAAGACGCCCACCCCAAGCATGATCCTCTTAAGGATTTGAATTTCGGAGGATGGGCGTCTTTTTTTGCTTTGTTTTAGCTCTTGCATCTCTTATTTCTGAGGTTTTTTCGTGAAGACAATCATTGAGCCTTTTCGCACAAAGGTAGTGGAAGCAATTAAGTTTACGACCCGCTCAGAGCGAGAAGAGATACTCAAGAAAGCCGGATACAACCTCTTTCAGATCAGAGCCGAAGATGTAATGGTTGACTTTCTCACCGATAGCGGCACCTCTGCTATGTCTAGTGAGCAGTGGGCTGCACTTATGCGCGGTGACGAATCATATGCTGGCTGCTCCAGCTATTTTCGCTTTGAAGAGGCGGTGCAACAAATATTCGGTTTCCCTATCGTCATTCCGGTTCACCAGGGAAGAGCGGCCGAGCGACTGCTTTTTGGTGAGCTTGTAAAAGCAAATCATATAGTGCCAAGCAACACCCACTTTGATACAACCAGAGCCAACATTGAGTTTCTCGGTGGTGAGGCAATTGACTTGCCCTGCCAGGAAGCAAAAGATTTTTCTTCAATTTCTCCTTTCAAAGGCAATATGGATATCGAGGCGCTCAGGGCGCTGCTTAAAGCAAAAGCTGAATCGATTCCCTTTATCATGGTTACGGTCACCAACAATGCTGTTGGTGGGCAGCCGGTCTCAGTTGAAAACGTTAGAGAAATCAGTCAATTGGCCAGACAGTTCGGCAAGCCTCTCTTTATTGATGCCGCCAGGTTCTCTGAGAATGCTTATCTGGTCAAGCTGAGAGAACCTGCTTATGCCGATAAGTCGATTGGCTACATTGCTCGGGAGATGTTCGGCCTTGCCGATGGTTGCATGATGTCGGCTAAGAAAGACGGACTAGCGAATATGGGCGGCTTCATTGCCTTGAAAGATAAGGCGCTAGCCAATTCAGTTAGAAACAGGCTGATTATTACGGAAGGTTTTTCTACCTATGGCGGCTTAAACGGCCGCGATTTGGAGACAATTGCTGTTGGTTTGCGAGAGGCAATGGACGAGGATTACCTCTGCTATCGACTTGCTGCGGCGAAGTATCTCGCCAGTGGATTGAGTGCTGCTGGAATTCCTGTAGTTGAGCCCTCGGGCATGCACGCTGTTTATATCGACGCCAAGAAAATGCTGCCGCTTATTGAGCCGCGCTATCTACCGGGGCAGAGATTGGTCTGTGAGCTTTATTTGGAATGTGGGCTGCGCTCATGTGAGATCGGCACTGCTATGTTTGGTCACACTAAAGCCGACGGCAGCCAGGAGCCAGCCAGGCAGGAATTGGTGCGCTTAGCGCTGCCCCGTAGAGTTTACGGACAAAGCCACTATGACTATGTGATTGAGGCCTGTCAGCTAGTGCAGGAGCGCAGCCAGTCGCTTGTGGGCATGACCATTGTCAGTGAGCCGCCGTTGCTCAGGCATTTTACTGCTAGGTTCTCGCCGCTTCAGCCTGCTAAGTGCAAGCCTTTGGCGGCTGTTGGGGTGACTCAAAAGTAAGAAGGGTAAAGTGGCCTCACTTCTTCTCTTTGCTATGACCAGCGCAGCATGCGCCCACAGGCTGGCCGTTTTTGCCTAGTATAGGCTTGCCAGAAGAAGTCGCAGATTTCGTGGAAGTGGCTCCCGGTTTACCGCTTGCGCTTTGACTTGCCGTTCCAGCGCTATTGCCAGCTGGCGTAGGGCTGCTCTTTGCTGCTGCATTGCCGGGCTTGTCCAAGGTCTTCACTGTGCCGGGCTGCCACAGTCTGTTTTTGCGATACTTTTGAATCACCGCAGTTGGCTCATCAAAGGGATATTCCTTCTCAAACATGATGTCGATGGCTTGCTGAATCTGCTTCATCGATTTGCCTTCGCGCTTCATTTTTAAGGCTATGAGCGCTTCTTCTTGGCAGATGTGACAATCGACGCCGTGATCGGTAGTGAAGCAATCGAGCAAGCTGTCGTGGTCATCGGTCATGTCGCAGCCGCAGTAGCAAAAGAGCTTGGCGCAAATCTCGGGGCAAAGTTGCGCGGCGGCATAGCCAGATTTGGCATGGCCGAAAAACTTGTTGGGGTCCAATACTGGTGGTTCACCGGGAACGCTGGGCTTGTCACTAGGATTACCGCTTGGTTTATCGCTGGGGCCTGCGCTTGCCTCAGTGCTCGACTTCTCGCTGGGTTTATCGCTGGATTTATCGCTGGGCGCTTGGGTGGCTGAGGCGATGTCGGCTGATGGCTTTGCTTTTTCCGTTTCTGCCAAAGCTGAAGAGGTCGGCCAGGCAAGTGTTGCTACCGTAAGGGAGGCGAGCAGCAGTAACTTGGCTGAAGTGGACATAGATTAACTGGACCTCAGATTCTGGCCTGTTCCAGGCCAACTATGTAACAGATTATAGATAATGGCAGCCGATATTGCTGCGATGTTGCGCTATTGCTTCGCCAGCTGGGGTCTTTTACCATGTTTTTCAAGAGGATTTGTTATCATGAGCAATCTGGTAAGAGATATAGAAAGTGACTATGCAATACGACGTAGTGGTTATAGGCGGCGGACACGCCGGGTGCGAAGCAGCAAATGCCAGCGCCCGTATGGGTTTGAGCACCCTTCTATTAGCTGTTAATCTCGACACAATCGGCGCTATGCCTTGTAACCCAGCCGTTGGCGGTCCTGGTAAGACTCACCTTGCCCGCGAAGTTGATGCTCTGGGCGGCGTTATGGGCATTGCCACCGACGCTACTTACCTACAAATTCGCATGCTCAACTCTAGCCGCGGCCCTGCGGTGCAGTCTCTGCGTGCTCAGTCAGACAAGCGCGAATACTCCGCCTGGATGAAAGAGTACATGGAGTCTTTGCCCAATCTCACCTTGAGACAGGGTATGGTGAAAAACTTGCTGCTCACAGACGGCAAGGTTTCAGGAATAGAGCTTGCTTTTGGCGACCAAATTGCCTGTAAGTCTGCTGTGCTTTGCGCTGGAACTTTCCTCGAAGGCACAATCTGGATTGGCAAAGAAACTATGCCAGCCGGTCGGGCCGGTGAGTTTCCTGCTGTTGGCTTGTCTGCTTTCTTGCGTGCTCTGGGCTTCACTACTGGGCGCTTAAAAACCGGCACTCCTCCGCGCATTGATGGTCGCACCATTGATTATTCGCAGTTGCCTGTTGTGCCAGGTGATGATCAGTTGCAGTTCTTCTCATTCCTCGACAAGCGGCCTGTGCTGCCACAAATTCCTTGTCATCAGACTCGCACTAATGAGAAAACTCACGAGTTAATCCGTGCCAATCTCCATCAGTCGCCTATGTATTCAGGCATGATTCATGGCGTGGGGCCACGTTATTGCCCATCAATTGAAGATAAAGTTGTGCGTTTCGCTGACAAAGATAGCCATTCGCTATTCCTTGAACCCGAAGGCCGCTCGACCTATGAAGTCTACTTGCAGGGCTGCTCTACCAGTCTGCCTGTGGCTGTGCAGCACGATATTGTGCATTCGCTGCCTGGTTTGGAAAATGCATCGATGGTGCGTCCAGCCTATGCGGTGGAGTACGACTATCTTCCTGCGATTCAATTCAACCATGCCTTAATGGCTAAAGATTTGCCTGGATTCTTTGCTGCTGGTCAGATTCTTGGTACTTCTGGCTATGAAGAAGCTGCCGCCCAGGGCATCATGGCTGGTATCAATGCTGCTCTTTATGCACTTGAGCGCGATGCCTTCATCTTACCTCGTTCATCTAGTTATACTGGCACATTGATTGATGATCTGGTCACCAAAGAAATTGGTGAGCCCTACCGTATGATGACTTCTCGCTCTGAATATCGTTTGCTCTTGCGTCAAGACAATGCTGACATGCGCCTTACTCCGCTTGGTCGCGAAGTGGGCATGGTCGACGATCATCGTTGGCAGCTCTTTGTCGCTAAGCAAGAAGCAATTGAAACTGAGAAAAAACGCGTGAAGTCAGTGCGCATTCATCCCAACCCAGAGTGGGAAGAAGCCCTTGCGCCCTACGATGAATCGATGAAGCAGTCGGCTACTTTAGAAGAGCTGCTGCGCCGTCCTAAAGTTCCATACTCAGTAATTAACACGCTCTCTCCTGCATCAGAAGAAGGCTTTGCTTTTGGTTTGGAAGTTGAGACCGACATCAAATATGCTGGCTATATTGAGCGTCAGCGCTTGCTCATTGCTCAAACTGAAAAGCTTGATGGTTTCAAGCTTCCCCTTGATTTCAACTATCTGGCTTCAGACCATTTGTCCAAAGAAGCGCGCGAGAAGCTGAACAAGATTCGCCCAATGACTTTAGGTCAGGCTTCACGCATCGGCGGTGTCAGCCCGGCTGATATCTCAGTGTTGATGGTGCTTTTGGAGCAACAGCGTCGAGCTGATAGCGCTCGCGATAAGGCTGGCGTTTCTGTTTAAGACTCTTATGCCGGCGAGAATTTTCACTGTAGGAGCCTTGCTGGCTCTCACTATTGCGTTGCTGCCGGGATATGCTCAAGAGCAGGGCCAAGAGAAAAACTCTTTCAAATTATCTGGTGGCATTACTCATAGCGAGTCTTTAGAGCCGCTGCCAGAGAGCGAAAGAGTAGGTGCTGTTCAAGGCGCTGCTTCGGCCGCTGCAATTCCCACTGTGGCAATACCTGCTAATAATCCACCTGCCCTGGTCAATCCTTATCGCAAGTCGAGCGCTAGTAGCAGCACGAGCCCAGCTGTGAGCAATCCGGCTGTTAGTAACCCGGCGGTCAATAACCCTGCTGTCAGCAATCCGGTTGTTAGTACCTCAACCAGTCAGCATACTCAAACACTTACTGAGACTGAGTCTCAGGCTCGTCAGCGCAATTTGCTCTTGTATTCGCGCACTCCGCATATCGATCCGGGCCAAGCGCTGTATAAAAAACGGCTACGAGAGGCGGCGGAGCAGAACACCTTAGCTACCGCTGTGAAGCGCCCAGGCAAGCTACAGATTAAAGTTCCGTTTTGGTTGGCTGGCCAGTGGCAACGCACAGAATCCAATGAGTTGTCGCGCAAAGAATTGCCCAGCGGCAAAGAGTTGAAGCCGATTGGCAAACAGGCCGCTCGTGTTACCGATTACTTTGGCAGCTATAAAGACCGGCGCGGTAATGTATTCATGATTGTGCCTTTGGGCGCAGCTGGTGCTGTCGATCGCGGCTTTGCCGTGGATTATCACCGCGTCAAGAAATACGAAATGATTTTAGATGGTAAGAATTCGGCTGTGATTAAGGTGCAGGCCGTTCATAAAGTTGTGAGCAAGAAAGAGAAAAGAGTGGTGGAGGCCTATCAAGACGAAGAGCTAAACCGCTACACCTTGATACGAGATGGTCTGGTTAAGAACGATAGCTCAGTCAAGGTTTTCGACCAACTGGGGCAAGCAAAATTGATTACTCGCGCAGTTTCTACTGAACGGCGGGTAAAGAGAATATGAGTGAAAATAGAAAGTGCTGTTAGAAATTGAAATTAGAAAGTAGTGGGATTTGTATGGTCACTGAGCAGTTAGGCTTCGATGCAATTAATCTGCGCCTTGAAGGCTGGACAGCTGTGCACGCCGATAGTCAGCGGCGGCAATGGATGCGAGACGCTGAGGGCGACGAGTTTGCCAGCACGCTTTTGCTCACTTATCAGCCCGAGGCTCTGGAAGGAATTGATTTAGACGACCACGTCGGTGTGCGTAAAGCCGTGCGTGATATCGCTGACCAAGCCGGTCAGATTATGGTGTCTGTTGATGTTGTTGGTGCTGCTGGAGTGCCTGCGCTTTGGTACATACTGAAGCAGAATCAAGCTCCAAGCGGCATGGTCTATTCGGGTTGTTTGATATTGCCCTTCACCAATAGTTTCTTTACTCTGCAGTTGATGTGCATGGAGACTGGAATCACAGGCATTCGAGAAGCGATTGTTTTGGATCGCTTCATTGCTTCTGGTGTTTCCATTCGCGAATTGTCTGAGTCAGCAACGCGCTTTGAGCACGGTACAGCCAAGGGCCACTATTCACCTGACGCGCCTGAGCACGACGTGCAATTCCCTAATCATCCTCTTACAAGAGTGCGCCGCTATTTCCGAGACATCCTTTCGGTGCTCTCGATTAAGGGTGTTTACTGATGAAGTTTATGGGTCTCTTCACGTTGGATGCTCAAAAGATAAAGGAGCTCCTCGACGAGACAGAGCGTCAATATGAGGATTGCCTAGCGCGAGGCTTAGTCAAAGAAGCGAAGTCTTGGAAAATGTTTTTGGATCATTCCGAATTGCTTTTCCCTGTTGGTGTTGACTGGTGTGAGGTGCGACTCTTAAGAGTTCGGGGAAAATTAAATCGTTCGCGATTTAGGACTGATCCCGCAGTTCTATTAGAGAGAAAGAAGCTTGAAGAACAGTTGCGTGAGCTAGAAAAAGCTCGAGGCTTGGATCGCAATGTGGGTGTGTTAGCGCGCTGCCTTTTGTTAGGTCTGACTACGTTTGGAACTCTTTTTGCTGGTTTTGAAGGTCTGCTCTTTGAGTCAGAAGTAATTCTTTCGGTGACTGCTTGTTGGAGTTTGGTTTTGTTTCTCTGCTGGATTTATCGGGATGAGAGCAGTAAAACTTAATTTCTGCGCCAGCGACAAATCTACCCTAAGGACTTTTTGTTTTTTTGATTTCGCGCTTCTCTTCGAATTCAGCAATCTCTGACTTGGCTTTTTGCGCTACCTGTTTTTCGTCCTTATACACTTTGCTGCGATGCCCAACGCGCAAAACGAGCACGGTCACCTCACCTTTGTCTATGTGGCAGATTACGCGCATATCGCCAACGCGATAGCGCCAGAAGGTAGCAAGCGTTCCTGTGAGTACTTTTCCTGCCTTTGTTGGATCATCGAGAATTGCAATTTTCTCGGCTAAATAGTCGAGGATTTCTCGCGCAGCAGCTTTGTCAAGCTTCTTTAGTTCTTTTAGTGCCGTATCAGAATAGTTAATCGCCCAAGCCAAGCTCTTCTCTCACAGATGCGCTGGTGTGGATTTGTTCTTTGCCAGAGCGGATGCGCTCAAGGGTGGCTTCCGCCAAATAACAGTCTTCGATCGCGTCGATATTGTCTTCCACCATTTGCTTGATGTAAAAGCTTTTAGCGCGCCCTGTTTCCTTTGCAAGGATATTCAAACGCTCTTCTATTTCTGGGGTGAATCTAACTGAAGTAGTCATAGGTGCTTACCTGTAATACATGTATTGATTGTATTACAGGTTTGGCGGATTGCCAATCCCTTTGTTCCTGTGGCGGTTGCATGGGATTTAGGTGGCTTCACTCTAAAGCAGACCGAAAGTAAGGTCGTCGATGAGTTTGGCTCTCGCTATGGCCTTTGCTTGCATTTCGTTCAAAAGTTTGAAATGAGAAATTCTATAGATCATTCCATGGTTTTGGCCATAGCGATGGTTGTTATTTAGCTCGTTTACTGATTGGTCGAGGAAGTGCAATCGTCTCAAAATTGCTTTGGTCTGGATTGGCTCCTTGATTCCCAGTATTTCCTTTGCTTCCTTCATGCCATCGTTGGAACCGGTGGCCTTGAATTCGGCGATCCTACTTTCGATCGCTTGGTTCACGTCACCTGCTGATGCTGACTGTGGCAACTTCAGTATATTTCTGCACACTGGTAGCCAAGTCAACTCAGGAGGTGCAATTAGTATCTCTCCAGTTGGTGAGACTTGAGTTCGGCGGTTTTCTAGTTTGTAGATCGCGGAGTCTAGCACGCTCCAGCTTGCGCACTCAGTTACTGTTGCATCTGAAATTAGTTCTACAGAGTGATTTAATTCGAAGAAATATTGTCTGGTGGTGTTCGCCCAGTTTGCAGCTGCTAGAACTGCAAGTGCAGCAGTTATTGGTAGCAATTTCGATTTTTCAATGCTGATCAGTTCGTGCATTTCTATCGGTACCTAGAGGTGAAGTTGCTACAGCAAGTTGAACATTCGGTCACGACAAATTTTTCGACGATAGCAGAAACATTCTGACCGCATTCCAAGGCTCTAGCAATGGTGCCATTCCCAATGCGTCTGCGGTTCAGTTATGTCTCGGTTCAATCGTGAAAATATGCCCAGCTTTTGATTGGCTCCAAATAGCCGCCGAAAACATCCTCGGGATATTTTTCAGTTGGTAAATAGTAGAAAGCATCAAATTTGAAGAAACCTACGGGACAGTCCACGCTAAGCTCCCACGAAGCTTCCTGTCCCAGAGAGGTGCCGGGTGTACTGTATTCATAGTCTGGGTAAGCGCCCAAGCCAGTGTGAGGAACACCACTAATATATTTGGGCACCAGTAATTCCAGCTTAGCTGGCGGGCGACCGTGATCCTTTTCGAAGAGCGAGATTGCAGCAATAAGAGGTTTCGAGCGATCAACCAAGTCTTCAAACTGTTTCATTCTCAAGGCTGATCTGGCTTTGAGGCCTGAGAATAGAAAGATCACAAAGCACAGACTAATTAAAAGCGCTTTCTGGGCATAGCGCCGACTGCTTTTGAAAAGTAGTGCAAATAGTGAGCCGAATGCATAGGCTATACCTATGAATAAAAGCATGCCTGTGACTAGTTTTGTAGTTTGGTTGAGGCAAGCCCAGAAGTAACAGTGGATTGGTGCAAAGAGAGTTAACTGGCAGAAAATCGGAATGCTGCCCATAGTCATCGAACTTGCTATTAGTGCAACTAATTCCTTTCGGCTCAGTATCGGCTTGTGGACTGATCGCAGTTCCAGAATTTTACTCACCCGGTACTTTCAATCCCGCTAGCTTATAGCTATAACTCAGACTAGACCCAAGTTCTGGTCGTTCATGCATGCCAGCATTTTTGGCGGCGATGTTTGCTTTCGCAATTATTTGCTGAAGATAAGGCTGGTAGGCCACGCCTTTATTTGGCAACACTGAGCCTACAAAATAATTGTCTGCCAGAGGAACGATAATGTCTGCAACCGTGTGTTCATAAGGTTTTGTCGCATTGGCTTTGGAGATATCCACAAGATTGAAGCGCTTACCAACTGGATCAATCAAGATGTTTCCTGGCTTGGATGGGTCGAATTGCAGGCCATGCTTTTCCACTGCCATCATCGTTCTAGCCAGGTCGTCGTAGGCTGACTGGGGCAGCTCAGCGCTCGCTTTTACACCTTTGGCAAAGGCTGCTTCAGCTGCTTCTGGACCCATTTCTTTGCGGGCCTTGTAGCTCGGACCACCGGCGGCAAAACCATCCTGTTTCTTGAGAATTTCAAAGTCGCCCAGTTTTGCTACGGGCTGACCGACGTTGTGACCAGGCATGAAGTCGGTCACTTCTTCAATTTTTCCAGTTGGCGGTTTGCCTTTAGCAAACTCTGGCACTTTGACGACAAAATCATTGGTGAAATCTAGTTTGTACACCGCACCATTGCTGCCGCGACCGAGGAAGTTTTCTTCTTTTACGGAAGCCATAATGTTTTGCTCTGTGGCTTGTGCGGCTTTCATTTGAGTGGATAGCTTTTCAAAGGTGTGTGGAGTTGTGGCTGGAGTGTCCAGATGTTTGAGCGCACTAGATTCGGGTTTTGCCCCCAGCTCCATTTTCTTGCCGAGGCCCAGCCCGGCTCCCATTTCCATGCGCGCTAACTTCGAGCCCACACCAAATCCGGCAAAGCCTGAAGCGGCCATGAGGGGATAATCAAAGGCCATTCCACCCAGTGAATTGCCTAGCTGCACTTTGTTGTGTTCGAGGGTGCGGGGGTCTTTCCAGACTTGATAGGCAGGTACGCCTACTTTTGTGCCAACATCGACCGCAGCAACTGCTCCCAAGATTTTGCCAGCGTTTAGAGCCACACCTTCAACGTAAGGAGCCACTACTTTTCCGAACACCTGGGGCTTCTTCAAGGCTACGGCAAAGGCGGCACCGATGGCGACGCTTGTAGCAACTTCTACGCCGGTCTCGCTGAGCTTGTCACCAGTCGCGTCTTTAGCTCGGTCTACGAAGGCCTGAGGGGTGCGCTTGAGTGCTCCTAATAGCAGGTTGGCTTCACTGGAAAGTTTGTCTGCCGTTGTTTGCTCAGTTGCTGCTTGTGTTTCTCTGGGCGCGCCAACTTCTGCCGCTTTTGAGGCGGCATCGCTTCTATGCTCGTGTCCGTGGGGTAGCTGCGGCAATTGAGGGGCCTATCAGAGCTTCCAAAAGGAAGTTCAAGTTTTTGATCGTACAAACTACTCTAACAATTAAAAAGGGCAGCGACAAATTAGTTCTTTGCCCCTGCCCTATTCGATTTTCTGATTCTGGTCTGACTTAAGAGAAGAAGTTAAAGCGAGATTGTGTAAGCAACCGCTTTTTGTTTCTGTTTAGCGCTGATATCTACAGCCAGGTCTTTCGAGTTCTTCACTGCTGTTTCTAGCGATTCAATCACATCAGAATACTTGCCACTGGCTACTGCAGCCACTGAGGCCATCGCAGGAACCATTTCTGGTACAGATATTGGAGCTACTACTGGAGCTGCAATTTCTGCCACTGCTGGCTTGTACTTAGAAGCAATTTCCATCATGCGTTCGTGAGAAACAACATTCATGCGGGTAACTAGCCCAAGTTTTTTCATGACCACAAGAATCATGTAAGAAACGTCCAGTTCCCACCAGGCCATACCGCTTTTAGCTGAGCCAGGAGCGGCGTGGTGATTGTTGTGCCAGCCTTCGCCCATAGCGAGCAAGCCTACCCACCAGACGTTGACGCTGTCGTCGTATCCGGCATAGGTCTTGTAGCCCCATTTAGGCAAGTGGCAAAGAACGTTGAGCATAAGTGGAATTTGTTGTACGGCCAAACCAGCCAAGAGACTAGCTAGTGCTGGCACCCAGCCGAAGGCGGCTAAGATGGCAACGCGGAAAAGCAAGTTCAGTGTATAAGAAAGAGTGTGGGCTTTGCGCCAGTTTCCGCCCTGTTCGAGGAAAGCGTAAATTGGATCGTTGATCAAATCTTTCGCTTGAACATTTGGGTCAATGTGTGATGGATAGCTCATTTTGGCCAACCAGCCAAGGTGAGCGTAGGCGACACCGTAACGTGGTGAGTGCGGATCTAATTCTGTGTCTACGTGGTGGTGATGGGCACGGTGCATGGTGCTCCACCAGATTGGCGAACCTTCGAAGGCTAGAAATCCGGGCAAGACCCAGAAATATTCCACCCATTTAGGGCAGCTGTAAGCTCTGTGAGAAAGGCCACGGTGATAACCGAGGGTGATGCCACAGGCGTGCCATACGTAGAAGATGGCGAAAAGTACAATGAATTCGAGCATAGTTTTTTCCTCTGAGCTTATCAATGCCACCACTTGCGGTGGCTGCTCAATATCTCGTTGTGGTTCTTAAAGTCTTCGAACAGGTAGCACTATCACCTGTACAAAGCAGATTCAGGTCTTCCTCGACGGATGTCCTGACTCTTCTCTGATTGCTCAACGAACTTGTCGGTCCATTGGTCAGCCATGAGCAGATCCAAAAACTGCTCTAGTGTTTCCGGTACTTCAGCCACTTGCAGTATTCTGCGGCCATCGTTGTCGGGCCCTGGATATTGGTTCCAGACCAAGCGGTCGAGTTCCATGCCTTTGCGATTGTAGTAGCCCAAGAGTGCCAGCCCGATTTCTTTCGAAACTGTGGCTTTGTCCTTGACCTGCCAGTCTCTGAGAATTGTACGGCCTATTCCTATAGAGTAATAGGCGCGTTCTTTCTCAAACTTTGGTTCGTCGATGAAGAATGCCCAAGTGGTTTCATCAACATTGTCGATATATGGCTCGCATCTTATTTGGAAGAGGCGGCCGGTGCTTGATGTTTGGGAGATTGGACCAAATCCTGAGCTCATCAAGTGGATTTCAAGTACACGCAGAACGTGAGCGTTAAAACTCAGGCTTTTTTGATCGGCTTGAAGCTGAAGACGTTTTCTGTACTCTTCGGGAATGCGAAGGCTTATATTAGTTGTCTTTTCAGCCATTTTGGTCAGCCACTTTTGTCAATTTGCGGGTCTTTCGAGCGCTTTTTAACTAGTTTGTAGTCACGTGATTACAAATTGTAGTTACTCAACTATCCTAACACCTTAAACGCGCAGAAACCGCTTCGTAACGAGAAGTTGCTGTTTTCAACCTTAGGGTCCACCGGCTGGGCTTTTGAGAGTTTTCTTTCGCTGCAAGGTGGGTGGTCTGGTTGCTTTGGCTTTGTAAAAGAAAGGCGTAAGAAATTCAGCAGGAATTTCTTACGCCTTTACTAGAAAGGTATTCTTTACAAAGCCTTCTGAATTTCTGGACGCAATTGCTCAGCGGTTTTAAATCCGAGGGCATCGGCCACAATCTTTCCGTTCTTGAAAACTTTTAAAGCCGGAATCGAAGTAATCTCGAACTTATTAGCAAGAGCTTCGTTTTTGTCTATGTTGATTCGGTAGAAGACCACTTTACCGTCATATTCTTTGGCTAAATCTTCCACAATAGGGGCCAGCATCTTGCATGGGCCACACCAATCGGCGTAAAAATCAACTACGACAGGCAACTTTGACTCAAGCACGTCTTTTTGGAAGCTAGCATCGCCTGAAACCTTTACCAGCTCGGGTCCACTGGTTTTGCTTGTTTCACTTGGGGCCGCGCAGCATGTGAGCGCGAATGAGGAAGCCAGGGCGATGACTACCAGGGTGGACAACAGAGCAGATTTCATGCGATTCTCCCGATTTGTGCAATTCTTACTGTAAGGGAATTTTACTTCGTTACTCACAGTTTGGCACTTCTTAAGCAGGATTTATGGCTCCAAGCCCTAGATTTAGTCACAATCATTATCGGTCTGCTGCGGCTTTGGCCTTTAGCGCTCTTTTGTTGGCAGGGTGCGGTCAACAAAATGTAGCTGATAAAGCTCCTGGGGCAGAGAGTGAACAGGCGGCTCAGCGGGCGCGCCAGAGAGATAGGCTGGGACGACAGGGCAAGAACCCGAGCCTAACTAGTAATACTAAGATCAGCCCCTACCTCGAGGCTCACCAGGATGATTTGGTCTCTTGGGCTCCGTGGGGTCAAGATGCTTTTGAGCTGGCTCAAGCGGAAAATAAACCAGTTTTGTTGTCTATTGGATTTTCTGCTTGCCACTGGTGCCACGTGATGC